>CAYGAJ010000008.1:0-27803 GCA_964347815.1 uncultured Gemmatimonadota bacterium | reverse complement strand
GAGCGTTTGAAGTTCAGCGCCGTTGGGGCGAGGAACTGGGGGAAGCGAGACATGCGGCTGACAAAGAAAGACCTGACGTACTTCGAAAAGCGCCTTCTGCAAGAGCGGGCGAAGATCGTCAAGCAGCTGGCCCAGTTTGACGAGTCGTTCGCCGATACACTTCAAGGATCGGATGGCGATCTTTCCGCCTACAGCTTTCACATGGCGGATCAGGGTACCGACGCCATGGAACGGGAAAAAGCGTTCTTGTTCGCCAGCAAGGAAGGGCGCCTGCTTTACCACATCGATGAAGCGCTCCGGCGGCTCTACAAGAGGCCGGACGCGTACGGCGTCTGCGAGGACTGCGGATCGGATATCGGATTCGAGCGTCTGGACGCGTTGCCGCACGCCCGGCTGTGCATCAAGTGCAAGGAACGCGAAGAGAACGATGACTCCTGACGGCTACCCCAGGGTCGAAGAGCTGGGGAAGCAGGAGCTGGCTGACATCGCTGGCCTGCGCGGCAAGTTCGGGGCGTTTGCCGGGACGGCCGGGCTGGTTCTGTTCTTCGACCTCATCACCAAACTCGTGATCCAGCAGACGCTCCACATAAGCGAGTCGATTCCTGTTCTGGGCGATTTCTTTCGCCTGACCTACATCCACAACCCGGGCGCGGCCTTCGGTCTGCATCTGGGGCCGTATTCGCGCATCATCTTTCTCACTCTCGCGCTGATCGCCCTGGGCGTTCTGGCCATGATGTACCGGCACACACCCGCGACGGACAGACTCCGGCTGTTTGCCATCGGAGCCATCGCCGGCGGCGCGCTGGGCAACGTCATCGATCGGATCCGCTCCCGGCTGGGGGTGGTCGATTTCCTCGATTTCGGGATCGGCGATGTTCGCTGGCCGGTGTTCAACCTGGCGGACACGGCCGTGACGATCGGCGCGATGCTGCTACTCGCCTCGTTGTGGGCAGAGGACCAGCGGCGCGATCGTGAAAAGAGTGGAACGAGTTGATGGACCGGATGGGGAACTCACCTATCGTGTCCATGTAGTCGAGCCTTCCGAGGATAGGCTCGACCGCTTCCTCGCCGAGAGACTCCCGCTCAGCCGCTCCCAGATCACCAACCTGATTGAGGCCGGCCGTGTCAAAGTCGGCGGCCAGATTCCCAAGAAGAGCTACCAGCCCGAGCCCGACGACGTCATCGTCGTCGAGGTCCCTCCGCCCGAGCCGCCCGAGGCCCTTCCCGAGGACATCGCGCTCGACCTGTTGTACGAGGACGAGGGGCTGATCGTCGTCAACAAGCCCGCCGGCATGGTGGTCCACCCCGCGCCCGGCCACAGCCGAGGCACACTGGTCAACGCGTTGCTTCATCGCATCGACCGTCTCTCGTCTCTCGGCGGACGCCGCCGCCCCGGTATCGTCCACCGGTTGGACAAAGACACGTCGGGGTTGCTGATTGTTGCGAAGGACGAGCGCGTTCATCGACGCCTGGCCGAGGCGCTGACGGGTCGGCGGATCGAACGGCGCTATCTCGCGGCTTGCTGGGGTCACCTGGCGCAGGACCGGCTGCGGATCGAAGCGGATGTCGGGCGCCATCGCCGCGACCGCAAGCGCATGGCCGTGGTGCCGGGAGCAAGACCCGCGCTTACTGAGGTGGAACGGCTGGAACGGTGGACCGCAGCCGATTTTCTGCGGGTGCGGCTGCACACGGGCCGGACCCACCAGATCCGCGTCCACCTGCACCACATCGGCCACCCGATCGTCGGGGACCGCCAGTATGGAAGCGGTTGGGAGCGCGGCCTCGGCGGGGCGGGGCGTCGCTGGGCCGAGGAGCTGGCGCGGCGCGTGCCACGCCAGTTTCTCCATGCGGCGGAGCTGACCTTCGAACACCCGGTGACGGGGCGCCGTCTGAGCTTTTCGGTCGATTTGCCCGATGAGCTGGCCGAGGCGGCGGAATGGGCCCGTCGGGCGAGTTGACCGCCGCGTTAGTGCTTATTAAACTTATACTTCCGCGTGCTACTGCACCGCGATCCCTCCCCCAATTCCCACAGAGTTCAGAGGGTTGCCGTCGGTGTCGGACTCCGCGGGGCGTCAGCTCCTATTCGAGGTCGGCGATTACATGTTTTCAGCGGACGCGCGGGAGCTGCGCGGCGTTTTGGAACCGTTGGAGGCGACCCCCGTTCCCGGCGCCGCGTCAGGCGTCTCCGGTCTGATCAATTTGCGCGGACAGCTGCTCGTGGCCGGTGTTTTGGGTCCGGTTTTGGGATTGCCCACCCGCCGGAGCGAGGAGGTCGCGCTCGTCGTATTCGAGCGCGACGGCCGACAGGTCGCCCTCGAGGTCGATCGGGTGCTGGGGATCGCTCCGTACCCGACTGGCGGCCCGGACGTGCCCGAGGCTCTGTTGGCGGCCCTGCACGCACGGGATGTGGTAAAGGGCGTTGGCCACCTCGGTGCCCGGCCTTACTACGAGCTCGACGTTGCGGCTTTGATCGATCGGGTGTTGGAGCCTGTCGCGCGCGGCGCCGCCGTGCCGCGCCCCGAAGAAACGGAAGGGTAGGGGAGCGATGAGCCACACGGTATTGATCGTCGACGATGCGATCTTCATGCGGACGATGATCGCCGACATCCTCAAGCAGGCGGGATTCGAGGTCATCGGAGAAGCGGCAACTGGCCTCGAAGCCGTGCAGAAGTACAAGGAGCTGCAGCCGGATCTCGTGACGATGGACATCGTGATGCCCGACATGGGTGGAATCGATGCCGTGCGCGAGATCATCAAGGCCGATCCCGACGCTCGGATCCTCATGTGCAGCGCCATGGGCCAACAGGGGCTGGTCGTCGAGGCCATCCAGGCCGGTGCGCGAGACTTCGTGGTCAAGCCGTTCCAGCCGTCGCGGGTGCTGGAAGCGGTGCAGCGTCTGCTGGGATGAGTCGAGAGGCGAAGTACGCGGAACTTTTCGCAGCCGAGGCGCGCGAACACCTGGCGGAGATGGATCGCGCCCTGGTGGCCTTGGAAAAGAACTCTGAGGATCGCGATTCGCTTGACGCGATCTTCCGTTCCGTCCACACGATCAAGGGCATGGCCGCGGCCATGGGGTACGATGCGGCCATGCGGCTCGCCCACAACATCGAATCGGTCCTGGCCGAGTTGCGAGGCGGGCGCCGGACGGTCAGCGCCGAACTGATCGATCTGCTACTCGAAAGCATCGACCTGCTGGGGACGGTGGTGGAGGCCACGGTGGCCGGAGAGGCGCCGCCGGAACCGGAGGTCATCATCGAGCGGCTGGTGCGGTGGCGACTGGCGGCGGAGCGTGCCGAGCCTGCCCAGGCCGCTCCCCCGAAATGGTACAAACCGCCCGTGGCGCGGGACGCACCACCGCGCCGGTCCGATGCCACCCGTGTACGCGTCGACAGCCGCCGGCTGGACGCGCTGATGAACTTGACGGGTGAACTGACGATCGTGCGCGATCGTCTGCGCCTTTTGGCCGGGCAGCTGGGTTCCGATGCGTTGCAGGAGCTGGTCGAGAGGGCGGGCCGGCTGGTGTCCGAGCTGCAGGTCCATGTGGTCGAAAGCCGAATGGTCCCGGTCTGGCAGATCTTCGATCGGTTCCCGCGAGTGGTTCGGGATGCGGCGCGCGCGGCGGGCAAGGAAGTCGAGCTGGTCATCACGGGCAAGGAGATGGAGCTCGATCGTTCCCTGCTCGATGCCATAGCCGATCCGCTGGTTCACCTGTTGCGCAACGCCGTCGACCACGGCATCGAGTCGGTCGAGGAACGAGAGCGGCTCGGCAAGCCGCGAGCCGGCCGTGTCGAGCTGGAAGCGCGGCGCGAGAGATCCCGCGTGGTGATCGTCGTCCGAGACGACGGGCGGGGGATCGACCGCGAGGCCGTGATCGAGAAGGCTCGGCGCGAAGGTCTGCTAGACGATGCGGACGAGCTTACTGACGAGCGGCTGTTCCGGATCGTGGCGCGTCCCGGCTTCTCGACGGCGATCGAGGTCACCACTCTATCGGGGCGCGGCGTCGGGCTCAACGTGGTCGAAGAGATGGTCCGCGGGCTGGGCGGATCGGTCGAGTTGGAAAGTGAGGTGGGAGCCGGCACCCAGGTTCGCCTGGAGCTTCCGCTCACCCTGGCGATCGTGCCGGCTCTGATCGTGCGGGTGGCCGGCCAGGTCTATGCGCTCCCGGCGACCTTCACCCGTGAGAGTTTCGAGCTGAGCGAGACCGAGGTCGAGCGGGCGCATGGGGGCGAGTGGGTGACCTGGCGCGACCGACGTGTGCCACTCAAGCGTCTGGGGCGACTGTTCGAGAACGGGTCGAGCCCGAAGGCAGCGAGCGAAGCGGGATCTCCGGGCGTCCTCAAGCTCGTGGCGCTGGACTTCGGTGGGCGGAGAAGCGTCGTCGCGGTGGATGGTTTCCAGGGGGAGGAGGAGGTGGTCATCAAGCCATTCGATACGCCCCGCGGCACCATTCCGGTCTTTGCCGGTGCCACGGTCCGGCCCGACGGTCGCCCGGCCCTGGTGCTCGACGCCGGCCGGCTGACCGAGGCGTAGCGGATGCGCCCGGCGGGTCGCCCGGTTCCACCTATGCGCGGGACACGGTCATGAGCGAGGCACAGCGTCTGCGTGAGCTCGAGCTGGATGCTCTCAAAGAGGTCGCGAACATCGGCGCCGGTCATGCCGCGACGGCCCTGAGCCAGCTTACGAAGCGCCGGGTGATGATCGACGTGCCCGAAGTCGAGATCCGGCCGATCGAGGAAGCCGCGGCCGCCGTAGGGACAGCGGATGGGGTCGTGGCGGCCATCTTGATGCAGGTGCTCGGCGATCTGACGGGGCGCAGCCTGCTGCTATTCGATAAGGAGTGCGCGGCCAGCCTGACCGACCTGCTACTCAATCGAGCCCCGGGCACGACCCGGGTGTTCGGCGAGTTGGAGCAGTCCACGCTCAAAGAGACGGCGAACATTCTGACCGGTGCGTACCTGAACGGGTTGTCCGATCTGCTCGGATTGATGCTCATCCCGTCGGTTCCCAGCCTGGCCATCGACCTTTGCGCGGCGATCCTCTCGACCACGTACCTCAACTTCGGTTACGAGCGCAGCTTCGTGATCATCTTGGCCACACGCTTCCGCTTCGAGCCGGGCGACACCGGCATGTCCGGGCACTTCGTTCTGCTTCCAGATCCGGCGAGCCTCGATGTGATACTGAGGGCGGCGCGGTTAGGGTAGGGCATGGCAAGGTCGATTCAGTCGGAAGGAGACCTGCGGGTTCTCCGGGCGCTCGCCAAGCGGATCGATCCGGGAGACGCGGGCGCGTTCAACAACCTCGGGGTGGTCTTCTACCAAAAGGGGCTGTTCGAGGAAGCGATCGGGCAGTTCCAAAAGGCGCTCGCGATCGATGGCAAGATGGAGGTCGCCCGGCGCAACCTCGAAATCGCCTACCACCAGACCGGCTACTACGATCGTCAGATCGCCGAGCTGGTCGGCCGGCTGCGCGCCAATCCTAACGACGAAGAGTCGCTGTTGCGACTCGCTGAGTCCTACCTTCAGGCCGGACGCACCGACGAAGCGCTCAGCTTGCTGGAACGGCTTCTCGAGCGCCGACCGAGCGACGAGCGCGTGCTCTTGTGGCTCGGGAACGCCGAGAAGAGCCGGGGTGAGCTGAAGCGCGCGATCGAGTGGTTCGAGCGCTTGCGGGAAGTCGATCCGCAGAATCCGTCGGTCCACTACTCCTTGGGCGAAATTCTTTACAACCAGGGGATGAACGAGGAGGCGATCGCCAACCTCAGGAAGGCGCTGCAGCTCAAGCCGTCCTTGGCCGATGCCCACCGGCTGCTGAGCTTCATCTACGGCGAGATCGGCGACTCGGAGAAGGCCGCGCTGCACGGGAAACGGGCGGCGGAGTTGAATCCGGCGGCGGCGCGAGCGCAGGCGAACCTTTCCCTCGACCGCTACAGCTCGGCTCAGTACGTGGAGCTGACCGGTGGGCCGCCGAAGCCGGCGGCCAACCTCGAGCGTGACTTCGCACACTACAGTTTGGGTGTCGCATTCCGTGCCCGCGGAATGTACGAGGAGGCTCGCCAGGAGTTTGAGCGCGGTCGCGAGGCGGGTGAGTCGGCGACCCTAATCGATCAGGCGGAGGCCGAGCTGGCCTTGCTGGAAGGGGACGCTCGGGGCGCGCTGGCGCGCTATGATGCTCTGCTCTCGGCGGTGGAGGAAAGCCCGAAGATCTGGAACGAGCGGGGCGTCGCCTTACATCAAGTGGGGCGGCTGGACGATGCGGAGAAGAGCTATGGCCGCGCCCTGCAAATCGACAAGCGTTACTCCCTGGCCTGGAACAACATCGGCGTGCTGTGCGCGCACCGAGGCGACCTGGCCGGCGCCGAGCTCGCATTCGAGCGTGCCCTCGAGGCGCAGTCGCAGCTCGACGACGCGCAGCTCAACCTGGGTCTGCTCTGGATCCGAACCGAACGGCCCGAACGCAGTCTCGAGCTGCACCGGCGGATGCTGAAGGCCGACGCGAGCAGAGCGGACGCTTGGAACGGGCTCGGCTACACGCTCATGGCGCTGGAAAGGATACCCGAAGCGCGCAACGCCTTTGTGCGGGCGGTGGAGCTGAACCCGAACTTCGCCCCGGCCCGTTACAACTTGAGTTTCGCGCTGGCGCGGCTGGGGGATCATGAAGGGGCGTTGCGTGAGACCAAACGTGCGCTCGAGCTCGATCCGTATTACGCGGCGCCCCGCTACAAGCTTTCGATCGATCTGCAGTACGAGGGGAGCGAGGTTTGGGCGCCGGAGCTGGCCGCGCCGGAACGAGTCGAGGCGAAGGGGCCTGGGATCCGCGATTTTCGCTTCGACCCGGCGGAGCTGGAGACCGCATTTCGCACACTGGAAGCGCCGCCGGTCGAGCCCGAGACCGAACCGGTCTCGCTTCAGCCGGCCCGTGACTATCTGGCCAACGGCCTCTATGATCGTGCTCTCGAAGAAGCGACCCGGTCGCTGCGACGGGGGGCGGATCCGGCGGAGGGAGCGCTGATCGTTGGTGAGGCTTACCTGCAACGGGGGTTGTACGGTGAGGCGCTGGAGCGGTTCGAGGAGGCGCGTCAGCTGCGTCCTGGGGATGCGGCGGCGCTGTCGGGCGTGACGCGCAGCCTGCTGCGTCTGGACCGGGCGCCGGCGGCGCGGGCCGCCGCCGAACAGCTGCTGCCGCTGGCCGGGGGCAACGTTGCCGACCTTCTCGCCGTGGGTGAGGCGTTCATCCGCACCGGGGCGGGGGCGCGGGCCGCCGAGGTGCTCGAGCAGGCGGCCCGAGTGGCGCCCACCGACCCGATGGTGCACCGGCAAGTGGGGCGCGCGGCGCTGGCGGCTGGGAACCGGCGCCGGGCGAAGGACGCCTATCGCCGGGCGCTGGCCGAGGACCCGGACTACGCCGCGGCGCGGGTCGAGCTGGGCCGGATCTTGATCGATGAGGGGGCGTATCGCGAGGCCGAGGCCGAGATTCGCCGGGCCATCGAGCTGGTTCCGACTTACAACGCGGCGGTGCTGGTACTGGCGGAGCTGATGGTGCGGCAGGGAAGGACGCGCGAGACGATCAACCTGATCGCGGATCTCCTCGAGACGGAGCCCACGAACCTCGAAGCACTGGTGATGCTGGGTGAAGCGCTGGCTCGGGAAGGCCGTCGGGCCGACGCCGAGCGCGCGTTCCACCGGGTGATGCGCTTCGAGCCCGATCGTCCCGCCGTGCGCTACCGCGTCGGCCTGCTGGCCGCGGAGGCGGGGCGTTATCGAGAGGCGCTGGCGCACTGGAACCGGGTGATCGAAGTTGCCCCTGATAGCGAGCATGCGGCGCGAGCGCGGCTTCAAGCCTGCCTCGTGCAAGGAGCTGGCTTCAAACGACCGGCGCCCGCCGCCCGGAGTGGTTCCTGATGCCGATTGAGGGGTCCCTTCGCGAGTTTGCGCTTCACGACATCTTTCAACTCTTGCACCTGTCTCGGAAGACGGGGGAGTTGAAAGTCGTGGCAGAGCCGGCAGGATTACGGGGCGCGATCGTGTTTCAGAACGGTGCCGTGGTTGACGCGGACCTCGACGAGTCGACGCCGCGGCTTGGCTATATGTTGCTGAACGCCGGGAAGATAACCGAGGCGGACCTGCACCGGGCCGATCAGCTGCACGCCGAGACGCCCGATCGCGGCTGGATCGGGATATTCTCATCGTTGGACGTCGTGGATCAGCGCGACCTGGACAAGTACGCCAAGTTCCAGGTCGAGGAGTTCATTTACGAGATACTGAACTGGCAAGACGGGCGCTTCTCTTTCAGCGAGCGCGAGGTCGAGGAGAGCGAGTGCGTGACCTGGGTGCCGGTCGAGTCGCTGTTGATGGAAGGGGCGCGGCGCGCCGACGAGCTCTCGGCGCTCGCCACGACGATCGGCAGCCCCAACTCCATCCCCCGCCTTTCCGAGAAGGCGGCCACCGAGGGCGGCGTACTCGATCTCACGCCGCTGGAGTGGGAAGTGATCGGACGCGTCGACGGACTAAACGATGTGAAGTCGATCTCCTGGACGCTGGGAAGGAGCGAGCTCGAGGTGAGCAAGATCGTCTCGAAGCTAGCGGTGCAGGGGCTGCTCGAGATCGCTTCACAGGAGGAGGCGCGCACGAAACCGCCTCACGAGTTGGCGCTGGACAAGGCCGAGCAGCTCATCGGACGTGAGGACCTGCGCTCGGCTCGCCGAGAGATCGATTTCGTGCTGCGGAGCAACCCGGACGAGCCGCGCGCACACTACCTGGCGGCCCGCATCTTAGAGCGAACGGGAGACGTGGAGGCGGCGGCGAAGGGTTACGAGAACACTCTGAGGATCGATCCGCTGGCGGCCGAGGCCCGCCAGCGTCTGGGTTTCGTCCGTCTTAAGCTGGGCGATGTCGATGGGGCCGCGCGCGAGTGGACGGCGTACCTGCGGATGGCGCCCGACGGCGCCGAGCGGCGGCGTGTGGAGCGAGCCATGACCGCGGTAAGGGAACTGCAGATCGTGCTGGGTGAATTCGATGGCCGGGAACGCCCGTAGATCGCTGCAGGAGCTGAGCGCCGAGGTGGCCACGAACCCGAATTCAACGGCGTTCGTGGAGCTGGCGGGGGCGTACCGTGAGCGCGGCGACTTGCAGCGCGCTTTGTGGCTCTGTTTGCGAGGGTTGCAGCGCCACCCGACGCACGTTGCCGCCCATCACGAGCTGGGTCGAATCTACGAGGCACGGGGAGAGCGTGAGCTGGCGCTGGACGAGTGGAGCATCGTTCGCCAACTGGCGCCGGAGCATCTGCCCTCGCGTCTCGATCTGATACGACTCTTCCTCGCCGAGCGACGCTTCGAGGACGCGGAGCAGGAGCTGCGGGCCGCCGAGGAGTTGGCACCCGGCGACGAGCGATTTCGCGGTTACTGGCGCGAGCTGGAGGCGGTCCGCGAGGCCGGGCCCGACAGCACGCCCGGCGCCTTGTTCGACAAGTTGCTGGCCGATCATCCCGGCACGCGGGGGGTAATGGTAGTGGACGGCGAGGGCGCAGTCGTCGTCGGTACGATCGGTAACGGGGGGGACGATGCGGCGCTGGGGGCCAACCTGGCCGGCGCCCGCAAGGATGCCGAGCGTGTGGTGTCGTATCTCGAGCTTGGCGGTCTGAAGCGTATCGTCTTGGAGAGTGAGGAGGAGCGGTTGACGCTGACTCCTCTCGACGGTGACACGCTCATCGTGGCCATGGCCGGTGAGGTCCCGGCCGGACGAGCGGCCCAGGTCGCCCAGCGTGCCAGTGAGCTGGCGGGAACTTTCCTCCAGGATCTCGAGCGATGAACGGATCGATGTACCGTGATCTGCTCGATCGGGCGATGCGGGTGCCCGGGATCCGAGGGGCCCTGGTGGTGGCTGTACGTGACGGTCTGGTGGTGGATGGCCGGGTTCACGTCGGCGTCCCCGGCAAAGCTGTGGCGGCACTGGCCGCGTCGCTGTATCGGCGGGCGAGTCGCGCGACGGCCGGCGCCGAGGAGGGTGGGCGCTTTTTGGAGCTCGATGCGGACCACGGATCGCTCGTTATCGCGGGAAAGGGCGAGTTGGCGTTCATGGCCGTCGTCGACCCTCGCGCCAACCCGGGCCAGGCGCGTTTGGCTGTTCACCGGGCCGCCGATCAACTCGTGCGACTGGAAGGCGGCGGGTAATGGACCGCCTGACCGTTCGGCAGCTGCAGGATGCCTTCAGCGGGGCGCTCGAGGCGTTCGTGAGAGAGTCCGGCGTGCGGCTGGCGGTGCTGATCAACCGCAGCGGACAGGTGTTGGCGCAGTACGGCTTCGATCGCGTGTTCGATCTCATCGGTATTGCCTCGCTGGCGGCGGGGATCAACGCGTCGAGCCGGGCCCTGGCCAGCCAGCTGGGCGAAGACGAGTTCGAGGCCCTTCACCACTCGGGTCGTGCCCGGCAGCTGTTCCTTGGACACTTCAACTCGCCGGCGGGTCAGCTCATGCTGGTCGCGGTTTTCGATGAGCGATCGTCGATCGGCCTCGTGCGGCTGTTCTTTGAGGACTTCGTGGACCGTATCGGTGGGTTGCCGCTGATGGAGGCGGCAAGGTCCTCGGTGAGCGCCCGGGACTTCGAGGCGGAGCTGGAGCGGAGCCTCGATCGTTTCTTCCATGACTTAATAGGCGGGTGACCCATGTCGCTGGTGAACTACGCTACGCGCGAGATCACTTGCAAGATCGTGTACTACGGGCCCGGACGGTCGGGCAAGACCACAAACCTCCAGTACATTCACAGCCGCGTTCCCTGGGATCGAAAAGGCGAGATGGTTTCCCTAGCTACGGAAGCGGACCGGACGCTGTTCTTCGACTTCCTGCCGCTCAATCTCGGCCAGATCTCCGGCTTCACCACCCGCTTTCAACTCTACACCGTTCCGGGTCAGGTGTACTACAACGCCACGCGCAAGCTGGTGCTTCAAGGTGCGGACGGAGTCGTCTTTGTGGCCGACAGCCAGAAGTCGCAGCTGGAGGCGGATATCGAGTCGTTTCGCAATCTCCAACAGAATCTGCTAGAGCACGGAATCGATATTCGTGATATCCCGGTCGTCATTCAGTACAATAAGCGCGATCTGCCGAACGTCTTCAGCATCGAGCAGCTGGACGAAGAGTTCAATTTCCGAAACGTTCCGAGCTATCCCGCCTCGGCGCTGCTGGGCGAGGGTGTTTTCGACACCCTGCGATCGGTGAGCGAAGGCGTATTAAAGAAGCTCGCCAGCAAGCTGGACGTCTCAACCGAGCCGCAGGCGGCTGGAGGTCAGCGGTGAAGGCGATCGACCCTTCGATGACCTTCAAGTCCTTCGTCGTCGGCGCGGAGAACCGTCTCGCTTGGGACGCCGCCCGCAAGGCGGCGGAGAGGCCGGGCACCGCCTACAACCCGCTGTTCATCTACAGCGCGACCGGACTGGGAAAAACCCATTTGCTGGTCGCCATCGCCAATCGCGTCCGTGAGCTTCAGCCCGAGACCCGCGTGCTCTACACCCCGCTGGAACGGCTGCTGCGCGAGCTGGCGCCCGACCCCAAGGCATCCGGCCTGGACAAGGCTGAGCTCCTGCTCATCGACGACCTTCAGTTCCTCGAGCACGATCAAGACGGCCACCGGCTTCTCTTTCACCTGCTGGATGGCATGCTCATGGCCAGCCGGCAGGTGGCGCTCGCTTGCGACCGTCCGCCGATCGAGCTCGGCAAGCTCGACGACCGGTTACTGTCCCGATTCAGCGGCGGCCTCGTCGTCGACATCGGCCGCCCCGTGCTCGAGACGCGACGGGCGATCCTCGAGCTTCGTCTCTCGTTGCTCGGCCATTCGCTGGATCCGGGCGTGATCGACGCCATCGCGCGGCAGGCGATCGAGAACGTGCGGCAGCTGCAGGGGGCTTTGAACCGGGTGCTGGCGGCTCAGGGAGCTGAGGGTCGACCCATACAGCCGGACGAGGTGGACCGGCTGCTGGCGGACGTCGTGAGCGGGTCCGAGTTGCCCTGGCTCAGCGAGGTGAAAGATCGGGCGCGTGAGGAGTTCAGCGATTTCCTCAGCGACGTATCTTCGGCCGTCGAGGAGGCGCTGGGCACACCGCGTTGGCGGGAAACGCTGGCGCGCGCGATTCTGAAGTGGGAGTCGGAAGGGTACGTCACGAAGCGGCTCGAAGATCTCTTGGATGGGGATAAACCGGTCGACGCCGAAGAGGTGACCGCGCGCTACGAGCGCGATATCGCCACCCTTCAGTCGATCGACCAGGAGTTGAAACGGCTGGGCGCCGAGGCTCCGGACAAGCTCGCACTCAGGGACCCCGACCGAGTGGCCGAGATGAGGGCCCTGCTGGAAGAGACGCGCCGCGTCCAACTCGCCGTCGATGATTTCTTTTTCGACCGCGAGAAAGTGGTGTGGAACTGGCCCGCGATAGAGGATCAGCTCATCGAGAGCTGGAACGATGGCGATCAAGGGTAGCCTCAAAGAGGCGAGCCTCACCGATGTGCTCCAGCTACTCGCGATGGGGAGCAAGACGGGGTGTCTGTCGGTCACCGACCGGCGAAACTTCGGCTACATCTACTTCGAGGAAGGGCGCATCATCTATGCGTCACTTCTGAACCGACGCGATCGACTGGGCGACATCTTCGTCCGCGAAGGTATCATCAGCGCGCAGCAGCTCGAGGCCGCGATCGAAGAGCAGAGCCGGGCACGAGACGGGCGGCGCCTGGGCGAGATCCTGAGGGATCGCGGCGACATCGACGAACAGACCCTCCTGAAGTACGTGCGGCACCAGATCGAGGCAGCCGTCTATCACCTTTTCACCTGGGGCCAGGGGACCTTCTACTTCGAGCCGGGCGAGCGGCCGGTCCGCGAGCAGATCCGAGTGTCGATCGATCCCGAGAGCTTGTTGTTGGAGGGCGCGCGACGCGTGGATGAATGGAGCCAGATCGAGAAGAAGGTGCCGTCGCTCGACGTGGTCTTCGAGCTCGATCCCGATCGCTCGAGCTCGATCTCTTCTCTCACGCTCGCGCCCGAGCAGGAAGAGATCCTCCCCTTGCTGGACGGCAAGCACAGCGGTTGGGACCTGATCGAAGAGACGGCGCTGGGCGAGTTCGAGGTGGGCAAAGCGCTCTACGGGTTCGTCTCCGCCGGTCTGGTTCGCCGTGTCGGCCGCCGCGGGCGCGAGAAACGGCGCGTGGAAGCGCGCGGACGTCTCGAGGAACACAAGAATCTGGGCATCGCCTTCTACCGGACGTCCATGTTCGAGGAAGCGGTGCGCGAACTGAATCAGGTCCTCGAGCTGGCGCCGGATGACCTGGAGGCCGAGTTCTACCTTGGTTTGATCGCCTTCCGACAGGGAGATCGGAACGCGGCGGCGACGAAGTTCGGCGAGATCCGCGAGCGCGGCGGACGCGGGCCGGCGGTCTACAACAACCTGGCGCTGGCGATCGCGGCTCTCGACCGCTTCGCCGATGCCGTCCAGCTGCTCGACGAGGGTCTGAAGAGTGCGCCCGGACACGCCGGACTGCGGCTGACCAAAGCCTGGCTCCAGCTGAGGCAGGGCGACCCGGCCGCGGCCGCCCGCACCCTGGACGAATACGTGGAGCTGGCCAGCGATGATCTGCCCGCGCTGTACTATTCGGCGCGGGCCCTGGCCGAGGCGATGTCGGCCGATCTGGAGAAGGCGGTAGCGGTTGCGTCCGATGGTGTTGCCCGACATCCAGCGTCGGCCGGGCTCGCCGTCAACGCCGGGGTCATCTTCGAGCGGAAGGGTGACGTGGCTCGAGCCCGCGAACTCTACGAACAGGCGTTCGAGCACGACTCCTCGCTTCCCCAGGCCTCGAAGAACCTGGGCGACCTGCTCTATCGGGGTGGCCGGTACGAAGAGGCCGCCGAGGCGTACGAGCGGGCACTGCGTTCGGACCCAGAGCTTGGAGACGATGTCTACGCCAAGCTGGGCAACGTCTACTACAAGCGGCGTGACCGCAAACGCGCGATCGACCTTTGGCAGCGCGCCCTCGATATCAACCCCGCCAACGAGGTCGTGCGCACGAATCTGGAGTTCGTGAGGGGTGTGGGCGGTGAGCGCGGATGATGCGGCCTATTCGGCGCTGTTCGAAAAGATCGAGCGCGAACGCGGCTTTCGAGGCACCCTCTATCGGCAGAAGTGCTTGCGGCGGCGCCTCGCCGTTCGCATGAGGGCTCGAGGCATCAGCGATGTAGAGAGCTACTCAGCGCTACTCGATCACGACCCGACCGAGTACGACCGGCTGCTCCGCACCCTCACCATCAACGTCAGCAAGTTCTTCCGGAACCCCGAGACGTGGCACGTCATTCGCGCGATCGTGCTGCCCGATCTGCTGAGCCACGAGAGGCTGGTGGCCTGGAGCGCGGGCGCGGCGGCCGGCGAGGAAGCGTACAGCCTGGCCATCCTCATTTGGGAATGGCTGGCGGAGCGGGGCCGCACGTGGTGGGAGGGGATTCGCGTCGTCGGTACGGATATCGACGCTCCGAGCCTGCAGGCGGCGCGGCGGGCGGAGTATCCCGAGACGGCGCTGGCCGAGACACCGGCCGAGATCCGTGATCGCTGGTTCGAGCCGGGCCACCTGCGACGATTGAAGGAGCCGCTGCGGTCGCTGGTCGAATTCAGACTGGTGGATATCCTGGCGAGAGCGCCGGGATACGTGGCGGATCTCATCATCTGCCGCAACTTGCTGATTTACCTGGACCGACCAGCGCAGGCTCGTGTCTTTGAGACGTTCGCTGAGGTGCTGCGGCCCAAGGGTTACCTGGTGCTGGGTCGCGTCGAGATGTTGAGCCCCACCGTGCAGCCGCGCTTCGAGGTGGTGGATCTGCGCGAGAGGGTGTATCGGAAGCTGTGAGCGTGCACGTGTTGGCCGGTGAGCGCCGAGTGGGGAAGGGCGGGGGCACGCTGTCCATCCTGGGTCTCGGCTCCTGCGTGGCTGTGGTGCTCTACGACGAAACGAGCCGCGTCGGCGGCCTGGCCCACGTACTCCTTCCCGATCCTTCTTATTCGAGGGAGGCCGAAAAACGCGGGCGTTACGCGACGACGGCGATCCCGGCTTTGCTCGATGAGCTGCTCCAGGCGGGTGCGGCCCGGGCGCGGGTCACCGCCCGGTTGGTGGGAGGAGCCTGTATGTTTCAGGAACTGCTGCCGCCCGGTCAGCCTCACATCGGCGCGCGCAACGTCGACGCGGCACGCCTTGCGCTCGCGCGTGACAAGATCTCGGTCGTGGCGGAGGACGTGGGCGGGGATTTCGGGCGCTCCATACACTTCGACCTGCTAGACGGGCGCCTGCGCGTCTCATCGCAAGCGCGTGGGCAGATCGAGATCTGATATGAGCGCGCCTCTGACTTCCGTGCTGGTCGTCGACGACAGCGTCTTCATGCGGCGCATGCTGTCGGACATGATCGCGCGTTTCCCGGGCTACCGCGTCGTCGGCGCCGCCGCCGATGGGGTCGAGGCGCTCCGCACCATCGAGCGACTCAACCCGGACGTCGTCACCCTCGACATCGAGATGCCGCGCCTCGACGGGTTCGGCGTGCTCGAGCGGGCCATGGCCACTCGACCGCGTCCGTTCGTCGTGCTGTCCGCTTACACCGGGGAAGGATCGGTCGCCGCGTTGCGGGCGCTGGATCTGGGCGCGGTCGATGTTGTGGCCAAGCCGTCCGGACCGGTCTCGTTCGACCTCGCCCGATCTGAGGAACAGCTTTACAGGGCGCTGGAGGCGGCCCGGAGCGCCGATGTCGGGGCCTTGCTGGCGGATCGCGGCGTGGATAGCCCCCTGACCGTCTCGAGGCCCCGCGTGCGTGGGGAGGCTGCCATCGCCCTCGCCGCCTCGACCGGTGGTCCCAGGGCGCTGGCCCAACTGTTCTCGGCGCTGCCCGCCGACCTGGGTGCCGCGGTGTTGGTCGTCCAGCACATGCCGGCGGGCTTCACTTCCGCTCTGGCCGCGCGTCTGAACGGCCTGGCCCGGATGCCGGTGGCCGAGGCGACGGGCGGCGAGCTGGTGGTTCCCAACCGGATCTGGATCGCGCCCGGCGACTTCCACATGCGGGTACGACGGGCGCAGTCGGGCGTGCGGATCGTTCTCGATCAGCGTGAGTCGCTCTGGGGGACCCGTCCTGCCGCCGACGCGCTTTTCCCCACGGTGGCCGAGGTGTACGGCGCGCGCTGTGTCGGCGTGGTGCTGACAGGCATGGGGCGCGATGGAGCCACGGGCCTAAGCGCCATCCGGGCAGCGCGCGGACGGACGCTGGCGCAGGATGAGCGGAGCTGCGTGGTGTACGGGATGCCGGGGCGCGCTGTGGAGTTGGGGGCGGCAGAGCATACGGTGCCGCTGGAGCGGATGCCAGAGGCCATCGTCGAATGTCTGGAATCGCTTCCGGATCCGGAGTCTGCATGAGCCGGCTGATCACGTTTCGCGTAGGGCCATCGCGCTACGCGCTTCCGGCCGAGGTCGTCAGCGAGGTCATCGAAACGGGGCCGATCGTTCACCGACTGCCGGGCCGCGCGGGTGAGAAAGTCGCGCTGGCCTGTGTGCGCGAGCGTTGGATCCCGGTGATGGAGCTGGAAGCCGTTCTCCCGGAAGGCGGGCGTGTCGAACCCGACGCTGCCGAGTCGCTACTGCTGGTGATCGGCGAGGGCGCGACCCGCATCGCACTCAGAGTTGCCGAACTGGGCGGCGTGGCGGAGCTGGGTGAAGGTGGAGGCGAGGGCCCGGGGGAACTCGTAGACATCGAAGGGGAGTGGGTCCGTCGGCTCGATCCGGGGATCGTGATACCTTTGGAGGGTGTAGCTCGAGGTGAAGAAGGGAAAACGATGCGTGAGAAAGAAGCGGACGGGCCGATCGAGTTGATCACGTTCCAGGTCGGGGGAGAGGAATTCGGCTTCGACGTGATGCGTGTGTCGCGGGTGGTGAAAGTGCCCGAGATCCGAAAAGTCCCCCGAGCGCCCGACTTCGTCGAGGGCGTCGTGGCCTTTCAGGAATCGGCGCTGCCCGTCATCGATCTGCGCAAGCGCTTTTCGGTGCCGGTCACCCGCGGGACCGGCGTCGGCCGCCTGCTCGTCGTGCAGGTGGGTGAGACTCGCCTGGGCTTGCTCGTGGACGAGGTTCCCGGCGTGTTGCGGTTGTCGCCAGAGGCGATTAGCCCCGCGCCGGACTTCTTCAAGGGGCTGGCGGGCCGCTATCTCGACGGCATCGGCCAGCACGGAGACCGGGTGATCATTCTGCTCAACCTGGACGAACTGCTGAGCTCGGATGAGCGCATCGCCCTGGGTAAGATGATCGACGTGCCGGCTGCGAGTTCCGCCTCCGGCAAGGGCGCTGCCGGCAGCCCCAAGGGCCGGTCCCGCAAGAGCCGACGAAAGAAGGCCGATTCGGGCTGAGCACCCCTGGCATGAAACGAGCTGGAAGATTTCGCACCGCGCCATCCCCGTCGTCCTGCTTCTCGCCGTCCTGATTGCCCCGGGCGTCGCGCCTGACCCCGTCCAGCAGGAGATCCGCGTCGGCTCTCTGAAGTTCGTCCACTGGCCCGGCCAGGCGCGTCTGGCGGCGGCGCTCGCCGAAGCGGACGGAGACCTGTTGCGGATGCCCGGACTCCCGGATGACGTGCTGTCACACGGTGAGATCGCCGTGATCCTCGCACCGGACCCGGCCACGTTCGACTCGCTGGCGCCCGGGGCGCCGGACTGGAGCGCCGGGATAGCCTTTCCGGTGGGTGACACGATCGTGTTGCCGACCTTCAGCCGGCGCGGGGCAGGCCAACCCCTGCAGACGATCCTCCGACACGAGCTGGCCCACGTCGCGCTCAGCCGCCACCTCGGTGCCGCCGTGCCCCGTTGGTTTCACGAGGGGTACGCGCAGCTGGCCGCGGGCAGCTGGGGAGCCGAGCAGGCGTGGACGCTCCGCTTTGCGATCCTGTTTGGGCAACTTCCGGCGCTGAATCAGCTCAGCCTCGACTTTCGCGGCTCACGGCTGAGCGCGAATCACGCCTACTTATTGTCGTTTACGGCCGTCGATTTCATGCGCCGTACAGGTGGGTCCGGCGGCTTCGCGCTGCTCCTCGACCGCTGGCGTGAGACGGGCGATCTCGACCTCTCGCTTCGCCGCACGTACGGCCTCACCCAAAGCCAGTTCGAACGGCTCTGGCGCCGCGACGTGGGCCGCCGCTTCGGCTGGCTGCTCGTGCTCACCCAGACGGCCGTGTACTGGACGCTGCTGACGATCCTTTTGCTCGTCCTGGGGTACTGGAAAAGGAGAAGAAACAAGGTCAAGCTGGCGGCCCTGGAGGCCGCGGTCCAGGAGGCGGAGCGGCTGGCGGCGGAGGGGCCGGCGCCCGGGGACTCGTCCGTCGAAGAAGGCCGCAGGCCGGTGACAGATTGACTGGACGTTGTTTGCCGCATAGGTTGTAGCGTTCATGTCAAAAGGGCACCCCCGGAAGACACCCGGACGCGGGTCCCCCGCGGCCCGCGACTCGGAGCGGGCGAAAGCGGCAGGGGGCCCGGCGCGTAAAGAGAACGTGGCGAACGCGCCACGGGCGTTGCAGTTTACTTTGTTGAATTGGGCGCTGCTCGTCGGAGCCGCCATCACCTTGGTCGCAGGGTACGGCGCGCTCGCGAGCAGTTCGCCCTTGCTGTCAACGGTCGTCGCCCCGATTCTACTGGTTGGGGCCTATGTGGTTCTAATACCGCTGGGCCTTATTCTCTGATGGAGGGCGACGGGGGGCCCGGCCTTTGCAAAGGGCTGCGGTGTGGGTCCGCAGGGCGCGTAGCTCAGCTGGCGAGAGCGCTGCCCTTACAAGGCAGAGGCCCCTGGTTCGAGTCCAGGCGCGCCCATGGATGGGAGTTCGAGAAGGGTGACGAGCGCCGGTTTGGTTCCGGCAATCTGCTATTAATGAGATCTGGCGCGGGCGGCGCCCGCTTTTCGTAACTCAAGCGTGGGAGACAGTCCATGAAGTTGGGGATCGTCGGTATCAAAGACGGGGGCTTCAAGCTTGTTGCCAAGCTGGCCGCATTATCCGTCTTGACGGTAGCCGTGGCTCCCGACGCGCAGGCCGCCAGCGTGCAGCAAGAGCCGGGCGGTCGGTTTCGCGTGTTGGTGGTGCCGATGGAATCGAGCGCGCTGGACAAGAAGTTCGGCGAGAAGGTGGCCAAGGCGATCAGCGATCGGCTGGAGGGTTTCAGCACGCACGTGCCGGTGCCCGAAAAGGAATTCAAGCGTGCCCTCAAGCAGTATGAGGTCAAGCCGGAAGACCTCAACGCGATCAGAGCCCGCCAGCTGGCCAATCTGATGGGCGCCCAGGTCGTCTACTTCGGCAACCTGAAGGCCGCGGGGTCGCAGTACTCGGTGGACGGCGTCTTCATCAGCGTCAAGACGGGAGATGAGGTGACCGTCCCAGAGGTGGCGATCAGCGACAAGAGCGACGCTTCGGTCGAGCGGGTCGCGCAGGCAGCCATCGGCGCGTTCGAGAAGCAGGTGAAGTTTGGACGTGCCGTGACGTTCTGCGCGGACTACGTGGGAAGCCAGCAGCCGGAGAACGCGCTCCGGAACTGCAACGAGGCGTTGGAGATCAACGCCGGCAGCATCCCGGCGCTCTTCAACAAAGGTCTGGCCTTTCGCCAGCTGTTCGAGGGGCAGGGTGGCACGAACGGGTGGGCAGACTCGGCCGTTGCCTATTTCGAGCAGGTGTTGCACAACCAGCCCGGGCACCGCGAGGCTCTGCAGAACGCGGCCTACATCTACTCGCAGAACGGGCAGGGGGAGAAAGCCAGCGAGCTATACCGTGCATATCTCGAGCTCGACCCCGGCAACGTTCCGGTACGCTTGAAGGTCGCCTACGATCTCGCCCAGGCGGACCTGATGCGTGAGGCGATCAACATCATCCAGGACGGTCTGAACTACGTCGAGGAGGATGTGGATCTGCTTCAGTCGCTGGGCGACTACTCGCTCCGCCACTCCTCGGTCGACTCGTCCTACGTCAACACCGCCCTCGGGGCCTATGAAAAGGTCCTGGAGCTGAAGGGCGAGAACACCGACCAGTCGATCATCGAGAACGCCCTGGCCGCCTACAACCGGGCCGGCCGGACGCAGGAGGCGGTGAGCTTCGCCGAGAAGGCGCTGGAGCCCTTCGCCGACAGCCCGAGGCTCTGGTCGCTCTACGCCGACGCGCTGGGCCGCGCCGAACGTAACGCCGACGCGAGCGCAGCCATGGACAAGGTGCTGGCTTTGGATGCGAACTATCCCAACGGTTACCTGAAACGCGGCCAGTTCAAGCTGCAAGCGGGCGATGAGAGCGGCGGCTTGGCGGACTTCAACCGGGCCATCGAGTCGGGCGGTTCCTCTCGGGAGGATGTCTTCAAGCTGTTCTTCAGCCAGGCGATTCAGCTCCGGAACAGCGGCAACCTGGCGGGCAGCGTGAGCTACTTCGAGCGGGCCTTGCAGTTCGCCCCGGCCAATCAGAAGCCTGAGGTCGAGTTCTGGTGGGGTTACACCTACTACCAGCTCGGCGAGGGCCTGGCAACGCCGGATAACGCCGGCGTGCAGCAGTTGCAGCGGGCACAGGCCAACTTCCAAGCCGCCATGCTGCACTTCAATCGGGCCGGCAACGTTCGTAAGGAGGTGCCGCAGCTGAAGGACGCCTCGGAGCGCTGGCTGCTCAACGTGGAGGCGCGGATCAAGCAGCTCTCGCGCGGCTGAGCGTCCCCGCGGTACTCGCGGCGAATCAAGCCCGGGCCCTGGTGGCCCGGGCTTTTTTTGGAGGCCCGCGGGGGAGAGCCGCCGGTCCGGTGAGGGGGTGTGGAGGAAGTCCTTGACGGGTTGGGGCGAGGGGGGTAGTTTGGGGGCGGAGTGGGGAGAAATGGGGGAAGCGGGATACCGCCCCCCATACGCGCGCCCGGGTTTCCCCGCCACCGGGTTCAAGTCACCCTGCCGGGGGAGGTCACTTGACCGGCTTCCTGGGGAAGTATCTCCATCAGCTGGACGACAAGGGCCGCCTGGCGTTGCCTGCCTCCTATCGGCGCAGCGTCGGCGAGGACGGACTCATACTGGTCTCCTATCAAGAGCCTGCCCTGTTGTTGTACCCCGCGTCCGCCTGGCGGACGAAGGAGTTGCAGATGTTGGAGCTGGTGGAGAGGACGCCTGAGGCAAAGGCTTCTGTGCTGGCGCTGACGGCCAACGCCTTGGAGGTCGTGCCCGACAAGCAGGGTCGGATCTTGATCCCCGAGCGGTTGCAGCGGGCGGCGAAGCTCGACGGCGAAGCCCTGATCGTCGGCAGGCTGAACCGGATCGAGATTTGGAATCCCGAGAGCTTCGAGGGCACGATACAAGACTCGTCTGCGGAGTCGGATAAGCATCTGAAGAATATTTTCGCCATTTGAGATCGTGAACTTGAGATCGGCGGGCGACGGTCGAGAGGTGATGGGCGGATTGAAGGGGAGGGGTGAGGCCCGGGTCGCGAGGGCTTCGGCCGTCACTCGCCGAGCCAGTCTGTTGGGGCGGTGGCCAGTTGGCAGGGGGAGGGCTGTGTGGGGTCTAGGGGTAGGGCAACGCCGTCTGTCCGCCGTCCCAACTCTTATCGCAACCGCTCGCGCGCCTCGAGGGCGGCGAGCCAGCCGACCAGATCGAGTGTCGAGCGTCGAGGGAACCCACGAACCGGTCATGACGCAGGCGGTGGTCCGTTTGCTGGCCCCGGACCGCGGAGGCGTCTTCCTGGATGGCACGGTCGGTGACGGCGGCCATACGGAGGCGATTCTGCGGGCTGGACCGGAGGCGCGGGTGCTCGCCGTAGACAGAGATCCCGAAGCGCTGAACCGGGCCCGGGTCCGGCTGGCGCCCTACCGGGAACGTGTGGCATTCGAGCGCGGCGATTTTGCCGACGCTGGGGAGTTGTTCGGTCTGGGGGAGGGCGCATTGGCTGGAGTGCTTCTGGACCTGGGGGTGTCCTCCCGCCAGATCGATTCTACGGAGCGTGGGTTCTCGTTCAGACCGGGCGTTCCGCTGGACATGCGCATGGCGGGTCCTGAGGACGGACCGAGCGCGGCGGATTTGCTGGCGACGGCGTCGGCGGACGAGCTGACTCAAATCTTTCGGACTTACGGCGAGGAACGTCGCGCGCGTCGACTGGCGAGCGAGATCGTGCGGCGACGAGAGGATGCGCCGCTGGAGACCTCGGATGACCTGCGAGAGGTGCTGACGCGTATCTGGCGTCGACCGCCGGAGCCGGCGGATCTCGCCCGCGTGTTTCAGGCCCTCCGGATCGCGGTCAACCGGGAGCTGGAGTCGCTGGAGCGGGCGCTGCCGCGGCTGCGCGACCTGCTCGCTCCCGGCGGGCGCTTCGTCGTGCTCGCTTACCACTCGCTGGAAGATCGCCAGGTGAAGCGCGGGTTCCGCGATTGGAGCCGAGACTGCGTCTGCCCACCGGAGCTGCCGGTCTGTCGTTGTCGGGGCCGGCGACTGGGCCGCGAGCTGACTCGGGGTCCCGTGCGCCCGGCCGCGGATGAGATCACGCGAAATCCGCGCGCCCGCAGTGCGCGGCTGCGTGCTTGGGAGCGAGGCGAATGACGTCGCGTGGCCTGCTGACCGCCGGCGCTGCCGTGCTGCTGCTGGCCGGCATGTACGTGTCGGTTCACCGGGGCGCGACGGGTCGGGCCGTGGCCGAGCGGTTGGGGCGGATCAGCGATCAGCAAGAGGCGACCGCTGTGACGCGGGCCGAGCTGGAACGTGATATCGAGCATCTTCGGAGCCGGGCCCGTGTGATTCGGGCGGCCGAGCGGCTGGGGATGCATGTGCCGACGGAGGATGAGCTGGTCATCCTGGATCTGCGGGGCGAAGTGCTAAGCCTCGGGGGTGGTTCGCCGTGAAGTCGGGCGCGCGTCAGGCGCGGCGTCGGCAACTGCGTCACGGGCTCCTGCAGCTTGCCCTGTCGCTGGGAGTGCTTCTGGTCCTCGGGCGCGCGGTCCAGCTACAGGTGCTGCAGGGCGAGCGGTGGCGCAGCGAGGCGCTGGCGCAGCATGAGGAGCGGGTCCCGCTCCCGGCTCCCCGGGGGGCGATCCTGGATCGGGAGGGCCGCGAGCTGGTCGTGAGCCGAACCACGTACCGCATTTCGGTGGCGCCGCTGGAGCTTCGAGACCGTGGGAAGGCGGCGGCGGAGCTGCGTCGGGTTCTCGATCTTCCTCCCCGGACGATCCAGCGCATCGCCGAGGGTAAGCGGCGGTGGGTGATCCTTCCGGGCACGTACTCGGCGGTCGAGAAAGAGCGCTTGGAGGAGGAGATCCGCGTCGGCCTCTACCCCGAGCCGGTGGTCGAGCGGTTTTACCCGCGGGGGCGGCTGGCGGCGGAGATCATCGGGCGGGTGGACGCCGGCGGCCGTGGTCAGAGTGGGCTGGAGCTGAGCCTCGACTCGGTCCTGGCCGGTCAGCCGGGCTTCGGGGTGCAGCGTCGCGATGCCACGGGCGCTTCAGCCGCGTGGCTGGTGACCACGATCGTGCCTCCGACGCCCGGGGGTGACGTGCATCTGACGCTCGACGTCGAGCTGCAGTCGCTGGCCGAATCGGTGCTCGAGGACGCGATCGCGGAGGCGCACGCCTCGGGTGGGGATCTGCTGATTCTCGATCCGAGAACCGGAGAGCTGTTGGCGGCGGCCAGTCGCCGCCGCGGCTCGCGAGGGGCCACCACGAACCTGGCCGCCGCCACGGAGCCGTACGAGGCCGGCTCGACGCTGAAGCCGTTCACCGTCGCGGCCCTGCTGGCCGAGGGGCTGGCCACACTCGACGATCACGTCGACACGGGGAACGGTCGGTATCGGGCGGCGGGCCGCACGATCCGCGACGAGCATCCGCACGGTCGCGTGACGCTCGCCCAGGCGCTCGCCGTGTCGAGCAACGTGGCGATGGCGAAGTTCGCCGAGCGGCTGCCCGAGGCGGTGCAGTTCAGCTATCTGCGCAATTTCGGCTTCGGAACGCCGACGGGCGTCTTGTATCCCTCCGAGTCCGCCGGCTTGCTGCGCAGGCCTGCCAACTGGTCGGCGCAGAGCCGGGCCTCGCTGGCCATCGGCTACGAGGTGGCGGTGACGCCGCTTCAGCTGGTGCTGGCGTACGGCGCCCTTGCCAACGGCGGTTTGCTGATGCGTCCGCAGCTTGTGCGCGAGTCGCGGAGGGCGAACGGGGCAACACGCTGGCGGGTGGAGCCGGAGGTGATTCGGCGAGTCATACCAGAGGCGGTGGCCACCGAGATTCGGCAGGTGCTCGCTCAGGCGGTCACCCAGGGTACGGGGCGGAGCGCGGAGGTGAAGGGTCTGAGCGTGGCCGGAAAGACCGGCACCGCCTGGCGCTTCGATCGGGTGCTGGGCTACTCCGGTCGCGCCTACACCTCATCCTTCGTCGGTTTGGTCCCGTCACAGGACCCTCAACTGGTCATTCTGGTCAAGCTCGATGAACCGAGCGGACCGTACTACGGAGCCGTGACCGCTGCGCCGGTCATGCGTACTGCCGTGCGCGCCGCTCTCGCGGGAAGCTACTGGTCGGCGCCGCCGCTGATGGGGGAGCCGGAGATTCCGGACGAACAGGCGGGAGTAACAGCGGGTCAGGCGCCGGCCGGTGGCCCTTATGTTTTCGCCCTCGACGCGCCGTTGCTGCGGGATGGTCACGGTCCTGGGGATCGTCTGACGTTCCGCGAACCGGCGAAACTGCCCGAAGTGAGAGGGCTTTCGCTGCGGGCGGCCGCTCAGCGGTTGCACGCGGCGGGTTGGCGAGTCGTTGTGCGGGGAGGTGGACGTGTGGTGTCGATGGAGCCAGCGGTCGGGACGATTCTACGCCGGGGCGAGCGTGTGGTTGTGGAAGGTTCAACTCGAAGTCCACCGCCGAACGACAGGCCAGGCACGGGGTGATTCCGATCGCCGAGATACTCGCACGTCTTCGCTCCAGTGGATTGGCCGGCCCGGCGCCCCATGCGGACATCGCGGTCAGGGGCATCAGCGATGATTCGCGACGCGTCGAAGCGGGTGATCTGTTTTGCGCGATTCGTGGGCACGTCCTGGATGGTCATCGTTTCCTGAAGCAGGCGGCCGCGGCCGGCGCGGTCGCAGCGCTCGTTGAAGAACCGGATGACACGCTGGACCTGCCTCAGTTCAAAGTCGCCGACTCCCGCCGCGCCGCCGCCGTCGCGGCGCACGTCGTTTATGGTGACCCGTCCGCCGGGCTCAAGCTGCTCGGCGTGACGGGCACCAACGGCAAGACGACGACCGTACACCTGATCTGGCAGATACTGTCGCGCCGGGCTCCGAGCGGATCGCTTGGCACGCTCGGTGTGCGCGCGGCCGGGGGGAAGTTCGTGCCGACGCCGTTGACGACGCTCGGCCCGGTCGAGTTCGCGAGGCAGCTGGCCGAATTTAGAGCGAGCGGAGTGGAATACGTGGTCTGCGAGGTTTCGTCTCACGCGATGGTTCAGGGGCGGGTCGATGGGGCACGCTTCGGCGTCGCGGTCTTCACCAACCTGACCCGCGATCACCTCGACTACCACGCGGACCTGGACGAATACCGGAACGCGAAGCTGAGGCTGGGGGACCTGGTCGGTCCGGATGGGACGCTGGTGGTCAACGCCGACGACCCGGCCTGGTCCGGTCTGACGGTCGATGAGCGCTCGGTCACTTATGGTTTGTCCGGCCCCGTGGATTACGCGGCCCGCGATGTGACGCTCGGGCCCCAGGGCTCCAGTTGGACCCTCGAGACACCGGCCGGCACGGCGCCGGTACGGCTGCCTCTGCTGGGCCGGTTCAACGTGGTCAACGCGCTGGCGGCCGCCGCTGCTGCGGGAGTCTGCGGCTTCGAGGCGGAGGCGCTGGCCGAGGCTCTGTCCCAGGCCGCGCACGTACCCGGGCGACTGGAGGTCTTGAGCGAGTCGCCCCGCGTGATCCGCGATTACGCGCACACGCCGGACGCGCTGAGGTCGGCGCTGACGGCGTTACGGCCGATCGTCGCCGGCCGGCTCATCGTGGTCTTTGGGTGTGGAGGGGATCGGGATCCAGGGAAGCGACCTCTGATGGGCCGGGCGGCGGCGGAGACCTCGGACTATGCCATCGTGACATCGGACAATCCCAGATCGGAGCTGCCACAAAAGATCGTGGACGACATCCTGCCGGGCCTCGAGGGCGCGGCCCACGAGCAGATCGTCGATCGCCGGGCCGCCATCGCTCGGGCGCTGGAAATCGCCCGGCCCGAGGACACCGTGTTGTTGGCCGGTAAGGGTCATGAGGTCGTGCAGGTCATCGCCGGCCAGCGGATCCCCTTCGATGAGGCGGAGATCGTCCAGGAGCTTCTAGCACGGAGGCTGGGGAACTCGTGATGCCGGCCTTCACCTGGACCAGCGAACGGGTGGCGGCGGCGCTGGGCGTCGCCTCGGCGATCGGAGCCGCCAAAACCTACTCGGGGATTTCGACCGACTCGCGGAGCCTGCGCCCGGGTGAGCTGTTCGTCGCGCTTCGTGGCCGCAGCTTCGACGGCGCGGAGTTCGTGACGGCGGCGCGCGAGGCCGGAGCGGCGGGCGCGGTGGTCGAGCGGCCGCCCGTCGACGCGCCGGAAGATTTCGAGTTGTTCGTGGTCGACGATTCACTGGCGGCGCTGGGCCGGCTGGCGGCGACGCGCCGCAGGGCGTTGGATCCCAAAGTGATCGGCATCACGGGGACGAGCGGCAAGACGACGACGCGGGAGTTGACGGCGGCAGCGATCGGTGCCGACGCGTACGCCAGCCCCGGCAACTACAACAACCTGGTCGGTCTGCCGCTCTCGATCCTTGCGGCGCCCGAGACGCGGCGGATCTGGGTGCTCGAGATCGCATCGAATCAACCGGGTGAAGTCGGAACGCTGGCGCGCATCGCGGCGCCCGACTACGCGGTGATCACCGCGGTCGGCGCCGGACACCTCGAGGGTCTCGGCGACCTGGCCGGCGTCATGGAAGAGAAGCTTTCGCTTCTCGAGGTGTTGGCGGAAGGGGGGCTGGCGCTGGTGGCGGACGAGCCGCCCGAGCTGGTCCGGCGGGCGCGCCAGCGCTGTTCGGACGTTCGCAGCATCGGCGTCAGCGAAGCCGCCGATGTGCGTCCCGAGCGCTGGTCTCAGACGACGGACGGCGTCGAGTGGGTGTGGGAGGGCGTCCCGTTCCGTTTGGCGGGCTTCGGCGTGCATCTGATCCGGGATGCTCTATTCGCCGTCTGGCTCGCCCGGCACCTGGGGGTCGATTTGCGGGAGTCGGCCCGGCGGCTCGGCGGATTTCGCCTGCCGCCGATGCGGGGTGAGACCCGGCGTTTGGACGGACTGACGCTGGTCATCGACTGCTACAACGCGAACCCGTCGTCGTTTCGCGCCGCCATCGATTCGCTTCAGGGGCTGGCGGTGGGCCGGCGGAGGGCCGTGATCGCGGGGACGATGCTCGAACTGGGCGGTGAGTCCGCGGCGCTGCACCGGGAGGTGGCGCGCCGGATCGTCGCGTCCGGCGTCGAGCTTGTCGCGGCGGTGGGTGAGTTCGCGAAGGCCTTCGAGGACCTGACCGACCGACCGAGCGAAGGTTTGATCGTGGCCGGAGAGCTCGAGGCGGCCTACTCGAAGTTGGCCGCCCGACTCGAAGGCGACGAAGTGGTGCTGCTCAAGGCCTCTCGAGGACTGCGCTTCGAGCGGGCGATCCCGTGGTTCGAGCGCGACTTCGGGAGAGCGAAACGGTCTGAAGTTCGAACGGAAGGTTAGGGAGGTCGGCTTGTTATACCACTTCCTGTTTCCGTTGGCTGACGAGCATATCGTCTTCAACCTCTTCCAGT
>CAYGAJ010000007.1:0-28214 GCA_964347815.1 uncultured Gemmatimonadota bacterium | reverse complement strand
CGGATCTCTCGTCGGCGGCGCTCATCGCGCTGCTGTGCGGCATCGTGGTCTTCGCCGCCGGCGCGCGGATCGGTCACTTCATCCTCGCCGGGATCCTCGCGGTGCCGCTCTTCTGGGAGTGGATCACCATGGCCGCCTATCGTGTGGTACGCGTGATCGCCTTCTGGAACGGTGACACCGATCCCACCGGCGTCGGCTACCAGCAGCATCAATCGCTGATCGCCGTCGGCTCGGGTGGCGTGTTCGGGGTCGGCTACGGTGAGAGCGCACAGAAGTACTACTTCTTGCCCGAGCCGCACAACGATTTCGCCTTCGCGATCATCGCCGAGGAGTGGGGGCTGGTCGGCGTGTGTGTCGTCGCGCTCGCGGTGGGGGTGATTGCGGTCGTCGGGCTGCGTATCGCCCGGCGCGCCCCCGACGCCTTCGGCTTCCTTCTCGCCGTGGGGCTGACCGCGCTTCTCGTCGTGAGCGCGCTGGTTCACATGGGGGTGAGCCTCGGGATGTTGCCCACGACGGGTATCACGTTGCCGTTCATCAGCTACGGCGGCTCGAGCCTGGTGGTCTCCCTGGCGGCGGTCGGGATCCTGCTGAACGTGGGTAGCTGGAGAGCGTGATGTCGTGGCTTACCGAGCGATCTTCGCGGGCGGTGGAACCGGCGGCCACCTGTACCCGGCGATCAACTTGGCCGAGGCGCTACGTCGACTCGCGGGAGCGGAGGTGCACGTGATGCTGGTCGGTGCACAGCGAGGGGTGGAGTCGAAGGTGCTGCCCGACCTGGGCGTGCCCTACCAGCTGCTGCCGCTGGAGCCGATCTACCGTAGTCGTCCCTGGCGGAACTGGCGCTTGGTGCCGTCCCTCATCCGGAGCAGCCGGGCGACCGCTCGCCTGTTCGACGAGTTCGCGCCCAACCTGGTCGTCGGCACGGGCGGTTACGCGGCTGGGCCGGTGGCGGCCTGGGCGCTGTACCGGAAGATCCCCGTGGCGATTCAGGAGCAGAACAGCCACCCGGGGCTGACGACGCGGTGGCTAGCGCCCTACGTCGACCAGCTCCATCTGGGCTACGCGGAGGCCCTCGCACGGCTCGATCCCGGCCCCACGACTGTGGTACGCAGCCATGGGAACCCGATCCGCTGGCCCGACACGCCGCCGGACCCAAGAACGGTGCGAGGCGAGCTGGGTCTGGAAGGCGGCCGGGTCGCCCTGGTGATGGGCGGGAGCCAGGGCTCGGCCGCGCTGAACGCGACGCTGACGCGTGTCCTCGAGGCTGTGGCAGGCGGATCGCTTCCGCCGACGCCCGACGACGTGCAGCTCCTCTGGGTGACCGGGCCCGCTCATCACGCCGGGGTTGAGCGCACGATCAACGAGCTGCGCCCACCGGTGCGGCTGCGGGCCGTGCCCTACATCAGCGAGATGGAGAAGGCGCTGAGCGTGGCCGCCGTCGCCGTCTCGCGCGCCGGCGCGCAGTCGCTCGCTGAGATCTGCGCTTGGGGCGTTCCATCGCTGCTCGTTCCCTTGCCATCGGCGGCCGCCGATCACCAGCGACGCAACGCGCGCGCCCTCGAAGCCCATGGCGCCTCGATCGTGCTGGAGGAGAGCGAGATTGTCGATGTTCCGGCACGCTTGTGGACGCGGCTGCTGGACCTGCTGAACGCCCCCCAGCGCCTGGCGGCGATGGCCCGTGCGGCGCGCGAGCGCGGCAACCCGCGCGCCGCCGCCGACATCGCTCGGGACCTGTGGAACCTGTTGGAGCGGCGATGAGTGGGCTGAACGCGCTGGTGGCGCGGGGTGCGGCGATTCACTTGATCGGCGTGGGCGGCGCCGGCATGGCGGGCCTGGCGCTGCTGCTCGAGGCGCGAGGCGCGAAGGTGAGCGGTTGCGATCGAGAGCTGACCGAGGCCGCGGCGGATTTGAGGCGCCGCGGTCTGGACGTGCGCGTTGGGCACGACGCCGCGCACCTGGACGGCCAAGACGCGGTCATCCATACGGCGGCGATTCCGTCCGATCAGCCCGAGCTGGAGGAGGCGCGGAGAAAGGGCTTGCCCACGTTCAAGCGAAGCGAGGCTCTGGCCGAGCTGGTCAACGCCGGCGTGCTCGTGGCTGTGGCCGGAACGCACGGCAAGACGACCACGACGGCGTTGACGGCGCTGGCGCTCGAGTCGGCCGGTCTCGATCCAACGGCGCTGGTCGGGGGAAAGGTTCCGGCCTGGGGCGGCAATGCCCGGATCGGTCGGAGCGCCACTCATGTGGTCGAGGCCGACGAGTACGATCGGTCGTTTCTCACGCTGCGTCCGCGCGTGGCCGTCGTGACGTCGGTCGAGGCCGAGCACCTGGACACCTACGAAAGCTCCGAGGCACTCGAGGAGGCGTTCTCGGAGTTCGTGGGGCGCGTGCCGGAGGACGGTCGAGTCATCGCCTGCTGGGATGACCTGGGGTCGCGCCGTTGCCTCGTGAAGGCCGGTGACCGGGCGATCGCATACGGGCTGGGCGACGGAGCCGCGCTGCGCGCCGAGGATGTCGTTTACGAGCCGGGGCGAACCCGATTCTCGGCGCGCTGGAACGATCGCAGCCTGGGCGAATTCCAGCTCGCCCTCGGCGGTGCGCACAATGTTCGGAATGCATTGGCGGCACTGGGCGTGACGGCGGCGCTGGGTGTCGAGACGCGAAAGACGGCGGAGGCGTTGGCCGGGTTTCGCGGGGTCGAGCGGCGCTTTCAGGTGTTGGGCGAAGCCGGCGGAATCGTCGTGGTGGACGACTACGCGCACCACCCGACGGAGGTCGAAGCCACGTTGTCGGCTGCCGCCCAGGCGTTCGGCGATCGCCGTAAGGTCGTGGCCTTTCAGCCGCACCTGTACTCGCGGACCCGCGCCTTCGCCGGCGAGTTCGGACGCGCCCTGGCGGCGGCCGATGTGGTCTTCGTCACCGCGATCTACGCGGCACGCGAAAAGCCGATCCCCGGCGTCAACGCGGAACTGATCGTGGAATCGGCGCGGGCCGTGCTCGGTGAGGACCGTGTTCACTACTCGGAGCGTCTGGCGGACTTGCAGGCGGCACTGAAACGCGCGCTGCGCGCCGGTGACGTGGTCATCACGCTCGGGGCGGGTGACATCGGCTCGGTCGCGCACGCGCTCCTGGCCGACCTGGGGCGGAGCCATGTGGATGCATGACGTTCCACTCGCCGCGCTAACCCGCTGGAAGATCGGCGGTCGCGCGCCGCTGTTCGCGCGGGCGAACTCTGTGCGGGACCTGCGCGAACTGCTGAGCCAGCTGGGTGACGAGCCCGTGAAGGTGCTGGGGCGTGGGGCCAATCTGCTGATCTCGGATGAGGGTCCGGGTGGCCCGGTGCTGCTGCTGGAGGGTGAGTTCAGGACGTTCGAGCTGCTGGACGATTCGATCCTCTGCGGGGCGGCCGCGCTGATCGCGACTGTGGTACAAGCGGCGCGACGGGTTGGGCGCTCGGGGCTGTGGATTCTGGAGGCGGTGCCGGGAACCATCGGTGGCGCGCTGCGGATGAACGCGGGCACGGCGGAGGAGGGGATCTGGGATCGTGCGCTGTGGGCGGAGGCGATGTGGCCGGACGGGGAGATTCGGCGGGTGACGCGCGAGGAGGTCAGCCCGCGCTACCGTGGGATCGCGCTGGACCCTGAGGCGATCTTCTTGCGCGCCGAGATCGCGGCGCCACCGGGAGACGCCGCGCGCGTAGACGAGGAACACCGCCGTCGTCGGGACGCCAAGCTCGAGGCGCAGGTTTACGACGAGCCGACGTGCGGCTCGACATGGAAGAACCCGGACCCGCCGGCGCCGTCGGCCTGGGAGCTGGTGGACCGCGTCGGACTGCGAGGGGCGCAGCGGGGGGCGGCTCAGATCTCGCCCAAGCACGCGAACTTCATCGTCAACCGGGGGGGTGCCCGGGCAGCCGATGTGGTGGAGCTGATGACCGAGACGCGCCGGCGCGTTCTCGAGGAGACCGGGATCGCGCTGGAGCCCGAGATCCAATTCTGGGGCTTCACGGACGACGTGCTCGCGCAGCTGGGGGCTCGGCATGAAGGGTCGTAGCGCGCTCCCGCGTTTGGCGTTCGTGATCGGCCTGCTGGCGGTTGTCGCCGGAGTCGGGGGAGCCGTCTGGGGGCGGCCGCTGCTGGCCAAGCTGAGCTATTTCAATGTCAAGCGCGTTGAAGTCGTGGGTTCTCATTGGCTGGCGCCGGACTCGGTGCTGCAACTCGCCGCGATCGGGCCGCAACGCTCGGTCTGGGAGGAGTACGCGGTTGAAGAGCGGCGTCTGGTCGAACACCCGCTCATCGAGGATGCGAGGATCAAGCGGGCAGGCCTGCACGGGTTGCGGATCATGGTCGACGAGGTCGAGCCGATCGCCCTCGTCGGTGTGCCCGACCTGCGTGCCGTTCGCGGCGACGGGACGCTGTTGCCGATCGACCCGACCGGCGCGTCGCTCGATCTGCCGGTCGTGGCCGCGGCGGGCCAGCTCGATGCGGATTCCGCGCGCCTGGCGGATGGACCGGCCATGCGGGCGCTGGCCATGTTCGCGCGCGTGCACGAACTGGATCCCGGTCTGGCGGCGACCGTCTCCGACTTCGGGCTGCTGCCCGAGGGGCTCGGGGCGAACCTGGTGCTGTCGGAGCCGGTCGAGCAGCTGGCGCTGCCCGCGCGGGTCGATGAGAGGCTGGTCCGGCGCGTGCGCGCGACGTTGGCGGATTTGAGGAAACGCGGCGAGCGGGGGGGTGTCATGGAGGCACGCTACGCCGATCAAATTGTGGTGCGGAGAGGGCGGCAATGATCCGAACGAATTGTCTCATCGGGGCACTGGATATCGGCTCGACCAAGACGTGCGCGGTGATCGGCGAGCTCGTGCTGAACGGCGATCACGCGGCTCAGGTCAAGGTGCTGGGTGTCGGCCAGGCGCGCCCGAACGGCGTGCGGCGTGATGCCGTAAGCAATATCGAGGAGACGACGGAAGAGGTTCGGCAGGCGTTGAAACAAGCCGAGCTGATGGCCGGTATTCAACCGCGCTCACTCTATGTGGGGCTGTCCGCAGAGTATGTGCAGACCAGTACGTCGAGCGGCGTGGTGGCGATCGGCGAGGATGAGATCGACGAGGCGGATGTCGATCGTGTGCACGCTGTGGCGCAGGCTGTGGTCGTGCCCCCCGATCGCGAGGTGCTGCACGTGATCCCTCAGGACTACGCGGTCGATCACCGCGGTGGCATTCAACGGCCGGTCGGCATGCTCGGCACGCGGCTGGAGGCCGAGGTGTTCATGGTGCTGGCGGCAGGCGCGGCCACCCGGAATCTCCGCAAGACCGTGGCGCGCGCGGGCTACGATGTGGCGCAGCTCGTCTTGAAACCGTTGGCCGCCGGCCTCGCGGTCGTCACGGTCGAAGAGAGAGAGGTTGGAAGCGCGGTAGTGACCATCGGCGGTCGCACGACCGAGCTTGCCATCTTTCATGAGGGTAAGATCCGTCACGTCACTGTGCTGCCTTGTGGAGGTGTGAATTTCACCAACGACATCGTGAAGGGTCTGGGCATACCCTACGTCGAGGCGGAGCGAGTCAAGGAACGCTACGGCGTCGCCTCGACTCGGCTCGTCGACGCCGACCAGCTGATCGAGGTCCCTGGTCCCGCCGCCGGGTCGCAGAAGCAGATGCCGCGGGAACTGCTCGCCCACATCATCGAACAGCGGATGGACGAGCTGCTGGCCCTGGTCAATCGTGAGATCGAGCGCAGCGGCTACGGCAACCGTCTGGGCGGCGGCGTCGTGCTCACCGGGGGCGGTGCGAGTGTCGAGGGGATCCTCGAGGTGGCGAGCTCGATCTTCACGATCCCCGTGCGGTGTGGAACGCCGGGCACGGGTCTGGGTGGACTGGCCGACTCGGTCCGGCGCCCCAAGTTCGCGACCTCGGCCGGGCTCTTGTTGTTCGGCGTGGAGCGGATCCGCGACGATCTGGGCAGTGGGCGCGGAGCGACGCGCCGGGCGTTGGCCAAGGTGTGGGGCGGTCTGCGTGATTTCTTCTAGCTGTGTGTCGAGCGCGACGCCTGCGCACGAGTCCGCGGAGCGTTGAGAATCGGGTGTTGATCATTCCGGGCGCTGCGGCGCCCCAAGAGGGGAGGGGACGAGGATGATGATTCGTTTCGAGCTGGCTGAGACCCGCGAAAGCAGCGCGATGATGCGTGTGATCGGCGTCGGTGGGGGCGGTAACAACGCCGTCAACCGGATGATCGAGGAGGATCTTCCCGGCGTCGAGTTCGTCGCGGTCAACACGGATTGCCAGGTGCTGGGCAACTGTCGCGCGCCGGTCAAGGTACAGATCGGCAAGAAGCTAACCCGCGGTCTGGGTGCCGGGGCACGCCCCGAGATCGGCCGCCAGGCGATCGAGGAGAACAAAGACGAGGTGGTACAGGTTTTGCGCGGAGCAGACCTGGTGTTCGTCACCGCCGGCCTGGGTGGCGGAACCGGCACGGGCGCGGCGCCGATCATCGGTCAGTTGGCCCGAGAGCTGGGCGCCCTGACGATCGCGATCGTGACCAAGCCCTTCGAGTTCGAGGGGAAGAAGCGGATGCACCAGGCCGAGATCGGTCTGGCGGAATTGCGTAAGGCCGTGGACACGGTGATCGTCGTCCCCAACCAGCGGCTGCTTTCGGTGGTCGGGAAAGGGACCAGCTTCCGGGAGGCGCTCAAGCGAGCGGACGAGGTACTGCTGCAAGCTACGCGCGGCATCTCGGATCTCATCAGTGTGACCGGGGATGTGAACGTCGATTTCGCGGACGTTCGGACCGTCATGGCCAATCGCGGCCCGGCTCTGATGGGGACCGGGCGGGCGCAGGGCGACAACCGCGCGCAGGAAGCGGCCCAGGAGGCGATCTCTTCGCCCTTGCTGGATGACATCTCCATCGCCGGGGCCAAGGCGGTGCTGATCAACATAACAGGCGGCTCGGACCTGACCATCGACGAGGTCAGCACGGTCAGCTCGATCATCCACGATACGGCCGGCGATGAAGCGGAGATCATTTTCGGCACCGTGCACGATCCGAAGTTGGATCAGGAGATCCGGGTGACGGTGATCGCCACCGGTTTCGCGACGGTGGCGCAGAGCGTCGCTCCCCGCGTGATCCGGCAGCCCCAGCTCGGAACGCGCCGTGCGCCTGCCGTTGCCGCGGTGGGTGCCTCTGATCGCAGCCTGGTGGCGCTGGACTTCAGCGATCCACGCGACCTCGAGATACCGACGTTCATTCGGCGCCAGATGGATTAGCACGAACGGGTCATGTCAGAACGACGACCGCTCAGTCAAAGGGGACGATCTTTCGCCTGAGGCGCGATGGGTAGAGGCCTGCTGATATTCGCGATCCTGGTTACCGCCGGGTTGACCTTGATCCTCGGTCGCCCGGCCAGCTCGGAGCGTCATGTCCAGACGCTTCCGCCGATCGTCGTGTCCAGGGGCGCGGCAGAGAATACGGTCAATGTCGATACCCTTCGCCGCGGGGAGGTGCTCGCTCTCGTCCTGACCCGGCTCTCTCTCCAGGGTACGGAGGTTGCCAACGCCGTCGAGGCGCTTCGCGCTTACGCCAACCCGCGCCTGTTGAGGGCGGGCACGCCGGTGATGGTTCAGCGAACCGCTTGGGACAGCGTGATCGACGTGACGGTGCGGATCGAGCCCGATCGCAAAGTGCGGCTGTATCGAGATGAGCTGGGCTGGACCGCGGAACTGATCGACCTTCCGATCCGCGTCGATACACTGGTGCTGGCCGGTTCGATCGACAACAGCCTTTATGGCTCGATCATGGAGTTGCCAGCGCCGACCCTGAGCCAGCAGGAGCGGATCGAGCGCGTGATGTGGGGAATCTACCGCCCCTTCCAGTGGAGCATCGATTTCGGGATCGACATTCGTAGCGGCGACAGCTACCGGGCGGTCTACGAGCGGAGCGTACGACCGGACGGCTCGGTTCGTGACGCCCGCATCCTGGCGGCCGAGTTCATCAATCGCGGAGAGGTCCATCGCGCCTACTGGTTCCCCTCCCGGCGCGAGTACTTCGATGATGAGGGGAAGTCGATGCGGCGGGTGTTCCTGAAAGCGCCGGTCGATTTCCGCCGCATCTCCTCGCGCTTCAGCCGGCGGCGCTACCACCCCCGCCTGGGTATCTACCGGGCTCACCTCGGAACGGACTACGCCGCCGACACGGGAACCCGGGTCTACAGCACGGCCGACGGCACAGTGACGCGTGCCGGCTGGTGGGGCGGCTATGGTCGGATCGTCGAGATCCGTCATGTCAACGGTTACCGGACGCGATACGCGCACCTGAGCTTCATCGCCAAGGGCATACGATCCGGTGTTCGCGTCCGTCAGGGGCAGCTCATCGGCAATGTCGGATCCAGCGGCCTGGCGACCGGCCCACACCTGCACTATGAACTCTTGCGGGACGGGGTGGCCATCGACCAGCGCCGGGTGAACCTCCCCTCGGGTAATCCGGTTTCGTCGAGTGAGCGACCCGAGTTCGAGCGTGAAAGAGTCAAGCTGGCGGGTCTACTTGACTCGGTTAGCGGTACACGGTAACCGGTAGGCGGTGCGACGGTGGACGGTGGGCGGCACGTTTGGCTGATTGTCGAATGCACACCGTCTACCGTCTACAGTCAACCGTCTGCCGAAGCGTAACGCATGGGCGCTTTCCTTCGCAGTTGGTCCTTGCGCCTCGGCCTTCTCTTCCTCATTCCGGCGGCCCTTTACCTTCCCTGGAGACAGGAGCTGCTTTGGCGTAGTGGCGATGTGGTCGTGCCGATCCGGGCGCTGCGCTATCGATTCGTGTGGGATCGGCCCTGGAACTCGAGCCTTGCCGTCGGCCGGCTGACACTGGAGTTCGGCGTCCTGGCCGTGATCGTCGCCCTTGCCTACCAATACGAGAAGTCGCGCAAGCCGCAGAGGGCGGTCGTGCCGGCTTTGACACTCAGGTACAGCGACGCGGACTGGCAGTCGGAGATGCAGCAGCTGGAGGCCGGCGCCGATCCCGGCGTCTGTCCCATCTGTGAGCGGACCGGCTTCTACGGTCCTCGTGACGACGGAGCCGGCCGCCGCTACCGAAAGTGTGTCTACTGCGGCCTGCTGCAGAACGTCGGCGAAGCCCCGGTGCAGCTGCGAGCGTGTGTTCACGATTGCGGCGCGGTACCGACGGTGGCCGGCACGCCCATGATCACCTGGGTGGAGCCCGACAAGAACTTCTACACCTGCGATGGCTGTGGCCGTGAGGTGGATGTGGACGTGAACCTGGCCACAGGTCCCGTCGATGATCCCGGCCACCCCTGGCGCAGCGTACCTCAAGGGCTGTCGCAGCGGGAATACGTCCGCTTCTGGCTGGCCCATGGAGCGCCGGGGCGCACTTTTCTATAAGTCGTGACCGGACAAAGCCCAAGCTCAGAGGCTGGGGTCGGCTTGCGCCTCGGCGCCCACCGGGGCATCGTGACGCCGTTCGTATTGATCTTGGAGCTGAGATTCGGTTCGGGTCCAGGTGACCGCATTCGAGTGGCTTCTCTTCGCCGCCGGCGCCGGTGCCATCGTCGCGTACGTCCTCTGGTGGGTCCGTCCCCGCGAGGAACCGGTGCCCGGTCGCGGTTGGGTGGCGGTTCTCCGGGGGTCGGCGCTGCTGCTTGCCTGGTTGATCCTCCTCAACCCCTCGCTGCCGGTGGGGAGCGACGACGATCGTGGCGGCGCTGAGGTCGCCCTGGTCGACGCCTCTTACAGCATGTCGCGCCCTCTCGCCGACGGCGGCCCGGACCTGTGGCGGTTGGCGGCCGATTCCGCCGTGCGCTTCACCCGCGTCTGGCTGTTCGGTGAGGTGGTACCCCTGTACCTGAGCCGGGATTCGCTTCCAGACACGCCGCTCTACCGAGAATCGCGCCTGGTGCCGGCCTTGCGCGCCGCCGCCGACGCAGGGGCACGTCGCGTCGTCGTGATTACCGACGGTGCGCTGAGTGATGGAGCCGAAGCACGAGACGAGGCGCGGCGCCGCGGACTGGCGCTCTCCGTCGTTTCGCTGACGCCCAGCTACCCCCGCATCGGACTGGCCCAGCTTTCGGCACCGGCCTGGGCCAAGGCAGGTGACAGCGTCGAGGTCCGTGGAGAGGTCGTGGCCACCGGGCCCGTGCCGGACAGTGTGCGTGTCGAGATCATCGACGAGGACGGCAGGGTCGTCGCGGCAAAGAAGGTCGCGGTCGCGGGAGCCGGTCGGTATAGCCCGGTGCGTCTGGTTCTGCCGGTCCCGGGCGATCCCGGCGACTACCGCTACCGGGCGCGGATCGCGCCCCCGACACCGGACCCTGAGGTCCGGGATGATGCGCGTCCGTTTTACCTGAAAGTGAGCGAAAGGCCGGCTGGACCGATCCTCGTGTCGCTCAGACCCGACTGGGAGCCGTCGTTCCTGATCGCCCACCTGGACCGCCTGACCGATGTGCCCACCCAGGCCTACCTGTGGCTGGCAGACAGCCTGGTCAGCCTGCCCGGCTTCGACCATGTCACCCCGGCCACCGTGCGTCGGCGTGCCCGGGACGCGCCCCTCATCGTGATCCATGGCTTCGGGGCCGAGGCACCCGAGTGGGCCCGGGAGATGGTGCGGGGTGCGCGCCGGCTACTCGTGTTTCCTGCCGGGACCCGTCCTTTCACCCTTCCCGGCTGGGATATCCGGGTTGGCCCTCCGGCCAGCGGCGAGTGGTACGCGACGGGCGGGCTCACCGGGTCGGCGCTGGCCGTCGAACTGGGCAGCCTTTCGCTGGAAGGTCTGCCGCCTCTCATGCGCATTCGCTCGCTGGGGGTCGAGGCCGACTGGGTGCCGCTCGTCGCGCGCCGCATGCGGCGCGGCGAGCCGCGGCCGATCGTAATGGCGGGTCGGGCCGGGGACCGGCGTTGGGCCGTCGCCGCCGGGGAGGGCTACTGGCGCTGGGCGTTTCGTCCGGGTACGGGCCGCCAGCTCTATCGGCGGTTGTGGACGGGCGTGACAAGCTGGCTGATCGCCGAGGGCGGCGCCGCAGCTTCAGGTCTCGAGCCCAGTCGGCGAGTGGTGCCATGGGGCGAGCCGCTGAGATGGGCGGTGCGCTCAGAGGCTGACTCGCTCAGGGTCGTTCTGGTCGATCAGGAGGGCGACTCGATCTGGACGGGCAGCGCCGGGACCGGCGATTCGGTCGTTGTCCGCCTGCCCGCGGGTCGCTACCGATATCACGCCGAGGCCTATCGTGAGAATCGGGTCGCCGCGGCCGGGCAGGGACCTGTAGAAGTCGAGGCGTTCTCCGACGAGTTGCTACCCCGAGCCGCGCTGACCGAACTGGAGGAAGTGGGGGAGGCTCGCAGGCGGCCCGGCGCCGGCCGCGACGCTCGGCGCGGTCTGGCGACGCTGGGCTGGCCTTACCTCTTGCTGATCGCGGTCCTCTGTACGGAATGGGCGCTGCGCCGTTTCATCGGCCTGCGATGACGAGACGTCGGTGAACAGACCCCGCACCCTCGATCGGCCCGTGCAGTTTCTCAAAGGTGTGGGCCCGCGCCGAGCGGAGGCGCTGGCCAAGCTGGGGATCCACACGGCGCGCGACCTGATCTATCACGCACCGCACCGCTATCTGGACGCGACCACGGTGACGCCGATCGCCAAGCTGGTTCCGGGGATGGAGGCCACGGCGATCGGCGAGGTCGTGTCGAAAGGGGTGATCCCGACACGCCGCGGACTTCGCCTGTTCCAGGCGGTGATCCGCGATCCCAGCGGCTTGATCGAGTGCTCCTGGCCGGGCCAGCCGTTCCTCGACCGCGCGATCCGCAAGGGCGACAAGCTGCTGGTGTCGGGGCCCGTCCGTTTCTTCCACGGTCGTCAGATCCAACCACGCGAATTCACCGTCCTGGCCCGGGCCGGCGAGGCGGCCGCGGACGAAGGGACGGTGTTCCCCGTGTACCCGGCCACCGCGGGTCTGACCCATCGCCAGATCCGGAATCTCGTCGATCGGAACCTGGATCTTTTGCTGACGGCGGTTGAGGAAGAAGAGGAAGAGATCGTTCCCGAGCCGTTGCGGCGCCGGCTCAATCTGCCCAATCCGCGCCAGGCGTTAGAGTGGCTTCACCGGCCGCCGACCTTGGCTCACGCGGAGGAGGCGCGTCGGCGGCTGGCTTTTGAAGAGCTGTTCGTGCTTCAGGTTCTTTACGCCCGGGCGCGCTACGTAAATCAGGAGACGCGCGTCGGAGTGGCGTTCGAGCGGAAGAACACCCTGGTCCGGCCGTTCGCCGAGTCCCTGCCGTTCGAGCTGACCGCGGCCCAGAAGCGGGTCCTCGGCGAGATCTCCGCGGACATGACTCGACCCCGGCCGATGAACCGCTTGCTGCAGGGAGATGTCGGCAGCGGCAAGACCGTGGTGGCCACCTTCGCGCTGCTGCGGGCGATCGAGAACGGGTACCAGGCGGCGCTCATGGCGCCCACCGAGCTGCTGGCCGAACAGCATCTGGCCACCCTCACACAGCTGTTGGGCAACGTGCCGGTACAGGTCACCCTCCTGCGCGGCGGCCTTTCGGCGGCGGCGCGCCGCGAGGGGGTAGAGCAGATTCGCACGGGGTCGGCACAGCTCGTCGTCGGCACACACGCGCTGATCCAGGAGAGCGTGGAGTTTCAGCGGCTGGGTTTGGCCGTCATCGATGAGCAGCACCGCTTCGGGGTGCGCCAGCGGCTGCAGCTACGTCAGGCGGGCGCCCAGCCCGATGTGCTCGTGATGTCGGCGACGCCGATCCCACGCACCCTCGCGCTCACCTTCTACGGCGACCTCGATATCTCGGTGCTCGATGAACTGCCCCCGGGCCGGCGTCCCGTGCGGACGGTGCTTCGGCGCGACAGCGCGCGCGCTCGTGTCTTCGACTTCGTGCGCCAGCAGGTCGCGGCCGGGCGACAGGCCTACGTCGTCTACCCGGTCATCGAAGAGTCGGAAGCGCTCGATGTGCGCTCGGCGACCGAGGCGTACGAGCACCTCTCGAGCGCGGTGCTGCCCGACCTGAACGTGGCTCTGATTCATGGGCGGCTCTCATCGGACGAGAAGGATGAGACCATGCGGCGTTTCGTCGCCGGGGGTATCGATGTCCTGGTATCGACCACCGTGATCGAGGTCGGCATCGACGTGCCCAACGCCACCGTGATGGTCATCGAGGGCGCCGAGCGGTTCGGGCTCTCGCAGCTGCATCAGCTTCGCGGCCGCGTCGGACGGGGCGGGGAACAGAGCTACTGCATCGTCGTCTACGGAGGTCAGTCACCCCCGGAACGGCTGCTCGTGTTCGTCTCGACCAACGACGGATTCGAGATCGCCCGGGCCGATCTGCGCCTGCGTGGCTACGGCGACTTCTTCGGCGCCCGTCAGCACGGGCTGCCCGAGTTCGCCTTTGCCGATCTGGAGCGCGACGAAGCGCTACTCCACACGGCGCGTGACGCCGCCGGTCGGATCATCGCCGGCGATGCCGAGCTGAGTCGGCCGCAGCACAGCGCACTGGGGAGGGCCCTGCGCACCAAATACCGCGAGCGGTTGGGGCTCTACGAAGTTGGATAGCAAGACAGGTAAGAGATTATGTCACAATAGGTTACGGATAGTCATCTGAAGTAGTACCGTAACGACACTTCACCGGGTACGGCGCTCAGACGCAGGCGGCTTTTTTCAGAATCGGGGTCGTAGGGGATGTCGCCCGGGCCGCTCTTCTTCTGGAAGTCGACGATGAACAGCAGTACGCTGGCACCGAAACTCACCTCCGCGCCGATCAGACTCCAACGGGCCGTCCGGTCCTTCGTCACCACATCCTGGAACAGCGATTCGAGCTGCGGGTCGGCGTAGGCTCCGTCGGCGGTGACGTTCCGGCAGTTGTCGGGGTCGGCCAAGCAGGCGCGCTCGAGCTCGGCAAAGCTGTCTTCGGCGTCTTCGTGGACGATCGCTGCCGTCGTGCCGAGCCCTACCGCGGCGGCCAGCGTCAGCCATTTCGTCACGGTCACCCACTTCCCGTAGCGGGGAAGAGGAAGGAAGCCGCCGCTGGCATCGGACGTTGCGCTGCTGGTGAGCGCCGCGGTCAGGGCGGAGTCGGCGGGCGCGAACAGGGTGGCAGCGCCGGCATCCGCGGTCGTCGGTCGGCCAGCCAGCTGAGCGTTGGCGGGCCCGGCCGTCAGAGTGAGGGCGAGGGCGAGGGTGATGGCTAGGGCGTACTTCATCTCAGCTCGACCACCTTTCCGCGAAGTCCGGAGCTCAGGGCGCCGCCGCCGCGGCCGTAAAGGGGGACGACGATGCGGCCTTCGTGCACGACGGCTGGGGACTCGATCGATCCGCCGAGGGGGATGTCCCATATGGGCCGACCCGCGCGATCATAGAAATATAGCGTCCCCCCCAAAGTTCCGATCAGCAACCCGTTGCGGACGACGGTCGGCGCTGCCACGACGCTGGCACGGGCTCGGGCGACGATGTCGGTCGAGCCGGATGCGAGTGTGAACCGGACGATGTCGCCAGATCGCGTCACCGCGAATCCGTAGGGGGAGGCGAGAACGGGACCCGCCGGGAAACTTTGGAAACCCGACGCCTTCCAAACCAGCTCCAGATCGGGGAGGCTCCAGGCGAGCAGGGACCCTCGTTCCGTCGTCATGTAGAGCGTGGAGCCGTCGCTGGCCACCTCGCCGGAGGCGATCTCGGGACAATGGGCAGCCGCCTGCCGCTCTCCATCACGGCGATTGACGACAAACAGGCTGTCGTAGGCGATGTAGACGACCCAGTGGTCGAGGACGACGGGGCCGGCGCTGGGGGCCCGCGAGAAGCGGACCTGCCAGAGCGGGTCCTCCTTTTCTTCGTCGGCGACGAATGCGACGAGAGAGCCGAGGTCGGTGGCCGCATAGAGGGTATCGCCCGCGAGAGCGAGCGGAGCCCGAACCGATGGGAAACGGCGGTCCCAGAGGTCGTCGCCCTCGATCAAGCTGAGCGAGCGCAGCCGTCCCTTGTCTTCGGTTGCCGTGTAGATGACGTCCCCGGCCAGCACGGGAGAGACCGGCGGGCCATCGAGCCGCCGTCGCCAGAAGAGCGAGCCGTCTTGGCGGCTGAGCGTTTGAATGTTTCGATCCGCCGTGGCGGCGACGATCACCTCGTCAGTCACCACGAGCATCCCACGGATTCCCGAGCCGAGCGAGGCGGTCCAGAGGACCGTTGGTGGCTCGTCGCCTACCAACTGGTTGGAGAAGGGAGCGCGCGTGTTGTTTCCAAAGTAGGTGGGCCAAAAAGCGCCGGCGTCGACCGGGGCCGGGCGGGGCCGGTGGACGCAGGAGAGGGCCACGGTCGCCGCCATCACCACGGCGATGGCCGCTGCGAGCGGACGTCGACGTTTGACACCCTCGTCGGCGCCCTCTAGTTTCGGCGCCCGAGCCACCGGGCCCGGCATGGGACGGAGCGCCGGGCGGGCGCTAGGACTCGGATGCGGTATTCGGCCTCCTCTGGACACCCTCTCGAACTCCGGTAGATGACGCGCGAAGTCACCATCAGTCAGTTGGCCGACTATGTCGGCCAGGAGGTCACCCTGCAAGGGTGGCTACATAACAAACGCTCGAGCGGCAAGATCGCGTTCCTGATCGTACGCGACGGCACGGGGATCGTGCAAGCGGTGCTGAGCCAGGGCGACGTCGCGCCGGAGGTCTGGGAAAGGCTCGACACGCTCTTCTACGAGTCCAGTCTGAGGGTGACGGGGAAGGTGCGGGAGGATTCGCGTGCGCCCGGCGGGTTCGAGATCGCGCTCAACCGGCTGGACATTGTCGGCCCCTCCTCGGACGACTATCCGATCCAGCTCAAAGAGCACGGGATCGACTTCCTGCTGGAGCACCGTCACCTCTGGCTGCGGACGCCGCGGCAGGTGGCGATCATGCGAGTGCGAGACGAGATCGTCAAAGCGATTCGCGATTTCCTGTACGACCGCGGCTTCGTCAACGTGGACTCGCCGATCCTGACCGGTGCCATCGGTGAATCGGCCGGCACCCTCTTCTCGACCGAGTACTTCGATCTCGGCACGGCTTACCTCGCCCAGACCGGACAGCTGTACGTCGAGGCGGCGGCGGCGGCGCTGGGCCGGGTCTACTGCTTCGGCCCGACGTTCCGCGCCGAGAAATCGAAGACGCGCCGCCACCTCACCGAATTCTGGATGCTGGAGCCGGAGATCGCCTGGTGCGACAGCGAGTGCAACATGCGTTGGCAGGAGGAGCTGGTCAGCTACTTGGTGCAACGGTCGCTGGAACGCTGTCGCGCGGATCTGGAGGGGCCACTGGAGCGTGATATCTCGCGGCTCGAGAAGGCCAAGCCGCCCTTTCCCCGGCTCTCGTACAGCGAGGCGGTGGAAAAGCTTCGCTCGTCCGGCTCGAGCATTCAGTGGGGGGACGATTTGGGCGGCGAGGACGAGACGCTGATCGCCGCGGACCAAGAGGCCCCCGTCTTCATCTACAACTACCCGAAGGCGGCAAAGGCCTTCTACATGAAGGAGAACCCCGAGGACCCGCGCACCGTCTTGTGTGACGACCTCATCGCTCCGGAGGGGTACGGCGAGATCATCGGCGGGAGCCAGCGCGAGGACGACTACGACAGGCTCGTGGCGCGGATCCGCGAGGAGAAGCTGCCCGAGGCGGCCTACCGCTGGTACCTCGATCTGCGCCGCTATGGGAGCTTCCCGCACAGCGGCTTCGGCCTGGGTCTGGAGCGAACGGTGGCCTGGATCTGTGGCGTCCGCCACATCCGCGAGGTCATCGCCTTCCCGCGGACGCTCAACCGATTGTATCCCTGACCGTAGCGCGACGCCGGCGCGTCACTAACCGGCACTGAATTTCCCAATGTTCAATTCTCAAATACTTGGGAGTTGGACATTGAACAGTGGGAATTGGAAATTCGCCATCCGGCGCTATGCGCCGTGCTCTTCGTTCGCCTTGATCTCGTCCCAGAGCGCATCCAGCTCGGCCAGCGATGCCTCCCCGACTTTGAGCCCACGCGCCTCAGCCAGAGCGACGACGCGCGCAAAACGGTCGGCGAACTTCGCGTTCGCCTTTCTGAGCGCCGTGCCGGCGTGTAGCTCGGCCAGGCGGGCGACGTTAACGCAGGCGAAAAGTAGGTCGCCGATCTCCTGCTCGAGGTCTTCACGGTCGGGGCTGTCGAGAAGCGCGGCGACCTCCTCCACCTCTTCGCGGAGCTTCGCGAAGGCGTCGCGCGCGTGATCCCAGTCGAAACCGACGCCGGCGGCCCGGTCCTGCAGCCGCTGGGCCCGGCCGAGCGGGTCGAGCCGTTTGGCCAAACCGTGAAAGACATCCGCGTCCTGGCGTTCGTTTGCCTTTTCTGACTCCCAGTGGGGCCGCTCCTCCGCCTCGCCGTAGAGGTGAGGATGGCGCCGCCGCATCTTCTCTTCGAGGGTCGCCACCACCTGTTCGGCGTTGAAGGCCCCGCGCTCTTCGGCCAACACGATCTGAAAGGCGACGTTGAGCAGCAGGTCGCCGATCTCCGACCGCAGGGTCTCGTCGTTCGCCCCTTCGAGAATGGCGTCGGCCAGCTCCAGCGACTCTTCCAGCAGGTAGGGCGTGAGAGAGGACGGTGTCTGGGCGGCATCCCAGGGGCAGCCGGCGCGGAGGAAGCGGACGAGCTCGAGAGCGCGATCGAGGGTGGGGGGCGCGGCTCGGGCGCCGGCGGGTCGATCAGTCATATTCGGGTTTCTTGCAAAGGGTCTGGCGGCCGTCTATACTCACGGCGCGTAGCTCTCGATGGATAGACGAGATATCTCCACGGCGCGCGCCTGGGTCGACGTCGACCTGGGTGCGCTCGTTGCAAACTACGACAGCCTGGCCCGCCGGGCCAAGCCGCGGTCCGGTGTGCTGGCTGTTGTCAAGGCGGACGCCTACGGTCTCGGCGTCTGTCCAGTCGTCCGGGCCCTGGAATCGCGGCGGCCCTGGGGCTACGGGGTAGCGGCTCTGGCCGAGGGGATCGAGCTGCGGGAAAAGGGGATCGCCCGGCGCGTCGTCCTGTTGTTCTGCACACCGGACGAGCTGGAGGGTGCCGCCGAGGCCGAGCTGACGCCGTGCCTCGGCGATCTCGAGGCGCTGGCCCGCTGGAGGGCGGTGGCCCGGCGTGCCGGGCGACGCTTGCGGTTCCATCTGGAGATCGACACGGGGATGGGCCGCTGCGGTTTTCGCTACGACGACCGCGCGCGCTGGCTGCCACGCGTGCTGGAAGCGTGTGAGGCCGACCTCGAGTGGGAAGGGACACTGACGCACTACCATTCGGCGGACGAGCCGGAGGCGGCTCCGACTCGAGAGCAGTGGGAAAGGTTCCAAGAATGTGTCGGCGCCTTTCCGGAGGGAGTCGGCGGCGTCAAGCACACGGCGGCCAGCGTGGTGGGTGTGCGCTGGCCCGAGTACTCGGCCGACCTTTTGCGCCCGGGGCTGTTCCTCTACGGTGGGGTCGCGGGGGGCGAGCCGGTCCTGCCGGAGCCCGTGGCGGCGGTGCGGGCGCGGGTCACGTCGGTGCGCGATGTGCCGGAGGGCTGGACCGCGAGTTACGGAGCGACTTACCGGGCGTCGCGGCCGTCGCGCTGGGCCACGCTGGCCATCGGCTACGCTGATGGGCTGCCACGCAGGCTCTCGAACAACGGTTTTGTTCGATTTGGCGAGCGGGAGGCTCCCATCGTCGGTCGTGTCTGCATGGATGTGACCGTGGTGGACGTCACCGCGCTCGAGGACGTGACGGCCGGGGTGGCCGCCACGGTGCTGGGCGGGCCTTCGGACAGCGCCACGAGTCTGCGGGCGGTGGCGGAACGCTGCGGCGCGATCACGTACGAGATTCTCACCGGTTTGGGGCCACGGCTGCCGCGTGTGTACAGGGGCATAGACAATTTGGGGTAGGAGTCGATGAGCGAAGGTAAGACAACCAGTGGCGGGAAGTCGACGAAGGTCGAGTTCAGCGGTTTGGTGGCCGGGTTGGCGACGTCGGCGGTGGCGGTACTGAGCCAGATCGAGGTGCTGTTGCAGCCGGAGGGCGCCGTCGAGGGGGCGAAAGAAGGGGGCGCGAAGTCGGAGCCCCTAACGTCGGAGGAGCGGAAGAAGCGCATCTCGGACGGGTTGAACGGTGCGCGTCAGCTCATCGACACGCTGATCGTCCTGGAGGAAAAGACGAAAGGCAACCTGACCGACGAGGAGCAGAAGCTTTTAGCCGCGGCGATCTCTGATCTTCGCCTTCACTATGTGGGCCTCGCGAACCGGCCGCTGCCCAAGCACGAGCCGAAAGAGGCTGACGTCGGGTGACGGTGTGGCGGTGTGCGACGGCACTGGCGATCCTCTCGGTTTCGCTGGTGGCGTGTGAGAGACAGGAGATCCTGTCGGTCGATCCGGAGGACGCGCCCGGCACGTCGGCGGCGACGCTCGAGACGCTGCTGAGCCCGTCGGACATCGGCCAGTGGGTGGACACGGTGTTTCCGGGTTTCGCCGGCCCCCGTAACTCGGCGTTCCTGCTGATCGATGGGGGCTCGGCTCTTCTCACCAGCCGGGGCCTGTTTCGATTCGAGAACGTACAGGACAGCGTTTTCGGCTTCGACACGACGTCCGCCGCTCTGCGCTTCGACTCGGCGCGGGTGGTGCTGAGCGTGGACACGCTGCGTACGCGCCTGGCCACGGGCGGTACGATGCTGCGGCTGCTGGCGCTGGAGCAGGAGTGGGACGTGCGTACGGCGAACTGGGAATTCGCCGTGGACAGTCCGGGCGCCCAAGTGCCTTGGTTGGGGGGGCCGGGTGGCTCGCTCGGTCAGCAGTTGGGCGAAACGGTCGTCGATGAAGAGATGGACAGCATCATCTTCGAGCTCGGCGCCGCCTCCGACTCTCTCATACGCGCCTGGAACGACACGATGCTCGCCAATCCTGGGCTGGCCCTGGTGGTGGGTGATTCCGGGCGTTTGGCTCTACGGGTGCCGCGCCTGCGCTACGCGATCGTGCCGGAGATCCGGCCCGACACCGCGTTCACGCTCAGCTCCTTCGCGGTCCGGACGTATATCTTCGATCAGAACCCGCCGCCCGTCGCGGCCGGCCGAATCCGTGTGGGCGGGGTACAGGGTTGGCGATCGTTTACGGAATTCGTCCTTCCGGATTCGGTGCCCGTGACGGGTGGTCAAGCCGCCTTGCGCGGGGCAACGATCAACAAGGCCGAGCTTCTTCTGACCAGCCCGGGCCGGCCCGCCCCGCCCTTCGCGGCGGAGCAGCCGTTCTTCTTGATCGCCTTCCGTCTCGTCGACGACTTCCGGGTGTTCGGCCCGAAGACGCCGGTCGGCCTCGCGATCACGAACAGCGTAGGCGAGGTGGTGCCCGATTCGCTCGACGCCGATCCGGTGCTCGCCATCGATATCACGACGCGTGTGCGTTCGTGGTCGGGGGTACCCGCGGACTCGGTGCCGCTGCCGATTCGCCTGGTGATCCGCTCGACCGACGAGGCCACCGACTTCGGCTATTGGGAATTTGGCGGTGTCAGAGACCCGGCGGTCGCTCCCGTGCTGCGAATCGTCTTCACGCCACCGACCGACTTCAGGCTGCCATGATCACGCGTGCCCTCCTCGCACTCGGTGCTTTGACGGTTCTCGCCGCGGCGGTGGGAGAGCGCCCGGCGCATGCGCAGGTTCGGCTTCTCGGCGAGGCGGGGTTGGGTCGGAGGGCGCGGCCGCTCGACGCGCGGGCGCGCGCCATGGGATCTTCGGCGGTGGCGCTCCACGGCGGGAACTTCTCGGCGGTCAACCCGGCCTCGGCCGTCCACCTGACGATCGCCGGTGCCTGGGCGACCTTCATGCCCGAGAATCGCTCGGTCAAGGGCGATGCGCGCGGCGATTTCAAGACGCAGGATGTGCCGCTGATTCGCGTCGGTTGGCCGATCACCGAGCGTTGGGTCGCCTCGGTGAGTTTCGGCAGCTTCCTCGACCAGGACTTCGGCGTGCAGTTCGTCGACACGCTGAGCATCTCGACCGGAGACATCGAGTTCCAGGAGACAAGGACGGCGGACGGCGGCATCTCGCAGTTCCGCTTCGAGCTGGCCGGGATCATGGCGGAGCGTTGGAGCCTGGGGCTGGCCGCGAATCTCTACTCGGGCGAGGTGCGGCGGACCGTGCAGCGGGCGTTCGATGCGGCCTCCGGCTTCTCGACCTACACGTCGCGGGCGGCCATCCAGTATCGGGGGTGGGGGTTCGCGCTGGGCACCGAGTTCGAACCGGTGCCCGAGATGCTGGTCGGTGCCGTGTTCGGCTGGGGGTTCGGGCTCGATGTGGAGAACGACAGCACGGGAGCGAAAGACGACGTCGGTCTGCCGCTGGCCCTGGATGTGGGGGCGTCCTGGCAGCTGACCCCTGATCTGAGCGTGGCGATGCAAGCCGGTTGGGAGGATTGGTCCAAGATACGTGAGGACAATCCCGAAACCGGTGCGAATGACGTCTTTCGCTTCGGCGCGGGGGCGGAATTGAGAGCGATCTCGGGCACCAGTTCAGAGGTCTTCGTGCGCGGCGGTGCTTCCTTCGAGCGGCGGCCCTTCAGGTTGCGAAGCGGCTGGCCCTGGGAGCGCGCTTTCGGTTTCGGGCTCGGGCTGAACCTGGCGAGCGGCCGCGCCCGGCTCGATGGGACGGTCGAGCTGGGACGCCGCGGTGACATCGAGCGCGAGAGCGTGGAGGAGTCCTTTACACGCCTCAGCATCTCTGTGGCCGTCTTCGGCCGATGACGCTCGTCTCCTCGTCTCCTCGACGTATCTTCTTCCACACGTTCGGCTGCCGCGCGAACCAGTACGACACGGAGCGGATCCAGCGGCTGCTGGAAGTGGGCGGTTGTGAGACCGTGGACGATCCGGGGTTGGCCGATGCGGTCGTCATCAACAGCTGCACGGTCACCCAAAACGCCGATTCTGAGCTCCGTCGCTACGTTCGGAGTCTGAGCCGCCGCGCCGCTGGGCGTACGCTGCCGGTCGTCGTTGCCGGCTGCGCCACCGCGGTGGCGTCCGAGGCGATCCTGGCGCTCGAGGGCGTCGCCGCGACCGTGCCCGGCCAGGATGCCGAAGCCGTCGCCCGAAGTCTCGGCGTCGTGGTCGGGAGTCAGGGTCGCGGGAACGGCGCCGTCTTGCTCGACCGTTCCGAGCGCGGCACGCGGGCGTGGCTGAAGGTCCAGGACGGCTGCGATCTGCGTTGCTCCTACTGCGTCATCCGTATCGCCCGGGGCCGCAGCCGCTCGCGGCCGCCCGAGGAGGTCGTGCAAGAGGCCCGGCAACTGGCGGTCCATCACCCGGAGATCTCGCTCACCGGGATCCACATCGGCCTTTACGGCAAAGATCTCGATCCTCGCGTGTCTTTTGCCGAGCTGGTCGAGCGTCTGGTCGAATCCGTTCCCGATGTCCGCTTCCGTATCGGATCGCTCGAGTGCAACCAGCTGGATGACCGGATCATCTCGTTGCTCGCCGATTCCGACGGGCGACTGGCACCTCATCTGCACGTACCGCTGCAGAGCGGAAGCGACCGGGTCTTGCGTGCCATGCGCCGCGCCTATCCCAGTCGGCGCTATGTGTCGCGTGTGGCCAGGCTCTGCGAGCGTGTCACACCGCTCGGTTTGGGCACGGATGTGATCGTCGGGTTCCCGGGCGAGACCGAGGACGATCATCGGCGAACACGCGAGATCCTGGAGGCGTTGCCGTTCACCTACGTGCACGTGTTCCCGTACTCTGAGCGGCAGGGCACGGACGCGGAACGGCTTGCCGACTCCATGACGCCCATCGCGAAAGCCAAACGCTCCCGCGAGCTGCGAAAGCTCGTGGCGCAGAAGGCGGCGGCCTACCGGCGACGCCGGATCGGCACGCTGGCGCACGTGGTGCTGGAGGGCGATGACCGAGCCACCGCGGTGACCGGCGACTACCTCAAGATGCCGGCGTCGCATAGTTTAAGAGCCGGTGGTCCGCGCCTGCAGCGGGCGCGAGTCGAGGAGGCCGCTGGCGGCGGCCTGGTCGCCACGGCGGTTTAGCGCGAAGAGTCGGGGGATGTCGAAGACGTACTGGGTCGAAACCTACGGTTGCCAGATGAACGTGAGCGACAGCGAGCTCATGGAGGGGGTTCTGGCGGCCGGCGGCTATACTCAGGTCGCGTCGCCCGAAGAGGCCGATGTGATCCTCGTCAACACCTGCGCCATCCGCGAGCATGCGGAGCAGCGGGTGCTGGGCCGTGTGGCCGAGCTGAATCGGGTCAAGAAGATGCGACCGAGCACGCTCATCGGCGTGTGTGGCTGCATGGCTCAGCGGTTGGGCACGAAGCTGATCGAACGGGCCGAGCATGTCGACATGGTGATCGGGCCCGACAGCTACCGCGCGCTGCCGACGCTGATCGAGCAGGCGTCACGGTCGGGTGCCGTGGTCGATGTCGAGCTCGATGCGTCGGAGAACTACGAGGGCTTGGAGCTGCGCCGGAAGTCGCAGGTCTCCGCCTGGATACCGATCCAGCGCGGGTGCAACTACCGCTGCACCTTCTGCATCGTGCCGTATACACGCGGACCGGAGAAGAACCGGGAGCCGGCCGCGATCCTGCGTGAGATCGAGGGCCTGGTCGACGACGGGATCACCGAGTTCACTTTGCTGGGGCAGACGGTGAACTCGTACCGCCACGGTGATTGGGACTTTGCCCGTCTGTTGCGCGCGGTCGCCCGCACGCCCGGCGTCCGGCGCGTGCGCTTCACGTCGCCGCATCCCAACGATCTAGGCGCCGATGTCGTCGCGGTCATGGCCGAGGAGGCCGCCGTCTGCCCACAGCTTCACCTTCCGGTTCAGTCGGGATCCGATCGAGTTCTCAAACGGATGGCGCGGCGTTATTCGCGCGAGGAGTATCTCGCCAAAGTCGAGTTGCTCCGAAGAGCGATACCTGACATCGCGCTCAGCACGGACATCATCGTCGGCTTTCCCGGCGAGACCGAGGCCGATTTCGAGGACACACTGGAACTCGTTCGGACGGTACGCTACGACGACGCGTTCACTTTCAAATACTCGCCCCGGGACGGTACCCCCTCCACCCGCATGCGTGACGATTGGGCCGTCCCGGCTCGCGTCGCACAAGATCGGCTCGAACGGCTCATCGATCTGGTCCGCCGCATCGCGCACGAGAAGAACCTGGCCGAGGTGGGACGCACCGTGGAGGTCTTGGTCGAGCGCCGGGCGCGTCGCGGCAACTTGCTGCAAAGCCGCACGGCCACGAACAAGGTGGTGCTGTTCTCCGGTCGCGATTCCTGGATCGGACGCTACCTCCGGGTCGCGCTGACGGGAACCACGGGCGCCACCTTTACCGGTTTTCCGGTGGAATCGAGACGGACGGCCGATGAATAGACGCTTGCTCATCCGGGCCGCTGGCGGCCTTACCCTGATCCTGATCCTCGGCTGGTTCGCGCACGCGCACTCCAGTCAGACCGTGGACCTCCATTTCGGCCTGTTCACGCTCCGTGGCATCTCGCTGGCGGTCGCTCTGTACAGCGGCGTGATCGTCGGCATGCTGCTGATGTTGGCGTGGGGCCTGCGGAGCGACCTGCGAGCGCGCCAGGCGCTGCGTCGTCCCGACCCGACAAGCAAACCGCGGTCGGCGAAGGCCGACAAGGGTCTCGAGAAAGCCGAGCGCGGATCGGTTTGACCCGGCTAGGGGGAGACGCGTCGGGCGGCCCCGCCGCCGTAGTCGCGCGCGTACGAAGCCTCTCACCTCGCATTCCTGATGGCCGTCTCGCAGCTGAACCGGCTCCGCCTGGCCCTCTGGGTGGCCGCCACCGCTTTCTTAATCTTCGGACTCTGGGTGACCCGCGGCGGGTCGCGCTGGCCGTCGCTCTACTACATGACGGGCCCCTCCATGGAGCCCGGCCTCGCAGCCGGCGACTATTTTCTCGCCTGGGGTCCGGCCGGTCGATTCTCACCCGGCGACCTGGTCATCTTCCGCTTTGTCGATGAGGACGGCGAGTTTCACGTATTGCGACGCGTCGCCGGGCTGCCCGGAGACACGGTGGAGATGCGGGACGGTGTCGTCGTGCGGAACGGCGTGCCGGAGTCGTGGCCTTTCCAAATCCTCAAGCGCGCGGCGTCGACCTCGCCTCTGAGCCGCGAAGGCAACCTCTACGACTGGGGTCCCTGGGTTGTGCCTGCGGACTCGGCACTCCTCCTCTCCGACACCCGGGACATGGTCGGCTGGCCCGACAGCCGCTTCATCGGCTTCGTCGCCCTCGACGACATCCTGGCTCGCGCAACGATGACCTTGAGCGGCCGCAGCCTTCGCTGACGGCAGTTCGAGCCTACCGCCTACCGTCTACCGTCTACCGTCTACCATTTACCGCTAACAGAACCGGTCCGGGTGCCAGCAGTCGGCCGAGAAAGCTCTGGGACCGCGGAATACTACCCGAGAGAGTGAGCGGGTTGTGCGTTCCCCCCGGGTACAGGTAGCTCTCGAAGTCGGGTTCGCCGCGCCCCAACGCCACCATCACCTCGATCAGCCGCTCGGCCTCACCGACGGGGACGACGTCGTCGGCCGTTCCGTGGTGGATCTGCAGGTCGGGAAGGCGATCGGCGAAGTAGACGGGCGAGCGTCGCACCAGTTCCGGCCGCATCTCGGCGATCGTGAACTCACCACGCTTGAGGGGTTGGATGAACTCGGCGTTCAGATACGCCAGACCCGGCAGGTCACGCGGCGACCCGCGCAGCGCCTCTTCGACCACTTCCTGTACGAACGGCCCGAAGAAGTCGGTGGGGCCGAAGAACTCCACGACCACGTCGATGCGCGGATCGCGGGCGGCCATGAGCAGGCCGACGGCGGCGCCACGGCTCAAGCCGAGGATGCCGATCCGGTCCGGGTTGGCCTGGGGCGTGTTCGCCAGCACGGCGTTCAACAGGGCGAGCGCGTCGTCGACGTCGCGATCCCAGGGGCTCGGTTCGCCCTCCGACAGATAGGTCGTGCCGCCGAACTCAAGCGGCTCGGAACGGAACGACGGGGCCACTAGTACGTAGGCGCTCTCATTGAGTCCGAGGACGATGGGCAGAAGGTTCAGTAGCTCGTCGATATCGACGCCGCCGTCACCCCCGTGCAGGTAGATGAGGACCGGCATGGTGCCGGGTACCACGTTGTCTGCTGCCAGCACAGCGCCATAGTGCGTCGCGCCGTCCACGGCGTGCGAGAGAATTCGCAGCGTGGCCGGTACCCCACCGATCTGCTCCGCCGACATAGCGACCACGTTCACCGATTGCGCTGTGACGTCGCGACCGCTCCACTCGGCCAGCACCGCGTTCACCTCAGCGGCGGTCGGCGGCGCGAACAGCACCTCGAAGTCGATCCCCTCGACGATTCGATCGGCCGGTGCCGTGCTGTCGTCGCACGCCGAGATCAAGAGCAGAGCGGCCAAGATCGTGGGCAGGCCGCGAAACATGAGTCTGTTCATGGCGAACAGAATAACCGCGGGTGACGCCGGTTTGCAAAGCCGCTGACCGACCGGGGTACCGCCTACCGCCCACCGCCAACCGCTTACTGTTTATCGTCTACCGCCTACCGGTAACCGGCCGCGTTGACATTCGTGTGATGCAGCCGGCGCAGCGTGGCGACACGACGCGGTGACGAGCACGTGGTGACGAGGGCGCGTACGGCAGGGGGGTGGGTCGGGAGCGGTGATGCGGCAGAGGCCTCCAAGGGCACGCCCCCTGGCGCTGGCCGGCTTCGCTCTGGTGATCGGAACGGTGGTCGGCCTGTCTGGCGCCGAGTCGGTCGTGCCGGCGGCGACGGCGGTGACCTTGGGAACCGGGAGCGCAGCGCTGATCCTGCGCCGTCGCGAGCTGGGCGCGATCGCCGCGCTGGCGGCGCTGGCGACGGGTGGGCTGCACCACGGTCTCAGCGCGGTGGAAAGGGCCCGCGGCGATTGCCGGCGGTTCTGGAAGGCGGGCCAAGCGGTGAGGCTCGACGGACGCGCCCTCGGCTTTCTCCCTGAGGGCGAGCGGGGAAGCGTTCGCGTCGCGCCTGTATCGAAAGGCTCGGGATGCCGTTGGTCGGGCGCCTTGCGGGTGTGGACGGAGGGTCCCGTCCAACCCGGCGTGCGGTATGCCGTACAGGGGACCTGGCAACCTGCGCGGTCGCCGGGTCGCTGGCCTCGGTCGCCGGAGCGTCGAGGTTGGGTGGTGGCGGGCTCGGTCGAGCCGGCGGGCCCGTCCAGCTGGACGCGCCACCCGTTCCTCAACCTGAGGGGACGGTTGGCGCAGCGGCTGTGGCAGGTGTACCCCGCGCGGTGGGCGCCCCTGGCCGAGGCCCTCGTGCTCGGGCAGCGTGAGACGCTACGGCCGGAGTTGTGGCGCCGTATCGCCCGGGCCGGGTTGGCCCACCTCCTCGCCATCTCGGGTCTGCACGTCGGGTTGCTGGCGGCGGCGTGCTACTCGTTGGCGCGGGTGGCGCGCATGTCGCCGGTCGGGTCGCGGTCGATCACGGTCGCCCTGACCTGCGCCTACGTGATTCTGATCGGAGCGCCCGCCTCGGCCGTGCGGGCTGCCCTGATGGTCACACTCTGGACGCTGGCCCGTCTGGCTGGTCGCGCCTCTTCCGGCTTCGATGTGCTGGGGCTCGCCGCCGTGCTTTTGCTGAGCGCTCGACCCTGGAGCGTCTTCGAAGCGGGCTTCCAGCTGTCCTTCGCCGGCGCGGGTGCCGTCGCTTACGCGCACGCCCAGACCAGCCGATCGTCGTGGCTACGCGATCGGCCGTGGGCGCTGCGTTCCTTGCTGGTGAGCGCGTTGACGAGCGCCGCCGCCGTCCTGGTCACAGCGCCCATCACCGCGGCTCACTTCGGTCGCGTCGCGCCCGCGGCGATTTTGGGGAATCTTGTGGCCGTTCCCCTGATGAGCCTGGCCATGCCCGCCTTGTTCCTGTCCGCCCTGCTGTCGCCGGGGCTGGAAGCGGCCCGTTGGCCTGCCGGCGCGGCCGTAATTCTGTTGAGCGCGATCGATCAGCTGGCGCGGCTGCTATCGAGCCTCAATTGGGCCTCACTCGACGTGGCTCGGCCGGGTCTGCCGCTGACCGTTGGCGGGGGCGCGCTCTTGTTGTTGGGTGCGCACGCGCTCCACGGCGCCTGGCAGCGCCGACGCTTCATCTATGCGCTCGGCTTCGTCTTCGCCTTCACGATCGCCTGGCCGCCGCTCAAGGCGCGGTTGGGTCCGCACCAGCTCGCCGTCTACGTGATCGA
>CAYGAJ010000006.1:794-32931 GCA_964347815.1 uncultured Gemmatimonadota bacterium | reverse complement strand
GTTCTTGAAGCCACTGCAGAGATTCGGGAAGGCGGCGGAGAAGACCTGGGTCACATGCACGGCCTCCCCCAACTTCTCGTCGTGCCTGACCTCGCCGCGCAGACAAACGCCACGGTAGTTCCGCGAAGACCAGAGCTGGTTCAGTCGGAGCAGCGCGATGGGTGTGAAGACCGGATTTGGGCTGTCCACCCAGGAGGTGTCCGCCACGCTCGTGTCGCTGACCTGCTGGGACTGCAGCCCGGGGCTGGCATCCGGTTGGGACACGATCGCGAAGGCGATGAGAGCAAGTAGGGTCGGTCGAAGCATCTTGCAGCCTTTCGGCGCGCAGCCAGCTACAGATACGGCGTTACCGACGTCGAGAGCGCACCACCGTCGGAGGGCGCCGAGCACGTCCGTCTACCCGTGACCCAACCCGATGATCCAGCCGGAGGTCACCGCAGGGCCGTCAGCTAGTAAGCTAAGGCAGGCTCGGCCGGGCGTCGACCGATGGCAGAATCGACGGGACGATAGTGCCCGAGACAGGCCGCGAACCGCCCCGCGCGCGAAGCCGCGCCCACACTTTTCAGTCCTGCGGTACGAGCGTTATAGGTTGTTACCCATGACGCTCAAGTGGCGCAGCCTGTGGCTGCTGGCGCTCGCCGAGATGCTGGCCATGTCACTCTGGTTCTCCGCCTCGGCGGTCGTCCCGCAGCTCACCCGCGAGTGGGGGCTTGGGGGAGCGGGGGTCTCATGGCTGACGATGAGCGTGCAGCTCGGCTTCGTGGTCGGCGCCCTCCTAAGCGCCGTGCTCAACCTCGCCGATCGCATGCCGGCCCGCCGGCTGGTCGCACTGAGCGCGATACTGGGCGCCGCGTTCAACACCGCGATCGCCCTCTTCGTCGAGACGCCGACCCCTGCCATCGTCTTGCGTTTCCTGACCGGTGCCGCCCTGGCCGGCGTCTATCCGCCGGGCATGAAGCTCATGGCCACTTGGTGCAAGGAAGATCGGGGGCTCTGCATCGGCCTGCTGGTCGGGGCGCTCACCGTGGGCTCGGCGCTGCCCCATCTGTTCAACGCATTTCCGCTGCTGGACGGCGGGGCCGGGATCCCACCCTGGCGCCCCGTGCTGCTGATCGCCTCGGCCTCGGCGACGGTTGGCGGAATCGTCGCCGCCTACTTCGTGCAGACGGGGCCGCTTCACGCGCAGGTTGCGCCGTTCGAGCCTCGCTATGCCGGTCGTGCCCTGACCGAACGCGGCCTGCGCCTGGCGAACTTCGGCTACCTGGGACACATGTGGGAGCTTTACGCGATGTGGACGTGGGTCCCCCTGTTGCTTCTGGCCAGCTATCAACAGGCGGGCTGGAGCGAGGCGGGAGCGCGGCTGGCCGGGTTCGGCACGGTGGCGGTGGGCGGGGTCGGCTGCGTGCTCGCCGGGCAACTCGCCGACCGCTGGGGGCGGACGCGGATCACGTCGGCCAGCCTGCTGGTCTCGGGCGGCTGCGCGCTGGTGGCGGGGCTGTTCTTCAGCGCGCCGGGCGCGCTGACGGTGCTCTGCCTCATCTGGGGATTCACCGTGGTGGCGGACAGTGCCCAATTCAGCGCGGCGGTGAGCGAGCTGAGCGATCCGCGATACGTGGGGACGGCGTTGACCATGCAGACGAGTCTGGGCTTCATGCTGACGCTGCCCACGATCCGGATCATTCCGCCGCTCGTCGAACGCGTGGGTTGGGAGTGGGCGTTCGTGGTCCTGGTCGCCGGGCCCGTGTTCGGGATCGCAAGCATGTTGCGTCTGCGCGGGACGCCGGAGGCCCGGAAGATGGCGTCGGGGAATCGCTGAGCCCGTCGTCGGTCGGCGCTGGCGGGTCCTCCCGCTTCGCCGCTCGCGTGCGCCAGGGGGAGGTCGTGGCGCCGTCGTTGCCCGCTCGCGAGCTACGCTCTGGAGGACCCCCAGCGCCTCCCGGGCGGGCCAACGCGGGTGGGGTCGATCGAAGGAGGGGCGGCCACTGCCACGGTTTCCGCGCCTCTTACGTAGAGTTTTCCTCGAATCGCTTGCCGGGCTTGCCGCTCACGGGATCGCGGGCTAGTCTACACACCTTCCTCACTCCACAGGAGCCCCAACCGTGAGCGAAGCGAATCTCTCGAGGATCGACGCGGCGCGCCCCATTCCCGGCGGCGCGCTCGGGCGCCACCAGCCGCAAGATCTCTCCGGCCATTATCAGGAGGCTTTCCCGCGATGAGACACATCTCGGTGACGGTCAACGGAATCCGGCACGAGGCCGACGTCGAGCCGCGTACGCTGCTCGTCTACTTCCTGCGTGAGCAGCTCGGCCTCACCGGCACCAACGTGGGGTGCGACACTTCGTCGTGCGGCTCCTGCACGGTTTGGGTCGGCGGCGAGTCGGTCAAGGCGTGTACGATGCTGGCGGTGCAGGTGGACGGTCACGAGGTGACGACCATCGAAGCGTTGGCCAAGAACGGCGCGTACCATCCCGTGCAGAAGGCCTTCCATGAGCACCACGGCCTTCAGTGCGGATACTGCACGCCCGGCATGATCATGGCCGCCGCCAGCTATCTGAAAGAGAATCCCGATCCCACCGACGCCGAGGTCCGGCACGCGCTGGAAGGCAACCTCTGCCGTTGCACCGGCTACCAGAACATCGTGAAGGCGGTTTTGGCTGCGGCGGCCGAGTTGCGAGGCGCCGCGGCGCCGGCTTCGTGAGGGGAGCAGACGACATGGCGACACGAGCGGCAGAGAAATACGTGGGCGGTGGAGTCCGCCGCAAAGAGGATCCCAAGCTCCTAACCGGCCAGGGCACCTTCGTCGAAGCCATCACGCCGCCCGGAACCGTCTGGGCCGCGGTGGTGCGAAGTCCGTTGGCCCACGCCCGGATCAAGAAGGTACGGCTGAAGGCCGCGCGCGAGGCCCCCGGCGTGGTGGCCGCCTTCAGCGGGACCGACCTCGCGGGCGAGTGGAGCGCCCCGTTGCCGATGGCCTGGCCGGTGACGGAGGACATCAAGATCCCCGAGCACTGGCCGGTGGCGAAGGACGTCGTGCGGCACCTCGGAGACCCGGTGGCCGTGGTCGTGGCCACGAGCCGCGCCGCGGCGAAGGATGCGGCGGAGCTGGTGGAGGTCGATTTCGATCCGCTTCCGGCGGTCACCGACGTCGAGGCGGCGATCGCCGACGGCGCGCCGCTCGTCCACGCGGACTTCGGCACCAACCGCTGCTACACCTGGTCGCTGTCCTCGGGCGAGATCGACGCCGTCTTTCGTGACGCAGACGTGGTGGTGAAGGAGCGCTATCGCCAGCAGCGACTCATCCCCAACGCCATCGAGCCACGCGGCGTCGTGGTTCAGCCGGTTGCCGCGGCCGGCGAGTTCACGATGTGGTCGGCCACTCAGATCCCGCACATCGCCAAGGTGACGCTTTCGCTCACGCTCGGCATCTCGGAGAGCAAGATGCGGGTGATCGCGCCCGACGTCGGCGGCGGCTTCGGCTCGAAGCTCAACGTCTACGCCGAGGAAGCGATCTGCCTCGCTCTGGCGCGCAAGCTGGGCCGTCCGGTCAAGTGGATCGAGGAGCGGTCAGAGGCGTACCTGGCCACGATCCACGGCCGCGACCTGATTCAGGAGATCGAGCTGGCGGCAACCCGGGACGGAAAGATCAAAGGCGTTCGGGTCAAGCTCCTCGCGAACATGGGCGCCTACCTCCAACTGGTGACGCCCGGCGTGCCTCTGCTCGGCGCCTTCCTCTACTCGGGCGTGTACGGGGGCGATGCCTACTCGCTGGAGTGCACGGGCGTCTTCACCAACACCACGCCGACCGACGCCTACCGAGGCGCGGGCCGCCCGGAGGCGTGCTACGCGATCGAGCGGTCGATCGACAGCCTCGCCCGGGAGACCGGGCTCGATCCGGTTGAAATCCGGCGTAAGAACTTCCTGCCCAAAGGCGAACTCGTGGCGAGCCCTGGCGGGCTGCAGTTCGATTCTACCGACTACGAGGTGAACCTCGATCTGGCGCTGAAGCACCTCGGCTACGAAAAGGTTCGCCGGGATCAGAAGGCGCGCCGCGATCGTGGTGACGTGAGGCAGCTGGGGGTGGGATTCTCCTGCTACACGGAGATGTGCGGGCTTGCGCCGTCGCAGGTGCTGGCGTCGCTGAACTACGGGGCCGGTGGTTGGGACGCGGCGATCGTCCGGGCCCTCCCCACGGGCAAGGTCGAGGTCGTCACCGGTACGTCGCCGCACGGTCAGGGTCACGTGACGTCGTGGTCGCAGATCGCCGCCGACGCCCTCGGCGTTCCCTTTGAGGACGTAACCGTCTTGCACGGCGACACGGCGGTGGCGCCGCTGGGGATGGACACCTACGGCAGCCGCAGCCTGTCCGTGGGCGGGGTCGCGCTGCACTACGCCTGCGGGCGGGTGGTCGAAAAGGCGAAGACAATCGCCGCACACCTGCTGGAGGTGGCGCCCGAGGATCTGGAATTCGAGGCGGGGGTGTTCTCGGTGCGCGGCGCACCCGACAAGGCGAAGACGATACAGGAGATCGCCCTTGCCGCCTGGACCGCCCACAGCTTGCCGGAGGGGGCTGAGCCCGGTCTCGAAGCCACCTACGTCTACGACCCGCCCAACTTCACCTTCCCGTTCGGCACCCACATCTGTGTCGTCGAGGTGGATACGGAGACCGGCAAGGTGGAGATCGTGCGCTACGTCGCGGTGGACGATTGCGGCAACGTCATCAACCCGATCATCGTCGACGGCCAGGTGCACGGCGGCATCGCCCAGGGCATCGCTCAGGCGTTGTACGAAGAGGCGGTCTACGACGACGGCGGCAATCTGCTCACCTCGTCGATGATGAACTATCTGGTTCCGGCGGCGACGGAGATCCCGTCCTTCGAGCTCGACCGCACGCTGACACCCAGCCCCACCAATCCGATGGGTGTGAAAGGCATCGGTGAGGCGGGAACGATCGCGGCCACGCCGGCGGTGATGAACGCCGTGGTGGACGCGCTGTCTCACCTGGGCGTCCGCCAGGTCGAGCTGCCGGCTTCGCCGGAGAACGTCTGGAAAGCGATCCGCAACGCGGGAGGAGGTAACTGAGATGATCCCGGCGGCCTTCGATTATGAAGTCGCGACCTCGGCGGATCATGCGATCTCGCTGCTGAAGCAGGCCGGAGAGGATGCGAAGCTGTTGGCCGGTGGCCACTCGCTGCTCCCGCTGATGAAGTTGCGGTTGGCACGGCCCTCGTTACTCGTGGACATCGGCCGGCTCTCCGATCTCTCCTACGTGCGTGACGAGAAGAAGCACGTGGCGATCGGCGCGCTGACGAGTCACCACGACTTGGAGCACTCGAAGCTGTTGAAGAGCAAGTGTGGGATTCTCGCCCATGCCGCCAGTCTGGTGGGTGATCCGCAGGTTCGCCACCGCGGCACCATCGGCGGCTCGGTCGCTCACGGCGACCCCGCTTCCGATCTCCCGACGGTCCTGCTGGCGCTCGACGCCGAACTCGTCCTGCGGGGTGCCAAGAAGGAGCGGACGGTGAAGGCCGTCGACTTCTTCAAGGGGATTTTCGAGACCGACTTGAAACCGGACGAGTTGCTCACCGAGATCCGCGTCCCGCAGCTGAGTGGGTCACACGGCTGGTCCTACCTCAAGTTCAATCGTCGGGCGCAAGACTGGGCGATCGTCGGCGTCGCCGCCGTGCTGGAGCGGGCCGACGGAAAGATCAAGACGGCGCGCGTCGGTCTCACGAACATGGGGTCGACACCGCTGCGCGCCGCAACGGTGGAAGACGCGCTGGCCGGGGCGTCCGCCGAAAAAGTCGCCGCGGCCGCCGAGCACGCTGCCGACGGCACGAGCCCGCCCGACGACACGAACGCGAGCGCCGAGTATCGCAAGCACCTGTCGCGGGTGCTGGTGAGGCGGGCGGTAGAGTCGGCGCTTTAAGTACAGAGAACATCGAACATCGGACATCCAACATCCAAGTATGAAGTCTGCGGCGCTGCCGCGCCTCGAACGATGAACGCCGAACCTCGAACTCCGAATGTTCCGAGTTGGACGTTCGACGTTCTCAGTTCGGCTGTCTCTTCAAAGTTCGATGTTGGATGTCGGATGTTCGATGTTCAAACCGCATAGGGATGAGCGTCAAAGAAGTCTACCCGGAGCTACAGCGTTGGACTTTAGCCGGGCACGAAGCCGGCGTCGCCACGCTCATCCGCGTCAAAGGTTCGGCGCCCCGGCCGCCCGGTGCCCGCTTCGCCGCGAACACGAACGGTGACGTCGCCGGCTCGGTCTCGTCGGGCTGCGTCGAGGGCGATCTCTACGGGCACATCCAGCAGGTGGTGGCCGCGGGTGAGCCGCGCGTCGTGACCTACGGGATCACCGACGAGATGGCGCTGGAGGTAGGGCTGGCCTGCGGCGGTGAGATCGAGGTGCTCATCGCGCCTTACACCCCTGGGGACCCGGTAAGGCCGGAGCTGGAGCGCGCGATCGACGAGCGCCGGGCAGCCGTTTTGGTGACGGGCGTGTCCGAGGACGTGCGCGCGCGACAGCTGCTCCTTTTCCCCGACGGCGTCCGTCTGGGCACGCTGGGGGACGATGACCTCGACAGGCAGGCTGCGGGCGCGGTCGCACCGCTGTTCGATGTGGCCGGCACTCAGGTCATCGAGCTGGAGGATCGGGTCGCCACCGTGTTCGCCGAGGCGTTCCTGCCGCCGCCACGGCTGGCCATCGTCGGCGCGACCCCGGTGGCCGTCGCTCTCTGCCACCTGGCGAGCTTCCTGGGGATCGCGGTGACCGTGATCGATCCGCGGGAGGTGTTCGCGAAGGATGAGCGCTTCCCGGAGGCCGACCGCGTCATTCGTGCCTGGCCGGAGGAGGCGCTGGCGGAATTCGGGCTCGATCGTTATGCGAGCGTGGTGGTTTTGGCCCACGACCTCAAGCTCGACGCGCCGGCTCTGGCCGCGGCTTTGAATGCCGGCTGCCGCTACGTGGGTCAGATCGGTGGGCGGCGCACGCAGCGGCTGCGGCGCGAGGCGCTGCAAGACCTTGGCTTCGGCGGCGACGACCTCGACCGGATCCACGGCCCCGTCGGCCTCGACATCGGGGCCCTGAGCCCCGAGGAGATCGCGCTCTCCATCATCGCCGAGCTGCTGGCGGTGCTCCGGGGCAAAGGCGGTGGCCGGTAGCCGGTAGGGGGTAGACGGTAGGGGGTAGACGGTTGGTATCGTATAGCGCCTGGGCCCGTCAATCACCGAGCTTCGCCAGCACTTCCGCCAACGTCTCCAGGCTCGCCAGGTTGTGCCCCGAGAGGAAGTCGTCCACGTAGGGAAGCGCCGCCGCCATGCCGCGCGCCAGCGGCTGGTACCTTGGACTGCCTTTCAGCGGATTCACCCAGATGATCCGGTGCGCGAGCCGCGAGAGCCGTTGCATCTGCGCGGATAACATCTGGGGATCGCCGCGTTCGAGTCCATCGGACAGGATGATCACGACCGAATTCCTGATCGGTCCCCGTCGTCCCCATCCATCCAGCAGCTCTTTCAGCGATTCGCCGATGCGCGTCCCACCCTCCCAATCGGGGACCTCCTGTCCCAGGGCGCGGAGGGCGGCGTCGGGATCGCGCGAGTGGAGGGCGGCAGTGATCCGCGTCAGCCGGGTGCCGAAAGCGAAGGCCTCGACATTGCGGCCCGCCCGGACCGCCGCGTGCGCGAAAGCGGCAAGGCTGCGCGCGTAAGCGCCCATCGAGCCCGAGATGTCCAGGACCAGCACCAACCGTCGCGGCTTCAGGCGCCGCCGTCGCCACGAGCGCTCGAGCGGCTCGCCCTCGGTTCGCAAGGCGCGGCGCAACGTCCTGGCGAGGTCGGGCCGCGGACCGCGGCGGCGGCTCGTCCGGGTGCGGCGCGAGATGCGCCGGGGCCGGCGACGCGCCAGGTGCGCGATGATCGAGCGGGTCTCGGCGTGCTCGTCCTCGGAGTACTCCTCGAACGAGCGGCGCCGCAGGCTCTCGATTGGACTCGCTGCCGTCAGCATCAACTCTTGGGCCGGCCCGGCGGCCTCGCGCAGCTCGCCGCCCAGGTCTTTCAAACCGGCGCCCGGAAGCTCGCCCTCGAGCTTGATACGCAGGCGCACCGAGCTGCTCTGGCTTGCCGATTCGGATTCCGACCCGCCAAAGAAGTCGTGGAACGCGCGGTCGTAGATGGCGAGATGCTCGCGTCGGCCGACCAGAGTGAGACGCCCGGCCCAGTACACGTCGTCGAGAGCGGAAGGTCGTAAGGCCGCCACGGCGCGGGAGTAGGCGAGCACGCGCTCGGTTCCAACGACCAGGCCGTGATCTCTGAGTCGTCGCGTGAATCCGATCAGGTGCTGAAGGAGGGCATCCTCTTTTGCTTCACTCATCGCTCGCCGCGAGGATCTCGGTCAGCGCCGGTCGCACCCGCTCGAGGTCCTCGCGCTCCTTGAGCAGAGCGCCCAGCGTGTCGGCGGCGATCTCCAGCTCCAGCCGTTCGGCGCCCAAGGCGCGGAGCGAGGCGGCCCAGTCGAGCGTCTCGGCCATCCCCGGAGGCTTCACCAGGTCGAGGTCGCGAATCGCCGCGACCGCACCCGCGACCTGGCGCGTCAGCACCTCGGGTATCTCCGGGGCCCGGAGGCGGACGATCTCGACCTCGCGCTCGAGCGAGGGATAGTCGATCCAGTGATAGAGGCAGCGCCGCTTGAGCGCGTCGTGCAGATCGCGGGTGCGATTGGACGTCAGCAGGACGATGGGCCGCTTGTCGGCTCGGATTGTGCCCAGCTCGGGGATCGTCACCGAGAAATCCGAGAGCACTTCGAGCAGGAAGGCCTCGAACTCGTCGTCCGCCCGATCGACTTCATCGATGAGAAGCACGGCGTCGCCGCCAGCGCGGATCGCAGCGAGCAGCGGCCGCTCGACCAGAAAGTCAGCGCCGAACAGCTCCGTCACATCGGCGTGGTCCGCCTCTCCCGACGACAATGTGCGGATGTGCAGCAGCTGCTTAGGGTAATTCCAATCGTAGAGCGCCTGGTGGGCGTCGATACCTTCGTAGCACTGCAACCGGATGAGGTGGGTGGAAAGAGCCCGTGCGACGGAGAGCGCGACCTCGGTCTTTCCGACTCCCGCCTCACCTTCCAAAAGCAGCGGCTTGCTCAGGGTGATCGACAGGTAGATCGCCGTAGCGAGGCCGCGATCGGCGAGGTACGCTTGCTCGCGCAGCAGCTTTTGTACGACGGCCGGACTCAGGCGGTCATCCATTCTGAGAGATCATATGAAGGCCGGCGAAACGCCGCCAGCCATCGAAGGCCCGCGTCGACGGCTGCCGTTCGCCGCGATGGCCTTGACACTGCCGACTCATGGAACGCTATGATAGCCCGTCAGCGTCGAGGCCGGTCACATCTCACCTCGTGGCCATCACGTTCAATGAGGGGCCCGTCGCCAGCCCGCTTCGGTAGGAGGCCCAAGAGTGAAGCTGGAAAATTCTTTCATCGTGCCTGGCGCCACGGACCAGGTCTGGAAGTTCATGCTGGATGTCGAGCGGGTGGTGCCGTGCATGCCCGGCGCCGAGATCACCGAGACCGTCGACGAGCGGACGTGGAAGGGGAAGGTCAGCGTGAAGCTCGGTCCGGTGAGTCTGGCGTTCGCCGGCACCGTGGTGAGGGAGGAGGCGAACGAGGCCGCACGCCGCGTCGTGCTCAACGCACGAGGCTCGGAGTCGCGCGGCAAGGGCACCGCCGCCGCCACCGTGACGTCGCAGCTCGAGCCGGCGGATGGCGGCACCCGCGTTGGCATCATCACCGATCTCACCCTTTCCGGCGCGGTGGCGGGTTACGGACGTGGTCTGATCGCGGACGTCTCGAAGCGCTTCACTGATCAGTTCGCCGAGTGCCTCGCGAGTCAGATTTCGGCCTCGGGCGCTGAGGCCGCCGCGCCGCCGGCCGGCGCGGCCAAGCCCATCTCCGGGATCCGTCTGGCGCTGTGGGCGTTGTTCCGAGCCATCGCTCGCATCTTCAGGCGCGGTCGCGGTTCGGACTGAAGCGCGAGAGAGCGGTGCGTCGATGATCGCCGGGGTCGTGCTCGCCGCCGGGGCGTCATCACGCCTCGGGCGCCCCAAGCAACTTCTGCCGTTTCAGGGCCGCCCGCTGACCCAGCATGTCATCGACGCTGCCGTCGCCGCAGGACTCGATGAGGTGATCGTCGTGCTGGGTGCGCAGGCCGAGGAGGTGCTGGAGCAGCTGGTCTTGCCGCCAGGGACGCGTGCGCTGGTGAACCCGGATTACCTGCAGGGCCAGTCGTCGTCGCTGCGCGCCGCGCTTCGCGCCGCCGGCCCGGAGACTCGGGCGGCAGTGGTACTTTTGGGTGACCAGCCGACGGTTCGGGTCGAGGCCATCCAGGCGGTGGTGGCGGCGTACGAGCGGCTTGGGGGTCCGGTGGTGCGCGCGACGTACGGAGGAGAGCCGGGGCATCCGGTGCTGTTCGATCGCAGCGTGTGGAGCGATGTCGCGACCGTCGCGGGCGACGTCGGAGCGCGCGAGCTGCTGGCGGACCATCCGGAGTGGGTGACGTCGGTCGCGCTCGCAGCCGATCGTCCCACTGACGTGGATACGTGGGACGACTACCAGAGGTTGATCGCGCAGGTTGGCCGAGAGCCTCGCGGTGCCCGGAGGAAGGGGAAGTGAGCGGGCGCCTGCCGGACGCGACTTTAGCGGCGGCGGCTAGTTCGTGCGCTCGGAACGCAGCCGTTCGAGCCCGCGCCGGGCCGTCTCCACCAGCGGCTGAAGCTCCGGGTCGGCCTGATCCCAGAGACGGATGAACTGGGAGTACGCCTGTACGGCGCCCGCCGCATCGCCGTCGGCCTCAAGCGCCTGGCCCAGCAGCAAGTAACGGAACGCCAGGTAGGTGACATCTCCAAACGTGAATCCCGCCCGCAGCCGGCGGATCCCCTCGGCCCTCGTTTGCGGATGAGCGGCCAGCGTCGAGACGAAGGCGAAGCGGAGCGGTTGGCCCATATTGAGAGCAGCGTTCATGCCGTACCCGGCCTCTTCGATGCCAGCCCGGAGCTCCCTGAGGCCGCCCAGCGTGTCACCCTCGATGATATCGGCCCAGCCGTTGGCGGCGCGGACCAGCGGATCGGGCACAGACCGGTCGCCTGTAGTATCGGCGAGCAGACGCTGCCCGTCTCGTCGTCCCTCTGCCACCCGGCCCCGGCTGAGGGCGTAAAGCATGCGGAGGTAGGTGAGCGGCCGCTCGGCGCCCGGCAGCGGCGGAGGGTTTCGCATGCTTTGCAAAGCCCGCAGAGCGAAGGTCGTGTCGGCAAAGCCGGCGAGGACCGGTAATATGCTGAGGTAAGGCCCGGCGGTGTTCGGAGCGACGACCCACAGCGAGTCGAACACTTCCGCGGCTTCGTTGAGTCGCCCCAGGCTCACCAGCAACATGGCTGCCGCCCCAAGTGCTTCGGGCTTGTCCCGTTGGATCTTTTCGGGCGCCCCCAGAAATTTCGCCATCTCGTTCAAGAGCACGTTCGGGTGCAGCCGTTCCGATTGGTAGGAGGCGAGCAGGGTCGTGCCACCGAGGTTAGCGCTGCTGTGAAACAGATCTTCAAGCCGGGTGAGCAACGAGTCGGGCCGGTCCCAGAAGAGCTTGGCGAGCTCGAAGCGCGCCAGCTCGGCCGAGTCGGCGACGGATCTGAGGGCGGTGAGATAACTCAGGTAGCGGGCGCTGTCATCGTGGACCAGGCTCAGTTCGAGCGGGTGAATCATCGCCGGGGCCAGAGAAGGATCCAGCTCGAGCAACCGGTCGAACGGTGAGAGAAGGTCATCGAGCGCCAGGCCCAGAATCGGCTGCGCGTGGTAGCGCACGTCACCCAGCATGTACCAGCCCTCGGGATCGCCGTCGTAGCGATTGACGTAGCGCACCATCGTGTCGTGGGCGGCCAGGTCTCCCACCTCGAACAGCTGGTGGGCCGCCACCAGGGTTCGCTCCTTTTCCGGCAAGCGCGCGGCGTAGCGCAGCGCCAGCTCGGCGTGACGGCGGGCGTTCGGGGAGCCGAAGCCGCCGTGCCGCACGCTCCAGCCGTAGGTGAGCGCCAGTCGGTAATGGGCGAGGGCGAAGGTCGAGTCGGCGGCGATAGCGGCTTGGAAGGCGACCAGAGCCGAATCCCACTGCGAAGCCCGGTAATACTGCTGGCCCTTCAAGTAGGCGCGGATGGCGCCCACGTCCTCGGTGGTGATGCCGGCGACGCGCAGGTTGGGGATGGGCTCGCGAGCGAGCCAGATCTCGCGTAACAAGTTGGCGGCGAGACGATCGACGAGAACGAGAACGCTGTCGGCGGGCCCCCGGGCTTCGGCCTGAGCCAGACGGCCCCCGCGCACCGAGTAAAGCTCCCCGCGCAAGACGACCTCGGACCCGACGGAGACCACGCTGCCCAGCAGCACCGAGCCAGCGTCCACATCGCGCCCAACGCCGAGCGAGCCGTCGAGGTCGAGACCGCCTGCGGTGGCGCGCTGGCGCCAGCGGTGCAGCACGGTGCGGGAGTCGACGGTGCGGATTCCGCCGACGGCGTCGAGGTTCGGCGATAGAAGATCGACCACCCCTTCGCCCAGCAACTCGACCCCGGGGCCCGAGGTGTTGAACGGGAGAACCGCGATCACCTGGGCGTCGGGGTTCACGGTGCCAAGGATGTTCGGCCGGATCCACCAGAAGACGCCGCCGATCACGAGCAGTGCGGCCGCGGCGGTGTAGGCGAAGCGTCGGCGCCGGCGTCGCACCCTTCCTCGTTCCGAGCCCTCGACTTCACCCGCGTCGTCGCCCGCAGGCTCCACGGCCGGCCGCGATGCCAGGTACCAGGCGCCACCGACGACGACGAAGAAACCGAGCGCCAGCACGATCCCCAGCGCCCGCACGACGTCCAGGTTGGGGAGGAAGATGTCCGCGACCTGGATCAGCGCCCAGCTTCCGCCGACGTACACAGCGGCCGCCTGCACGGCCGGGTGGCGGCGTAGCTCCTGCCAGCGGGAGAGGACTCCAGAATCGTCGCTCATCCGTCCAGCCGCGATTCAGGTGGCGTTCCGTTGCTCGGAAGTCTCTGGGTCCGGCACGGCGGGGTCAAGCCATCCGCGCTAACCCGGCGCCCGCTTCCCAAAAAAAACGACGATCCGCCCACCGCCCACCGATCGAACCGTCTACCGCCCACCGTCGCACCGTCTACCGATACGCTCAGCGCTCGAGGATCTGGAAAGGCTCGACGCCTTCGCCCTGCATACGCGTCCGCTCTTCTTCGAGGGCCTGGAGGATGTCGGGGATGTGCGTTTCGCCTTCCGTCTCGACGCAGATGTCGAAGACCGTGTACTCGGGAGAGGGCGGCCGACCGAGGATCGGCGGTTGCTGAATCTCCGCCACGTTAATCCGCAGCCGGTCGAAGGTTCGCACGATGCGGGCGAGCTGGCCGGGCAGGTCGCGAACCTTGATTCGAAGCACCGCGCGCCGCCGGCTCTTGTAAAGGTGTGATGTGGCGATCTTCTGCATCGCGCCCACATCGATGTTCCCGCCGCTGATGACCACCACCGCGGTGGAGTCGGGCGCCAGCGGCACACGACGCTCAAGCAGCGCGGCGACACCGACCGCGCCCGCGCCCTCGACGACCAGGCGCGACCGCTCGTAAAGGTAGACGATCGCCTCGTAGATCGACTCCTCGCCGACACAGATCACGTCGTCGACCCAGCGTTCGATGACCTGGAAGGGACGAGTGCCCGGCCGGCCGATGCGAATGCCATCGGCGATCGTCGGCCGCGTGGTGACTTCCAGCGGTAGAGTGTCCGCGCCGCTCGCGCCGCCCTCCCGTGCCCGCCGCAGCGACTCCGCCAGCCCCGGTGCCCGATCGCTCTGCACACCGATTACGCGGGTCCGCTCGCCGTAAACCGTTCGCAGGTAAAACAACACGCCCGCCAGCAACCCGCCCCCACCCGCCGGCACCAGGACGACATCGGGGGCGCGATCGCCCAGATCCTGGAAGATCTCGTGACCGACCGTCGCCTGTCCCTCGATGATGTCCCAATCGTCGAAGCCGTCGATGAAGGGCACGCCCCGATCGCGTGCGTAGGCCAGGGCGGCGGCTCGCGATTCATCGTAATTACGTCCTGCGATCCGAACTCGAGCGCCCAGCCGCTCGCTCGCCCGTCGCTTCGCCAGCGGTGCCTCCTCTGGCATGAAGATCGTGCTTTGGATGTTCAGACGGCTGGCGGCGTAGGCGACGCCCTGGGCGTGGTTGCCCGCCGACGCGGCGGTCACCTCCTCGACCTGCTCACGCTCCGCTAGCTTGCGCAGTTTGTTGACCGAGCCGCGGACCTTGAACGAGCCGGCGCGCTGGATGTTCTCGGCCTTGAGCAGGATGTTGGCCCCACAACTCTCGGAGAGGTCCGGTGAGGGGAGGAGGGGCGTCTCGAACAGGTGCTCTTTGAGCGCCGCATGGGCGGCAACGACGGCCTCGGCGCTCAAAGGTAGCGGTTCGGCTGCAAGCTGGCGTCTGTCGTTCATCGCGTCATTCTAGCGTGCTTCCGGCGGGTGGGGCAAAGCCCGGGCCGAGAACCGGTGGCCGGTTGCCGGTAGGGGTCGGCGGCTCGATCTTTAAGCTGGAAGGCGAGGTAGCTGCGTCATGTTGAGGCTTTTGGCGCTATTTGTGCAGCAGAACTTTGGTGAAATCGACTACGTAGTGAGGTCATAAAGCCGTGCGGTTTTCGCTCGAGAACGAGAAGCCGGGGCCCAGTCATTGGATCATTATCGACCCCCGTCCGCCGGGCTACATCGGCCAGGAGATCGTGGACCTTTCGATGGGGGCGATCGAGCTGCGCCAGGTGGCGCGGGCGCTTCGGGCGTTCGCTGAGCAGCGCGAGCACTGGATCGAGCTGGGCGGGTTGGAGCGTGACTGGAATCGTTGGCCCGGCGACCGGCCGGATCACGTGCGGAATCTGTCCTTCGGCCTTCGACTGATCTACGGCGTCGACTACGACGAGGGCACGGACGTGTTCGAGGGAAAGCCAGTCCGTCACCTCGCGGTTCATGGACTTCGGCGGGCGCCGACGCCGGCGACGGTCGGCGAGGTTGCGAGTTTCTTCTGGGGCCGCCGGCCGGCACAGATGCGGATCGCGCCGTCCGGCTTGGCCCACGTGGTGGTGGGGATGGATTGGGAGCAGCTTGACCCAAAACACTTGATGCGGTTGCTCTGATGAACTGGACTGATGAACTGCTCGGGCTCCTGGGTTTCAGGAAGCGATCCCTGGTCGGCCGCTGGGCCGATCGGCTGCTGGAGGCCGTGTCGCTCGCGGCCGGCTCGATCGAGGGCGCGACGGGACGCGCCGGCGAGGTGGCGCATGAGGCCCGCAGGCGGACAGAGGCGGGCCTGCGCGGCGCGGGGGAGCGGGCCCGTGCCGGGCGCGACGCGGTGTCGGAGCGTCTCGAATCGATCAGCCGGCGCACGGCCGAGATCCGTGAGCGGCGGCGGAGTCACCGTGAGCGGCGCCGGGCCGCGCGGGCCGAACGACGGCAGCAGCGGCGACGTCTGACGCCGATTCAGCTGGACGGCGGCCGGGCCGACCGGATCGTCGTGCGCGGTCGACGCCCGGTAGACGTGCGGCTTTCGGGAGGCGGGATGGTTCGCTACCGCTATTACCGCCACCCGAGCTTCGCTCGGCGCGTGCTCTTACATCTCACAGGCCGGCAGGTGTGGCCGCGGCGATAGCCTGAGCCGGACAACGGAACAACAGGGTGCAAGGTAAACGCCCGGCGCGAATCGTCGGCATACCGGTCTCCGCCGTGCGGTGGGGACTCATTGTCTTCGTCGCTGCGTCCGTCCTCGGGTTCCTATTCGCCTTCCTCATCAGCGAGGACTGGGGCCAGGAGCTGGCGAGCCTGCAGCGATTCAACCCGATCTGGTTTCTCCCTGCCGCCGGGCTCAGCCTGCTCGATTGGCTCGGCTCCGGCCTGAGGCTGAAAGCGCTGGTCGGCCCACACGAGAGCCGCCTGTCCTACTTCAAATGCGCTCAGATCGGCGTGACCAGCACGGCGATGGGCTATCTCACGCCATCGTCGACGGGCAGTGGGCCCGCCACCATCTACGGCTTGATGCGCCAGGGGTTGTCGTTCGGGCGCGCCGCCGCGGTGAACACGATCTCCTATCTCTCCAACGTCGTTTTCCTCTCGCTCGCCGGTCTCATCGCCTGGGCGCTGGGCGCCGGTGGGAAGATTGCCGACATCCGCCTGCCGGTGGCCGGGCTGTCGGCGGCCGCGCTGTTCAGGTGGTCGGCATGGCTGTTCGGGTTGGGTGTCGCGGCGATTGTCCTGCTGGTGCTGCTGCCCAACGTGGCCCGCCGTGTTATCCGCCGAATCATGGGGGCGCAGCATCCGCGCATCGAACGGGTGCTCTTCCAGTTCGACGAGATGCACGAAGGAGTGGTCGCCTATTGGCGCTCGGGAAGACTGTCGTTTTTGGCGGCGGTGCTGAGCGGGCTGATCCATTTCGGCTCCCGCTTCGTGCTCGGCTACGTGGTGCTGAGAGGGTTCGTTTTGGAGGCTCCCTTCGTCGAGGTCATTCTCCTCCACATCGTCATCCAGTACCTGCTCTACGTCGTGCCTACACCGAGCGGGGCGGGCATCGGCGAGATCATCACGGCGGCGGTGATGTCGCCGTTCCTCAGCCCCGGTCTCGTCCTCCCCTACACCGCCGTCTGGCGCCTATTCCTGAATTACGGGACGGTGACGGTGGGTGGCAGTCTGCTAATGGGGTGGCTGGGCGCCGACGGAGCGCGCTGACCCGACGGCCGGGTTTCAGGCGGCGTCAGCCCTCTTCTTCCACCGCCCTCGCTCTGCGTCGGCGAATCCAGCCGGTGAGCAGCGTGAACGCCACCAGCAGGCCGGCGGCGATCAAGAAGTGGATGAACGCCTCGCGCTTCGCCTCGGCGGTCCCACGGATCAGCGCGTCGGCGAAATAGGTGTAGACGAGCGTGCCCGGCAGCATCCCGATCAGCGAGCCGAGCACGTAGTCGCGTAGCGACACACGCGAGATGCCGGCGCCGAAGTTGAGCGCGTTGAAAGGGACGAGCGGGATGAGACGCAGATATAATATGGTGCCGAACCCGTGTTCCCCGATCTTCTCGTCGAGCGAGGCGGCCCGGCCCTTCAGAATTCGCGCCACGAAATCGCGGCCCAGGTAGCGAGCGAGCAGAAAGGCGAGCAGCGCCCCCAGGTTGGCTCCGATCGTGTTGTAGAGCATGCCGCGAGCCACGCCGAATATGGCCCCACCTGCCAGGGTCGGAATCGTGCCCGGTAACCCGAAGGCGACGCCGCCGGCGTAAAGCGGCACGAAGACGAGCGGCGACCACCAGGGCGTGCCCAGGCCGCGGAAGAAGTCGGCGATCACCTGGGGCTCGGCGTATTCGGACAGCGGAGTCAGGCGGAACAAGGCGACGCCGCCCACGAAGATGACGGCGAGCACGGCGAGCCGAAGTCCGAGGTGACGCCGCGGGGGGCGCGCCTCTGATCTCGACCTGTCGCTTACTTCGCGAGGCGGCTCGGCTGCCGGCGCCATCTGCCCTCCCACCTTCAAGCCCCCGTTCCGTTCATCGTCATTCGTCAAGCATCCTCGCCAAGGCCGTGGTCAAAACGCGCGAGCCGGCCCCACCGTTCCCACGGAACAAGGCTCGCGGGTTCGCTGTTGGACTTGAGAACCGTCCGTCGGGTCCGTCGTTGCAGCCTCTAGTTGCCGGGTGTCGGCGTCGCAGTCAAGCCGGGCCGTCTCGCGCGGTTGGTGTGGTACCCTCGTACGCATGGTAGCGTGGGCTGGGGGTCGGTGTTATGCTGCGGCGCCCTTTTGCCGTGGAAACCTGAGACGCGATGGTCAGACTCGCGCCAATCGATGCTTAGATGATCGCCCAGCTCGTTCTCGGCGCCTACGCGCTGGTGCTGCTGGGCCTGGCGGCCTTCAGCATCCACCGCGGCTGGCTCGTGTACCTGTATCGTCGGCTCGGCCCTGGCGAGCGGCCGGGCGGATGGCCGGGGCCGTGGCCGACGGTCACGGTGCAGCTGCCAGTCTATAACGAACGCCATGTGGTCGAGCGGCTGATCGATGCCGTCTGCGCACTCGACTATCCCCGCGACCGGTTGCAGATCCAGGTTCTCGACGATTCCGACGATCTGACCGTCGAGCTGCTGCGCCGCCGGATCGCGGAGCACGCGGCGCGCGGCATCGCGATCGAGCACGTGCGACGTGGCAGCCGCGACGGCTACAAGGCGGGCGCGCTCGCGCACGGCCTAGAACGCGCGACGGGTGAGTTCGTCCTCATCCTGGACGCCGACTTCGTGCCCCCGCGCGATACGTTGAAGCGCCTGCTGCCGCCTCTGAGCGATCCACAGGTCGGGATGGTTCAGGCGCGCTGGGGTCATCTGAACGCCGCCGCCTCGTGGCTGACACGGGCGCAGTCGCTGCTGCTCGATGGGTTGTTCCTGATCGAGCACCCCGCGCGCGCCGGGGACGGCCTGTTCATCAACTTCAACGGCACCGCCGGCATCTGGCGCGCCTCGTGTATCCGTGACGCCGGCGGCTGGCATGCCGACACACTCACCGAAGATCTCGATCTGAGCTATCGGGCTCAGATGCGCGGCTGGCGCTTCGTCTACGCGCGAGATGTCGTCGTGCCCGCCGAGTTGCCCCAGGGGATTCGCGCCTACAAGAACCAGCAGGCCCGGTGGGCCCAGGGCGCGATGCAGACGGCGGTCAAGATTCTGCCGGAGCTTTGGCGCGGCGCGTGGTTATGGCGGGTGAAGCTCGAGGCGTCAGCGCACCTGACATCTCACCTGGCGGCCCCACTCACGCTGGCTTTGAGCCTGCTGGTCTTTCCCGCCGCCATCGTCCGCTTCGAGCAAGGTTGGCCGCTGCTTCTGCTCGCCGACCTGGTCTTCTTAGCGCTGGCGTTGGGGCCGGTGTACTGGTACTGCGCCGAGACGCTGCGTGCCCGAGGTGGCCGCGTCTGGCCGGCCATCCTCTTCTATTTGCCCGTCGTCGTGGCCCTGGGTATCGGGATCTCGCTCAATAACACGAGAGCGGCGTTGGCCGGGCTCGCCGGCCGGCGCGAGGCCGAGTTCGTTCGCACCCCCAAGCAGGGCGCGGCCCGCGGTGTCTACCGGCCACGTAGTGGCCCCTTGAGCACCGCGACCGAAATCGCACTCGCTACCTACGTCGGCGTCGCCATCGGCTACGCGTTACTGAACGGTATCTACCCCTCCGTCCCTTTCCTGATGCTCTTCCAATGCGGCTTTACGGTGGTCGCCGCACGCTCGCTCATCGAGCCCGTGGCGCGCCGCGAGATCCGCCTCCCGAGCCGAGGCTGAGCGCCTGCCAGGCGGACTGCCACCACGAGCCGCGCCAGCCATCGACGACCAGCAAGACCAGGAACGGTCCATAGATCAGCAGCTTGATCCACCACGGTTCCGGCCACACACCTGCGTTCTGATACGTGCTCAGGCCGTAGTAGGCGAGGAAGACCGAACCGCTCAGGTACAGCCAGGCGCGGTTCGGGCGCAGCGCCACCAGGGGGACCATCCAGAGCAAGTACCAGGGGTGAACGGTCGGAGAAAGCACGATCAATGCGCCGGTCACCCAGAACGCCGTTCGCGTCAGCGACCAGTCGTCGCGCACCGACTGAATCACGATCGACAGGACAACGGCCGCGGCCACCGCCTTCGCCGCCAGCTCCGAACCCAGCCCCCAGGACAAGACACCGAAAATGCCATCGTTGAACCGCCAGCTGACCGAGTAGGTGAAGAGTCCATCGAACAGGCGTGGCCCGGCACCCGCGTAGGGCAGGTACAAGACCGCGGTCGCCAGCAGGAAGGCGGCGGCGCAGCGAGCCCCGTTTCGCCGGGTCGCAGCGGGCAGCAGGGCAGCCGGGAAATACTTGACCAGGGTAGCTCCGGCGAGGGTCAGGCCGACGGCGGCGGAACGAGCCCAGCCGGCCGAGTGGCCAACCTCTCGCCTTCCCGCGCCCGGCTCGCTGGGTGCGCTGCGCGCCCGAGCGTGCCCGCTCAGCCAAAGCGCCGCCACCAGGGGCAGCACGCCCAACAGATCGAGGTGCGCGTTCCAGGCGACCTCAACGACCACGAGCGGCGACCACCAGTAGAGAATCCAGGCGGCCAGCTGGCGCTCTCGGGGAAGCATCACGAAGAGGAGCGTCGCGACGGCCAGGTCGCAGATCAGCCACAGCGCCTTGAGAGCGAGCCGATCGCCGGACGCCACCGCGGTCAGCAAGAAAGACAGCTGGGCGAGGGGCGGGTAGATGGTAGGCACCTGGGGGTGGTTGATCCGTGCCCGCAACGCCTCGTCCAACCCGGCGAGCGCGGGATCGATCGGCGCGTAGCGATAGGGGTTGATTCCCGTAAGTTGTACGAGGCCGTCCCAGATGTAGCGGAAGTAGTCGTCGCTCAGGGAAGGGGACTCCGGTATCAAGATGACCCGGAACAGAAGACCGAGGACGGCACAGGCGATGACGGCCCGACGGCTGCTCAGGCTTCGGGCGATGACCAGGGCCGCGAGGTAAAAGGAAAAGGCGGTCAGGCACAGGAGCATGGCCGCCGTGGCTGGAGGGCGCGTCTGCGGCCAGGCCGCCAGGGCGAGATAGATCAGTGCCTGGACGGCGCCCAGAACCAGCAGCGCCGTCAGGCGCCCCCAATGATCATCGTCGGTATTCAGGTGGCTCACCCGTGATCGATGGCCTTTCCGTCGCCGTTCTGATGCCCGCCTTGAACGAAGCGGGCGTCATCGGCGCCACGCTCGCCGAGATTCCCCGAGACATCGTGGATGCGATCTGGGTCGCTGACAACGGCTCGACCGACGGCACGGCGGCCGAAGCGGAGGCAGAGGGCGCCCGGGTGGTCCGGGAGCCCCGGCGTGGATACGGCGCCGCCTGCCAGTCGGCCCTTCAGGCCATGGGAGAATCGTCGGCTCCGGACATCGTGGTCTTTATCGATGCCGACGGCTCGCAGCCGGTCGACGAGCTGCGACGCGTTCTCGAACCGATCGCCGGGGGCCGCGCCGACCTGGTGATCGGTTATCGCCGCTTCGGCGCCACGCCCGCTCACGTTTCGCTGGGCAACCGTCTGGCCTGCAGCATTCTGCGCTGGCTGACCGGACACAAGTTCCACGATCTGGGCCCGTTTCGTGCCGTTCGCTTCCCGAAGCTCGTCGGCCTGGGGCTGACCGACCCCGACTACGGGTGGAACGTCGAGATGCAGGCCCGAGCGCTCGCCGCCGGTCTGCGAGTGGTCGAGGTGCCGGTCTCGCACCGGCCCCGGCGGGCGGGGCGGTCGAAGATCTCGGGCTCCCTCGTCGGTACGGTGGGCGCTGGTACCAAGATACTGTTGACCGCGATCCGGGAGGGGTGGCGGGCGCGGCGCCAGCCGAGTTGAAGAGGAACAAAAGCTTCGGGGGCGCAGTAGATGGCTGAAACCCGTCAAGGAGACTGAGATGGCCGGTGGCGGACTGGCAGCGAAAAAGTGCGTGCCGTGCCGGGGCGGCTTACCACGCCTGGAACCGGAACGGGCGCGCGATCTGTTGTCCGAGGTGCCGGGCTGGGAGCTGTTTCACGAGGGCGAACGGATTCGGCGGCGGGTCGATTTTCCCAGCTTTGCCGAGGCGATCCGCTTTGTGGAGCGGGCCGCCGCGCTTGCCGAGGAGGAGGGCCACCACCCGGATCTCGAGATTCGCGGCCAGCACGTAGAGATCGTGCTCTACACGCACGCCATTGGGGGCCTGCACGAGAACGACTTCATCATGGCGGCCAAGATCGATCGGTTGCTGTTGAACCCGGGATGAGCGGACGACATGGCGAGAGAACAAACGGGCGGTCTCAGGCTGCCGGAGCGCGACGAGCTGGCTCGGCTGCTCGCTGAGGCGGCGGAGGCGCACCACGAGTACGAGCAAACGCTGGGCCAGCGTGACGAGGACTGGCCGCAATGGTATGCCCAGTATATCATCGAGCGATTGACAGAAGCATAGCCCCAACTTGGAGGAAGATGTGCCGTACGACCCACGCCTCGTGCAGCCGATGCGCGAAGAGCTGACCCGCATCGGTTTTCAGGAGTTGCTGACGCCCGCGGAAGTCGACGAATTCATGGCCGATACGTCGGGCACGACGCTGCTCGTAGTCAATTCGATCTGCGGCTGCGCTGCCGGTATGGCGCGACCAGGTGTCCACCTGGCCTTGCAGCAGGGCCCCAGACCCAAGCGTCTGGCCACCGTGTTCGCCGGGCAAGATGTGGAAGCCGTGGCGCGCGCGCGCAGCTACTTCGCCGAGTACCCGCCCAGCAGCCCCTCGATGGCGCTGTTTCGCGACGGAAAGCTCGTTCACTTCGTCCCGCGTCACCGGATCGAGGGTCGCACCGCGATCGATGTGGCGAACCAGCTGGTCGAGGCGCTTCAGGAGCATTGCGCTCCCGCGGTCTGACAGCGATGGGGACGTTCCACGACGGGAAGGGCGAGCTGCACGGCATCACCGTCGTCGTCGACACCAACGGCGCCCACGTTTACATCGGGCGCTGCTGGGAGATGGACGATGAGCAGATCGTGCTGGTCGACGCTGACGCGCACGAAGACGGTCAGGCGGGCCGATCGAAGGAAGAGTTCATTCAGCGGGCGGCAGCGTTCGGGGTGTGGGCGAAGATCGAACGTATGTCGCTGCCGCTCTCCGAAGTCGCCTCGGTGACGCCGCTCGGAGAGATCGAGACCGACTGAGCTTGCGGTCGCGAATCATCCGGCCTTGGGCGGGAGCTTCGCGGCCGCTTCCTTGAAGTGCCCCCCCAAACTCGCGCCTCCGTCCACCGTGATCTCCACCCCGGTCACGTGTGAGGCGGCCGGGGACGCAAGGAAGAGAACCGTGTCAGCCACGTCTTCGATACGGACCAGCCGACCCAGCGGTACCTGCTCCCGGTAGACCTCGGTATAGCCGATCGACTCGGCCAGTCGCTTCGCGCCCTCCGTGTCCTCCACCAGGCCCGGCGCCACTGCGTTCACCCGGATGCCTTCACCGCCCCACTCGACGGCCAGCGTACGAGTGAGGTTGAGGACGCCGGCCTTGGCGGCGCCCGAGTGTGCCATCAGCGGCGCACCGGTCCCGACGTAGGTCGTGGTGATGTTGATGATCGAGCCGCCGCCGGCATCGCGCATCGCCGGATAAACGGCCTGGCTCATGTTGAAAGTGCCCGTGAGTACGATCTCGACCACGGCTTTCCAGCCCCTGGGAGAGAGTTCCGCCGCTCGTACGAGAAAGTTGCCGGCGGCGTTGTTCACCAGCAGGTCAATACGGCCGAGCTCGGACAGCGCGCTCTCGACGCACGCGTTCGCCGCCTCGGGGTCGCGCACGTCCAGTTCAAAAGCGTGGGCGTGGCGCCCCAGCGCGCGGATCTCTTCCACCGTCGGCTTCAGGTGGACCTGCCGCCGGCTGGCCAAAACCAAGTCCGCGCCGTGGCTGGCCAGAGCGAGGGCGATGCCTCGGCCGATGCCGGTGCCGCCCCCCGTCACCAGAGCCGCTTGACCCGCAAGAAGATCGGATCTAAAGGTATGTGTTTCAGCTCGGGACATCATGGCGCGATCTCCTTTCTCACCTCGGTGTTCGGCTCGCATGGGACAGCTTAAGCGTTGGGCCTGCGATCCGGAAAGTGAGGCGCGACCCGTGCGCGACCGTTTGACGCTGACTTGACCAGAAGCGGCCAGGCTTGGTCGTCAATTTCCGCGCCCGCGACATCGGCGGGCTCGAGAATCCCCAACCATCCAGGAGGTGACCCATGACTCGGAACCGCTTCAAGGCACGGAGCCTTGCACTGGCGGCTTGCGTCAGCGTCCTCGCGCTGAGCGGCTGCGGGCGCGAGCCGACTACGGAGCCGGCGAATGGTCTGGTGGCGGCCGGCGTCGGCCAGTTCGGGCCTCCAGATTTCGTCGTGCGCTCCGGGGGCTCGATTCAGGCGGCGCTGGACGCGGCGGCGCCGGGGGCCGTGATCCACGTCGCCCCAGGGACCTACCACGAGGCGCTGACCGTCAACGTGCCCGGGATCAAGCTCATCGGTCTCGGTAACTCGGAGAAACGGCACGACCACAACGGCCGCGTCGTCATCGTCAACCCGGGCGGCGCCGAAAACGGCGTCTTCGCCACGCCGGACGCCGACGACTTCACTCTGGTCAACGTGACGGTGCGTGATTTCGGGGAGAACGGCGTGCTCCTCCTCGGCGTGGACGGCTTTCTGCTCTCGCGGATCACCACGGAGAACAACGGCGAGTACGGGCTCTTCCCGGTGTTATCGGCCCACGGCGTGATCGAGCGCTCGTCGGCGGAGGGCCACGCGGATGCCGGCATCTACGTCGGCCAGTCCGACGACGTGATCGTTCGCGACAGCGAGGCCTTCGGCAACGTGATCGGCATCGAGATCGAGAACTCGACCAATGTCGCAGTCGTGAACAACCGAAGCCACCGAAACACCGCAGGCATGTTGATCGTCTTGTTGCCAGGCCTCGATGTGAAGGTGAGCGCGGGCATTTGGGTCAGCGGCAACGACGTCAGGGACAACAACCTGCCCAATTTCGCGCACCCAGGCGAGCTGGCGGCCGCGGTGCCAGCCGGCTCGGGCATCCTGGTGGTGGGGTCGGATGAGACGCAGGTCCACGACAACGCCGTGCACGGAAACGACTTCGTCGGCATCGGCGTGGGAAGCACGCTGCTGCTCGGCGCCCTGGCGGGCTTGCCGCCCGAGGCGTTCGCTGACATCGAGCCGAACCCCGACGGGGTAGAGGTGACGGAAAACCAGGTGACCGGGAACGGCGCTTCGCCACCGCCGCTCCCCATCCCGTTGCCGGGAGTCGACTTGCTTTGGGACGGCGCCGGCACGGACAACTGCTGGAGTGGCAACACGTTCAACTCGAGCTTTCCGCCGGTTCTGCCCGCGTGCAGCTAGAGAGGGGTCTTCTTGACAGTGGCCTCTGGCGCGGGTGTATTGCGGGAGTGATCCAAAAAGAGGGCGCGCAAAGCGGGGAGAGATAGGATGCAGACCGGCCGTGGCGTGTCGCGCTGGGTAATCGTTCGTGACCTGCTGCTGTTGCAGCTCAAGCTCTTCCTCGACGGTGTCATCGACCTGACGCTGTCGCCGTTGTCGATCGCCGCGGCGATCGTGGAAGTGTTCTTCGGCGGCGAGCGCCGCGGCCGCCTTTTCTATTCCATCCTGCGCCTGGGCGAGCGTGCCGACCTCTGGCTGAACCTCTATGGGGCCTCGCGCCGCGCAGATACCGACGGTCTGTTGGGCGGGAGCAAAGCCGGCAGCGACTCGCTGCTGGGCGAGCTGGAGATGCGGCTGCGGGGTGGCGATGAGCCGCGAAAGCGCCGGCGCCGCTGACCCCGTCGCGGCACAACGATCATCGGGGCCGGTCGAACCGCTCAGTCGTCCGGCCCCCTTGTTGTCGGCCGCTGAAGCTTCGGGCTCATTTCGATTGACGCGGGCGATTTCGGCGCCTAGCCTACTACTAAAGCCCTGATGGCAGGTTGAGTCAGACCGACCCCGATGCCGAACCCTCTGCTGAAGCGCCTGCAGGCTGCCTTCGGCGCGCACTACGACATCGAGCGCGAGCTCGCTGCCGGCGGGATGGGCACCGTCTTCCTCGCCCGTGACCTCACCCTCGACCGCTACGTCGCCATCAAGATCCTGCGGCCAGAACTCGCCACGGCCAGCTCCGCCGAGCGGTTTCTGCGCGAGGCGCGGGTGCTGGCCAGCCTGAGCCACCCGAACGTCGTGCCGGTGCACAGCGCCGGCGAGACGGACGGCATCTTTTACTACGTGATGGATTACGTGGAAGGAGAGACGCTGGCGAACCGGCTGACCGGCGAGGGACCCCTCTCGGCGTCGGAGGCTGTGAAGCTGGGCTGCGACGTGCTCGCCGCGCTGGAAGCCTCTCACGAGCGGGGCGTCGTCCACCGGGACGTGAAGCCGGCCAACATCTTCTTGCTCGGCGAGCGGGTGCTGCTGGCCGACTTCGGCATCGCCAAGCCGATGGACGAGGGTGACGCGGGGCTGACGGCGCCCGGGCAGGCGGTGGGGACTCCGGCCTACATGGCGCCGGAGCAGCTTGGCGGCATGGTGACGCCGAAGACCGATCTCTTTGCCGTCGGGATGGTGCTCTACGAATCGCTGACCGCGAGGCGCTGGTCGATCCTCGTCTCCGCCGACGCAGTCGACTGGCTTGGAATCCCACCCCCGATCGCGCGCGTGCTCCGTCGCGCCCTGGCGCCCGCGCCGGACGACCGCTGGGACGACGCGGCGACGTTTAGCCGGGCGCTGGCCGGCGCGGGAAGCCGCGAGGCGCGGTGGCGGAGCGGGGCGAAGGGTGCCGTGGTCGGGGCACTGGCCGTGGCCGCCGCGGTGGCGGGGTTCGCGCTCGCCAGGACTCTGCTCAACAAGCCGCCGCTGACCCCCACCGCCGACATGGCGATTCTGCCGTTCGAAGTGGTTCCGCCGAACGCGGAGATCGACGGGCGCGCTTTGGCCTACGACGTGGCGCGCCGCCTCGGCATGCTTCACGGAGCGAGCATCGTCAACACCGGGTACGCCTTCCCCTGGTACGATTCGGCGGTGGCCGCAGGCGTCGCCCCGGAAAAGCGAGCCGCGGCGGCTCTCGGCGCCGTCAGAGCGGCCCGGGCGACGGTGTACCCGACCGAGGTGAGGCTGTCGGTCTTCGATTCACTCAGCATTCCGGTGCCGGTGAGTCCGATTCGCGTCGCCTCGCCCAATTTCCAGGAGCTGAGCGACTCGATCGGCCTTCGTCTCGCCAAGATTCTGCTACAGCGAGAGCTGCCCGACGTGCCACGCCTGACCTCGAACCTCGAGGCGCTACGCTGGTTCATCGACGGTCTGGTCGCGTTCGAGCAAGGACGATGGAGCTCGGCGGTCGATTATTACGAGGAGGCCATCGCGATCGATTCCAGCTTCGTGCTCGCCTGGTGGCATCTGGCGAACGCGTGGCGCTGGGTGGGGGAGACAGGCCCGTACGACGCGGACTACCGGGCCCTGCTCGATCTGAACGGCGACGACCTTTCGCCGGTGGATCGCCAGCTGATGGCGGCACAGCTCGCACCGCGGGCCCAACGTCTGTCCATGTATGAAGAGGCTTACGAGCACAATCCCGCCAGCGATTTCGCCGCTTTCCTCTTTGGCGAAGAGTTGTTCAATCGGGGGTCACTGTGGGGACGGCCGCTGGCGGCGGCGGTGGAGGTGCTCGACGCGGCTGTGGTCCTGAACCCCTACTGGGCGTCGTCCTTCGTCCATCTGGCTTGGGCCAACATCCGTCTCGGGCGGCGTGAAGCGGCGCAGCGCGCGCTGCGTCGGCTGTCCGAGATTGCACCGTCCCAGGAAGAGGGGTGGCTGTACCCACCGGAGTTGTTCTCGCAGGCTTTCGTCGAGCGCTTCGGTCCGCGCGAGACGGCGCTGGCCGGCCGCCGCCAGATTCTCGACCACCCGGTCTTCGGACAGCAGCTGGCCATTGCCGCGCTGGCTCGCTGGGCCGGATCGCTGGACATACCCGAGACGCAGGTCGCGTTTGGCCGCGAGCTGGTAAGCCGGTCGCCTCCTCGCTCTCCGTTCAGAGCCGGTGGCCATTATGCGCAGGGGCTCGGCCTGGTCGCGAGCGGGCGCCTGGAACAGGCTCAATCGCACTTCGACTCGGCCGCCGTCGCGATCGGCCATGCGGAGGAGCGGCTGCAGGCGCTGCAGTGGCGGCTGCTGCCGGCAGCCTTGATCAGGTTCGAGGGGTGGAGCGAGACAGACGAACGGCGGGCGGTTCGCGGGCGCCTGGTTGAACTGGCCAGCGACCCGCGGATCGGGTCCCGAGCGTCGTGGACTCTGGCTTTCGACGCGTACGCGGCGGGAGACTCGACCGGGGGCCGGAACTGGAGCCGGGCGATGCGCAAGACGTCACCACCAGGAAGCTCGAGCCAGCTGCTGCGACTGCTCGAAGCGATGGACGTGGCGGCGCGAGGCCGGTATCGAGAAGCGCTGAGAGTATCGGAACCTTTGCTCGAGTACCAGACGTCGGCCTTGCCTTTACGAGGAGGAGAGACGACGCCAGAAGTTCTGGGCGACCCCTTCGCCCGCGCCGTCTTGCACTTGATGCGCGCCGAATGGCTCGGGTCTCTCGGCGACTTGGCGGCGGCGGAGCGAGAATGGCTCTGGTACGAAACCGTGGATATCGCAGGTTACCCCCGCGTCGAGCCTCCGCAGGCCGGCGAGATCGATTGGGCGCTGGGAACCTACGGCCGCTACCGGCGCGGGGTGGCCGCTCTGGAACGAGGCGAAACAGAAGCCGCTTGCCAACACCTGAGGCGAGTGGTGGAACTCTGGGCCACGGCGACCGGCGCGTTCGAGCCGCTGGCCCGTCTGGCAGGCGAGCGCAGGCGGCAGGCCTGCGGTGGGGAGGTCACGGGTTGAGGCGCCCGGCCACTTGAGGCTCGCTTGACCGTGAGACGCGACGGTTCCGGCATGTGCAGCCTGAGAAACGCGGACTGAGCTAGACCGATGATCTCGTGCCGTGTGCTGGGTCCCATCGACGTGAGCGTGGACGGCGGTCCCGCAGCGCCCGAGCTGTTGTGGCGCAAGAACCTCGCCCTTCTGCTCTACCTCGCCCTGTCGCCCGGCCAAAGCCGGGCCCGCGATCATCTGATCGGCCTGCTGTGGGGAGACAAGCCCGAGTCGGCGGCCCGGCATTCTCTCAACGAGTCGCTGCGCGTCTTGCGCAAGCACCTCGGCGCCGCCGGACTGGAGGGCGAGGCCGCGCTGATACGGCTAACGCCGGAGGCGGTCGAGCTCGATGTGGGCACCTTCGACCGCAAGGTCCGTGATCGAGACTGGGAGGGTGCGGCCCGACTGGTCGCCGGCGAGTTCATGGAGGGATTCAGCGTACCGGGCTGCTCCCAACTGGAGGACTGGCTTTACACTGAACGGGTGGCCTGGCGCGAACGCTCGGTGGAAGCGCTGGTGTCGCGCGCCAAGGAGCTGGTGGATGCCGGCGAGGTGCGGGAAGCGACGTTACACGCGCGCAGGGCGCTGGCCCTGGATCCGACGTCTGCGCCGGCGGCCGAAGCGGCGATGCGCAGCCTGGCGATCGCGGGAGACCGGGCAGCAGCGCTCGAACTGTACCGGACTTTTGTCGAGCGGCTCGACCAGGAGATCGGAATCGAGCCGGACGAAGGTACCCAAGAGCTCGCCGAGCGCATCCGGTCCGAGCGTGCCTGGAAGCTGCCGGAGCGGGTCGCGGCGCCTACGGTCGGGGCGGAGTCACGGCGGGCGCCGCTGGTGGGGCGCGAAGCCGAGCTTGGCCGGCTGGTGGGGCTCTGGAACCGCTGCCGGGAGACCGGGCGCGCTGCGTTGGGCGTCCTCGAGGGCGATGCGGGGACCGGAAAGAGCCGGTTGGCGGAAGAGCTGGCGGCTCGAGCGCGGCTCGACGGCGCCGTCGTCACTACCGTCAGGGCCGTGGAGGCGGATGCCGGGGAAGCGTGGAGCGGCGTGTTGGCGCTGGCCCGGGGCGTGCCGGTGGACAGCGATGCGCTGGAGTCGGCACCCCCGGCGGCGTTGAACGCTCTCGCCTCCAAGCTGCCCCAGTGGGCGCAACGATTCGCGGCGAAAGAACGAGAGGAGGCAGCGCCAGGTTTGGGTCGGGCCCTGGTGGATGTGCTCGCGGCGATCGCCGCGCGCCGACCGGTGTTCCTGGTGGTCGACGACGCGCACTGGCTGGACCGAGAGTCGCTGCTGACGCTGGGCGTGCTACTTCGCGATCTGCGGCAAGCTCCGGTGTTCGTGCTTGTCGGCGCGGCACCGCAGCCCGGACGGACCGAGCTGGAGGAGTTACGAGCTCACGTCGGTCGCGAGCTGGAGGGCGCCACCATCAAGCTGGGGCCCCTGACCGCCGAGGCGCTGAACGCGCTGGCTACTTGGGCGTTTCCCGGTTATGCGGAGGTCGAGCTCGATCGGCTCACCCGCCGGCTGTCCACCGATTCGGCGGGCCTGCCGTTGCTGGCGCTGGAGCTGCTTCACGCCGTCGCGCTGGGCCTGGACCTCAGCTCGGCCGGCAAGGCGTGGCCGGAGCCGTATCACACCCTGGACCAGTCGTTGCCGGGCGAGCTCCCGGATGCGGTCGTGGCGGCGGTGAGAGTCGGCTTCCGGCGACTGTCGTCCGACGCGCAGCAGGTGCTGGCGGCGGCGGCGGCGCTCGACGGGCGCGTTGACGAGAACATCTTGCGACGCGTGACGGCTCTCGAGCGCGAGGCGCTCGAGAGGGCGCTCGATGAGCTGGAGTGGCAGCGCTGGCTCAGCGCCGACTCGCGGGGCTACTCGTTCGTGGCGCGGATCGTCCGCGAAGTGGTGGGCCGTGACATGCTGACCCCGGGTCAACGAATGCGCATCGTGGAGGCGGCCGCGGCGCCCCAAAGCTGACCGGCCGTTCGGCGGTCGAATTCCATGGCCTACTTTTTTTCTCCCTCTTGAACGATATTATGCCCCCGAGCGCGGGCGACGGTTCGAACCGCGCTGGCGCGGGGTTTTCCGCCGGACCCCGTAGATCAGCAAATTCCCAAAGAAGTCAGGCACCCCCGACGAAGCCGAAGCATGCGCTGGACACCTTTTGAAACCGACGAGGCCCCGCCTGGCGGAGTCGGTCTGCCACCGCCGGAGGAGACGAAGATCGTCGTCGTGGACGACGAGGCGGCGGTGCTGAGCCTGCTGCAAAGGGCGCTCAGTCGAGAGGGCTATCAGGTCGAGGCGTTTGACACCGCCGCGGCCGCCCTGGAGCGCATCGCCCAGGGCGGGGTCGCGCTGCTGGTCACCGATATCCGCATGCCGGAGATCGACGGGATCGAGCTGTCACGCCGGGCGCTGGAGGAAGACCCGGATCTGGCGATCCTGGTACTCACCGGCGCGGCCGATACCGACACCGCAGTCGAATCGCTGCGGCTCGGCGTGCGGGACTATCTGACGAAGCCCATCTCGATCGAAAAGCTCAGCGAGTCGGCGAGCCGGGCACTGAGGCGCCGAGGCCAGGAGCTGTATCGGCGTAAGATCGAGGGCTGGCTCCGCGCCGAGGTCGAGCGACGGACCGAAGAGCTGCGCGGTAAGTCGCGCGAGCTGGAACGGGTGTCGGTGGCCATGTTGTCATCGCTGGTTCGCGCCATGGAGGCGAAGGACGCCCGGCTCAAGGGACACAGCGAACGGGTGGCGGAATGCTGTGAGGCGATGGGAAAGAAGCTGGGTCTGGAAGCGCGCGTGGTAGATCAGCTACGAACCGCGGGGCTGTTGCACGACATCGGAATGATCGCGATCCCCGAATCGGTGTTCTTGAAGTCAGGTCAGCTGACTCGCGAGGAATTCCAATCCGTTCAGAAACACACCGAAGTCGGGGCCAACATCTTGAAGCCACTGACGCACATCGGGCAGGCGGTGGAGTTCGTTCGTTGCCATCACGAGCGCGTGAACGGCTCCGGCTACCCGCGGGGCTTGAAGGGCTCGCAGATCCCACTCGGCGCACAGGTCGTGGGCTTGGCCGAGATGTTCGCGTCGATGACCGAAAATCGGGCGCATCGCCCGGCCTGTTCCGAAATGGAGGCGCTCGAAGCACTGCGTGAGAGTCAGGGCATCTGGTTCGAACCTCGGGTCTTTGTGGCGCTGGAAAGCGTGCTGAACGATCGGAAGCGGCCCAAGAGGTAGCGACCAATGATAGAACGAAGCGCCACGCCGGTCCGTGGGCCCGGCGTGGCGCTTCGCTTATAAAGGGGGCGGCGACGTGGCTCGATCGGCTGCGTCTACCGCGCCGCCGGTCCGTCCCGACTACCCCTTGATACCGACCGACTCCTCCAGCATCGCCGTGGTCAACGACTTGGGCCGTTCGATCGGGTAGCCGAGGGCACGATCCCAAACGATGTTTGAAAGCACGCCGAGCGCACGGCCGATCCCGAACATCACGGTGTAGTAGTCGTACTCGCGCACACCGTAGTGCCACTGGATGACCCCGGACTGAGCGTCGACGTTCGGCCAGGGGTTCTTCGCCTTACCCTGCTCTTGGAGGATCGGCGGGACGACCTTGTACAGCA
>CAYGAJ010000006.1:0-727 GCA_964347815.1 uncultured Gemmatimonadota bacterium | reverse complement strand
CCCATCTTGTCCATCACGCCCTGGATCCAGCGAAGCACCTCCTGGTTCGCCAGACCGTGCAGCGGTCCCGCCAGCCCGTTGATCATCGCCGCGGCCGCGTAGTACACGTCCGATAGCGCGCTGGCGACGAGATGGCCGGTGTGCGCGCTGACGTTACCGCTCTCGTGGTCGGAGTGCAGGATGAAGTAGAGACGAGCGACATCGTCGTAGGGCTTATCGATCCCCATCATGTGGGCGAAGTTGCCGCCGAAGTCGAGATCGGGATCCGCCTCGATGATCGTGGGCTTCCAGTAGTCCATCTTGTCGACGCCCTTCTGATACTCCTGCACGAACACGGAGTCGCGCTGCATCGCTAAAAGGGCAGCCGAGAACATCGTCATCGGATGCGTGTCACGTGGCATCGCGCGCAGCACGTCCCAGACGTACTGGGGCACCTGGCTCCGCTTCTTGAACTCGGCGACCAATTCCTCGACTTGCTTCTTGTTCGGAATGTCGCCGGTCAACAGCAGCCAGACATGGCCCTCGACGAACGGCATCTCGGCGCCGGGAACCTTCGGCAACTTCGCCAGCGTCTCCGGGATCGTGTAGCCGCGGAAACGGATGCCTTCGTTCGGGTCGAGGTACGATATGTCCGTGACCAAGCACCTGACGCCACGCATGCCACCGATCGCCTGGGCGACCGTGACCTCGCCGACCTTCTTGTCACCATGCTCCTTGAGCAGCTTGA
>CAYGAJ010000005.1:17641-35105 GCA_964347815.1 uncultured Gemmatimonadota bacterium | reverse complement strand
TCGGCTTCTGGTTCACGGAGCCGGCGAAGGCCGAGGCGGGCCAAAAGGCGTTTATCGTCAACCGAATAGGCGATTTCGGGTTCCTGGTGGCGATGTTTGCCATCTTCGCTTACCTCGGCACACTCGACTATCAGGGCGTGTTCAGCCTGGCGCCCGACGCGCTCCAGTACGGCGGCGCGGCCGTTACCCTGATTACGTTGCTCCTATTCCTGGGCTGCACCGGAAAGTCCGCGCAGATCCCGCTGTACGTCTGGCTGCCCGACGCCATGCACGGCCCGACCCCCGTCTCGGCACTGATCCACGCGGCAACGATGGTCACCGCGGGTGTCTATCTGGTGGCGCGAGCGGGCGTGCTGTTCGCGTTAGCGCCGCTGAGCATGAGCGTGGTGGCGGTGGTGGGTGGGGTCACGGCCCTGTTCGCGGCGACCATCGCCGTCCAGCAGTACGACATCAAGCGGGTAATCGCGTACAGCACGATCTCACAGCTCGGCTACATGTTCCTGGCGGTGGGTGTCGGGGCCTATACGGCTGGAATCTTCCACCTGGCCACCCATGCGTTCTTCAAGGCTCTGCTCTTCCTGGCGTCGGGCGCCGTGATTCACGCCATGCATCACGCGCTGGAACACGCGGGCCAGCCGGCGGGCGAGGACATGACCCAGGACATGCGGAACATGGGTGCTCTGCGAGGCCACATGCCGACCACCTTCCGCACCGCCTGGATCGGGGCCCTCGCCCTCGCCGGCGTCTTTCCGTTGGCGGGGTTCTTCTCGAAGGACGAGATCATCTGGTCCGTCGGCGCTCGCGGACAGACCGTGCTCTGGGCCGTCGCGATCGTGACCGCTCTGCTCACGGCCGGCTACATCACGCGCTGGTTGGTGATGGTCTTCCACGGAACCAATCGCACGGGCGAGGCGGCCCGCAAGGCGCTGCACCCGGCGCCGCTGGTGATGGGCGGAGCGCTCGTCGCGCTGGCGATCGGATCGGTCGTGAGCGGCTGGATCAACGTGCCGGACGCGCTTCCGTTCCTGCCCGAGTTCAGCTGGCTGCACCACTTCCTGCACCCCAGCTTCGAGGCGGCGGAGCACGTCCTGGTCGAGCATGCGGGTGAGCCGGCGCACGCCGCGCCGTTGGGAGGAGGCGAGGGGGTTTGGGCGATCATCTCGACGGTGGCGGCGATCGTGGTCGTGATCGTCGTCTTCACGGCCTTGAAGGCCAAGAAGTATGTCCCCGCGCCGCAGGCGCCCGAGCCCACAGGTCTGTTTCGGGTTCTCTATCGCAAGTACTACGTGGACGAGTTGTACGATCTGATTCTTGTGCGCCCGTTCAAAGCGTTGACGCAGTTTTCTTGGCGCTTCGTGGACCGGGGGATCATCGACGGAGCCCTCGTAGACGGAGTCGCCTACACGACCCGCTTCGGCGGGTGGGTCATCAGCCGTTTCCAGACGGGATACGTCGGGACTTACGTGCTGATCATCGTTCTCGGAGTCTTGATCGTCCTCGGGGCCATCGCCCTATAGGACTTTACGAAGCGGACGCGCGATGTCGCTGTTGACGAACTTCTACGACGGGCACTGGATCCTCACCTTCCTGATCTTTTTCCCTGGGATCGCGGGGATCGTTTGCCTGTTCCTGCCGCGAGAGCGGCTGCGGAGCTGGGCCTTTGCCACCGCCCTGGTGGAGTTTCTCGTTTCGCTCCCGCTGTTCTGGACGTTCGATCTGGGTAGGGTCGAGTTCCAGAACTTCGTCGCGGTCCCCTGGATCCCCGACTGGGGCATCTCGTACTCGCTGGGGATGGACGGTATCTCGCTGTTGCTGGTCTTGCTGACCACGTTCTTGCTGCCGATCTCGGTGCTCGTGTCGTGGGAGCAGATCAAGGAGAAAGAGCGGCTCTACTACGCGATGTTGCTTCTGCTCGGGACGGGGATGCTGGGTGTGTTCCTCGCTCTCGATCTGTTCCTGTTCTACGTGATGTGGGAAGTGACGCTGATCCCGATGTATTTCTTGATCGGGGTCTGGGGACATGAGCGCCGCATCTACGCCGCCGTAAAGTTTTTCCTGTTCACGGCGTTCGGATCGCTGCTGATGCTGGTCGCGATTCTGGTGATGTTCTGGCTGCACCAGGACCAGTTTGGGGTGCCGAGCCTCGCCTACGCCGACATGCTGCGCGTTCAGGTTCCGGCATCGCTCCACTACTGGATGTTCGCGGCGTTCGCGCTCGCCTTCGCGATCAAAGTCCCGATGTTCCCGTTCCACACGTGGCTGCCCGACGCGCACGTCGAGGCGCCCACGGCTGGGTCAGTGATCCTTGCGGCGGTGCTGCTGAAGATGGGCGTCTACGGCTTTCTGCGTTTCGCGATCCCGTTCTTCCCGGGCGCCGCGCTGAATACGACGGTGGTTATGGTGATGATGGTGCTGGCGCTGGCGGGCATCACCTACACCGCCTGGGTCGCCGCCGTGCAGCCGAACCTGAAGAAGCTGATCGCCTATACCTCCGTTGCGCACCTCGGCTTCATCATGGTGGGAACGTTCGCGATGACGGGCGAGGCCATCACCGGTGGCGTGCTCCAGAGCGTGAACCACGGCATCTCGACCGGGGCACTGTTCATCCTCGCTGGCTTTCTCTACCAGCGTCGGCATACGTACGAGATCGCTGATTTCAGCGGGTTGGCGAAGGTGATCCCGATTTACAGCGGCTGTCTCGTCCTCGTCGCCTTGTCATCGATCGGGCTCCCCGGCCTCAACGGATTCGTCGGGGAGTTTCTGATCCTGATTGGCGCCTTCGGCCGGCACCCCTGGATCACGCTGCTCGCGACGACCGGTGTGGTCTTTGCCGCCTACTACATGTTGCCGATGATACGCCGCGCCGTCTGGAGCGACGTGAAAGTTCCGGAGCTCCGCGAGATGGCGGACCTGTCGCGGCTCGAGTTGGCTGTGATCGTGCCCCTCTTGCTGCTGATCGTGCTGCTCGGCGTCTATCCGAAGCCGTTTATCGATCGGGTTGCCACCTCGGCGGAGTTGTTGAGCGAACGGATCACCTTGATCGTCGAGAGCGACCCGGCGGCGCCGCAGCAAGTCGCCGGGACGGGCGAGGCGGCGGCGCCCGCGGCGGGCCAATGAGCTGACCATGCAGATAGACTATTCCAGCTATCTCGACTTCTTCTGGGCGCTGCTGCCGGAGAGCGTGCTGGCGGCGGCGGGGCTCGTTCTGCTGATATATGACGGCTTCGCGCGCAAGAGCGACCTTCGCAAATTGGGGCAGGGCGCCGTCATCGCGATCGCGCTCGCCACGCTGGCGAACATCTGGCTCATGGGGGTGGAAGAAGTCGGGCGGACGGGGATGATTGCGATCGACGGGTACCGCATCTTCACCAACTTCCTGTTTCTGGGTGCGGCTCTGCTCGTCGTCCTGATCTCGTTCGACTACACAGAGCGTGAAGAGATCCGGCAGGGTGAATTCTACGCCTTGCTCCTGTTCGCCGTCGTGGGGATGATGCTGCTGGCCGGCAGCCGGGACTTGATCCTTATCTTCCTCGGTTTCGAGTTCATGTCGCTGGCGGTCTATGTTCTGGTAGGCTTCAATCAGCGAGACCCGCGATCGGCCGAGGCGGCTCTCAAGTACTTCCTGCTCGGCGCCTTCTCCAGCGCCTTCCTGCTGTATGGAATGGCTCTGCTCTTCGCGGCAGGCGGGACGACCAATCTGTCGCTGATGGCGTCGACGCTCGACGCCGGCTCGCTGAGCATCTTGGCGATCGTTGGCCTGGCCCTGATGGCGATCGGCTTTGGCTTCAAGGTCTCGGCGGTACCGTTCCACGTCTGGACCCCCGATGCCTACGAAGGGGCGCCGACCCCGATCACCGCGTTCCTGGCGGCCGCGATCAAAGCAGCCGCGTTCGCTGCCTTCATTCGCATATTCGTGGTCGCGCTGGGCGATCTCCATCCGTATTGGGAACGCGTGATCTGGTGGCTGGCGGTGCTGACGATGATCGTCCCGAACCTGATTGCTCTCGTTCAGGACAACGTCAAGCGGCTGCTCGCCTACTCGTCGATCGCGCACGCCGGCTATCTGCTCGTCGCGCTGATCGCGGCGAACCAGTCCGGGATGGCCTCGTTCCTTTTCTACCTGGTGGCGTACACCGTCATGATCATCGGGGCGTTCGCGATTGTCTTCGTGCTCGCCGGCAAGAACGACCGCCGCCAGCGGCTGTCGGATTACGCCGGCGTGGGCTGGAGTCACCCGGTGGCCGCCGCCGCGCTTTCCCTCTTCCTCGTGTCGTTGGCGGGTCTGCCCCCCACCGGCGGCTTCGTCGGCAAGTTCTATATCCTTCGGGCGTCCGTCGAAGCGGGGTACGTTAACCTCGCCGTCATCCTGGCCGTCACGACTCTGATCTCCTACTGGTACTACTTGCGGGTCATCGTGACGATGTACATGAAGCCGCAGACGGAACCTCTCGGCCGGCTGGTCTGGGGTGGGATGTTGAGGACGGCCCTGGTCGTCTGCGCAGCGATCACGATCATCCTCGGCCTCTTCCCCTCATGGCCCCTGCTGAAGGCGCGTCAGAGTGTCGAGGGGCTGAGACAGGTGGCTGAGCGCGTGATCGATTCCAACCCTATGGCCGGGCGCTAGCCGGCGCACGAGCCGAGATTCAACGCGTGGAAAAGACTTCGGGGCCGATGGGAGGCGCGATGCCGGTAAGCCAGCATATTTTCCGTGAGTACGACGTGCGGGGCGTCGTGGGGGACGATCTACGCCCTGACGTGGCGGAACAAGTGGGGCGCGCCTTCGGATCGCAACTGCGTGAGGACGGGCGCGGCGCGGAGCCCACGGTGGCACTCGGCCGCGACAACCGCTTGAGTTCGGAGGATCTGGCGCAAGCTTTCGCATCGGGGCTGAGGGCGGCGGGCGCCCACGTGCGAGATGTCGGTCTGGTCCCGACGCCGGCTCTGTACTTCGCGGTACATCACCTCGAGTGCGACGCCGGGATCCAGGTGACGGGCTCGCACAACCCGCCCGAATACAACGGCTTCAAGATGCTGACCGCGCATGCGCCATTCTACGGTCCCGCGATCCGTGGGCTGTGGAAGCGGATCGAGACGAAGCGATTCGCCACGGGGCAGGGCAGCTACCAGAGTCGGCCGATACTCGCCGACTACATCGCGGACGTCGTAGGGCGGTTCAAGCTGGAACGCCCTGTATCGGTGGTGATCGATTGTGGAAACGGTGCCGGCAGCCTGGCGGCGGTGCAGCTTCTCGAGGGGATCGGCGCTCGAGTCGATGCGCTGTATTGCGAGTCGGACGGCCGCTTTCCCAACCACCACCCGGACCCGACCGTCGACGCGAACCTCAGCGAGCTTATCGCGCGCGTGCGCTCGACCGGCGCCGAGCTGGGTGTCGCCTTCGACGGCGACGCGGACCGGATCGGCGCGGTGGACGAGAACGGTGAGATCGTGCGTGGCGACTATCTGCTGCTGGTCTACGCCCTGGATGCCCTGCGTTCTCGGCCGGGCGAGCAGATCATCTTCGATGTCAAATGCTCGCAGGTACTGGAGGACGCGATCCGAGACGCCGGCGGCGTGCCGATCATGTGGAAGACCGGGCACTCGTTGATCAAAGAGAAGATGCGTGAGTCGGGCGCCCGAGTTGCGGGCGAGATGAGCGGCCACATGTTCTTCGGCGACGACTACTACGGCTACGACGATGGCCTTTATTCCGCCTGCAGGCTCGTCGACGTCGTGGCGCGATCCGGTGGCCCTCTCTCGAAACTCCTTGAGGGTGTGCCGCGACTCGCAGCGACGCCCGAGATACGGGTCGAGTGCTCCGACGCGAAGAAGTTCGAGATCGTCGCCGCGGCCGTCGAGCACTTCAAGCGTCACCACCCCGTCAACGATATCGATGGCGCCCGTGTGAAGTTCGAGGACGGCTGGGCGCTGATCCGGGCGAGCAACACACAGCCGATCGTGGTGCTGCGCTTCGAGGCGACCAGCGAGCCGCGGCTCGCCGCCATCCGCGACGAGGTCTATAACTGGCTGCGCGTACAGGGCCTCGAGATTTGACCCGCAGGCCGCGGAGCGGTCTCCCGCCGTCCGTTCTGGAAGGGACCAGCAAGGGCGCCACGGCGGGCGTCTAAGGTCAGACTGAGGTGTAACGGGTATGGCCGCGCGTCCTGGAAAGGTGATCGTCGCCTTGGGCGGAAACGCGCTCGCCCCCGCGGCCGAGAACGTGACCGTCTTCGATCAGTTCCGGCATACGCGGGAGAGTTTGACCAGCGTGATCGAGCTTGCCCGGCTGGGCTGGCAGATCGCCATCGTCCATGGGAACGGCCCCCAGGTGGGCGATGAGTTGCTGCGAAACGAGCTGGCCGCCGATGTTCTTCCCGAGCTTCCGCTCGGCGTGCTGGTCGCGGCGACGGCGGGGTGGATCGGATACATGATCCAGCAGTCTCTGGAGAACGGACTGCGGAGCGCCGGCATCACGCGACAGGTCGTCACGCAGATCACGCAGGTGCTGGTCGACCCGGACGCGCCGGAGTCGAGGCAGCCGGCGAAGTTCATCGGTCGAGCTTTGAGGAAGGAGCAGGCCGAGCGATTGCGAGCCGCCGGCTGGGAGGTGAGGGAGGACAAGAAGGGCATCCTGCGGCGCGTTGTGCCGAGCCCCGTGCCACTGGAGATCGTCGAGCGCGATATGATTCAGCGGCTGGTCGAGGACGACGTGATCGTGATCGCCGCCGGGGGAGGGGGGGTGCCGGCATACCGTCATCCGACCCTGGGTCTGGAAGGGTTCGATGCGGTCGTCGACAAAGATCTGGCCGCGTCGCTGCTGGGGTGCGCGATCGGGGCGAGAACACTGCTGATGCTAACGGATGTTGATGGGGTCTACACGGGATACGGCACGGAGGCCGCCAAAAGAATCGATCACCTGACATCCGAAGAGGCCGAGGCGCTGCTGGAGACCCGCGAGCTGGGTCGGGGCAGTATGTGGCCGAAAGTGAAGGCGGCGGTCCATTTCTTACAGGGTGGAGGCGAAAGCGTCCACATCGCCCAGCTCGATCAAGGTTTGGCCGCGCTCAAGGGTCAGGCGGGAACACAGATCTCCAACGGATGACGTTATGAACATTCACGAATACCAGGCCAAAGAAGTCTTTCGCCAACATGGGATCCCGGTTCCGCCCGGTGAGGTGGCCCGGACACCCGAGGAGGCGGAGCGGATCGCCGCCGGTTTCGGGCGCGCGGTCGTGGTCAAGGCTCAGGTTCACGCCGGTGGGCGTGGGAAAGCCGGTGGCGTGAAGCTGGCCTCGGGTCCCGCCGAGGCGCGTCAGGCAGCTCAGAAGATCTTGGGGATGCAGATCAAGGGCCTCACGGTGGGCAAGGTGCTCGTGAGCCCGGCGGAAGAGATCGCACACGAAGCCTACTTAGGCGCGATCGTCGACCGGTCATCCGGCGCCGTGGTGTTGATGGCGTCGCCGGAAGGCGGGATCGACATCGAGGAAGTAGCGGCCAAGACTCCGGAGCTGATCTTCAAAGAGAAGGTCGACCCGCGATACGGGCTGTTGCCGCACCAGGCGTCGCGCCTCGCCTTCAAGCTTTACGGCGACGACACGGGACGCGCTCGACAGGCTGCCGACATCATCAAGAAGCTCTACGACTCGATGATCGATGCGGGCGCTTCGCTCCTCGAGATCAACCCGCTGATCACGACGGAGGCGGGCCACTTGCTTGCCATCGACGCGAAGATGAACATCGATGACAACGAGCTGTTCAGGCGTAAGGAGATCGCCGCGTATCGGGATTCGGAGAGCGAAGCAGCGGCCGAGGTCGAAGCGCGTGCTCAGGGGCTGACCTATATCAAGCTCGAGGGTGATGTCGGGTGCTGTGTGAACGGTGCTGGTCTGGCGATGGCGACCATGGACCTGGTCAAGTATTACGGTGGTGAGCCGGCCAATTTCCTCGACATCGGCGGGTCGTCGAGCCCCGAAAAAGTGGTGACGGCGCTCCAGATCATCACGGCAGACCCTGCGGTGAAGTCGATCCTCTTCAACATATTCGGCGGCATCACGCGTTGTGATGATGTGGCGAACGGCATCGTCGAGGCCACCCGCCAGATCAAGCTCGAGCGGCCGATCACGATCCGGCTGACCGGCACCAACGAAGAGAAGGCGGTGCAGATCCTGGAGGCTGCCGGCTTCAGCGCGATGACGGACATGGACGCCGCCGTGCAGAAGGCCGTCGAACTGGCGAAGAATTAGCTCAAAGGTACGATTTCGATGGCGATATTCGCGGACAAGAGCACTCGGGTCGTCGTCCAGGGCATCACCGGGCGCGACGGTTCCTTCCACACCCGACAGATGCTCGAATACGGAACGAAGGTCGTCGCCGGCGTGACGCCGGGGAAGGGCGGCCAGAAGTTGGATGACCGGGTACCGATCTTCGACACGGTCGAGGAGGCCCGACATGAGACCGGGGCGACCGCCAGCGTGATCTACGTGCCCGCGGCGTTCGCCGCCGACGCGATCTGCGAGGCCGCGGACTCGGGTATCGACTTGATCGTCTGCATATCCGAGGGGATTCCGGTGCTCGACATGTTGAGGGCGACACGCTACGTGGCGGATCAAGGCGCGCGTCTCATCGGGCCAAACTGCCCCGGCATGATCTCGCCGGGTCAGGCGAAGCTCGGGATCATTCCGGGTCAGATCGTCAAACCGGGCCCGGTGGGTGTGGTCAGCCGCTCGGGGACGCTGACGTACGAGGTGGTGTGGGCGCTCACCTGTGCCGACCTGGGCCAGTCGAGCTGCGTCGGGATCGGAGGGGACCCGGTGATCGGGACGAACTTCATCGACTGTCTCGACGCCTTCGAGCGCGATGCACAGACGGAGGCTATCGTCTTGATCGGTGAGATCGGCGGGAGCGATGAGCAAAACGCGGCCCGCCACATCAAAGAACGGCTCACAAAGCCGGTCGTGGGCTTCGTCGCCGGCCAGACGGCGCCTCCGGGCCGGCGGATGGGCCATGCCGGGGCGATCATCTCCGGTTCGCAGGGCACGGCGGCCGAAAAGATCGCCACGTTTAAAGAGAACGGGGTGGAGGTGGCCGAACGGCCCGCCGACATGCCCGAAATCGTTTCGAGGGCCCTGAGTGGTTAACGCGGTCCACCTGTCGAAGCTCCTGCCCACGGATCACATCCTCGTCGGTCTGGAGGCCAAGGGCTACCGCGAAGCGGTCATGCGCCTCGCCGACCGCCTCGACGAGGCCGGCGTGATCCTGGACCGGCCGAAGCTGAATCGGCTGGTCGATGACGAGATCGCGACCGGTGAGCTGCCGACGCTGGGTGGCCGTGCCATCCTCGCCCACTACCGCTCGGATGCCGTTCGGGGACTCGCGGTCGCCATAGCGACCTCGCGGCAGCCGTTCCCGTTTGCGCCCAAGGGCGCCGCCGGCGCCGTTTTTCTCGTCCTGATCGTCGCCCCGCGCACGGCCGCCAACTACTACCTCAAGACGCTCGCCGCCTTGAGTCGTCTCCTGGGTGACAGCGCGATCTCCAAGCAGCTGGCCGCCGCCGCCACGGCAGAGGCGTTCAGCCAGATCGTGGCCTCCCACGACGCTCTGATCCGCCCGGACCTCGCGGTGCAGGACTTGATGAGCCGGCAGTTTCAGACCGTGTCTCCCGAGACGCTTCTGTCGGAGGCCCTTCACCTGATGGTTCGACACGGACGCCGGGGATTGCCGGTTGTAAGCGACAACGGTGAAGTACTCGGTCTGGTGACCGAGGTGGAAGTGATCCAGCACTTCCTTCCGCAGGCCCTGGGCCCCGTCTCTGCGGACGAGGCGACGAAGCCGCCCGTCCAGGATGTCGAGGTGCGAGACGTCATGCAGCGAAGCGTGCTTTGCCTTTCGGAAGAACAACTGATCGTCGATGTATTGGGGATCATGCTGTCGGTGGGGAGCACGCAACTGCCCGTCGTGAAAGAAGGAAAGCTCGTCGGCCTGCTCTCGCGCACAGACATCATCACGAAACTGCTTGAACATTCGGTGTAAAACGACATGAGCCTGACTCTTGCCATCATCAAGCCCGACGCCGTCGCGGCTCGAAAGGTCGGCCCGATCATCGCGAAGCTCGAGGAAGAGGGCTTCACAATCCGCGCGGCCAGGTTCGTGCGGCTCGACGCGCAGCAGGCCGGGGCGTTCTATGCCGTGCACCGCGAAAGGCCCTTCTACGAGCCGCTGAAGCGCTTCATGACGTCCGGTCCCGTTCTGGCGATGGCGCTCGAGCGCGAGGACGCCGTCGCGGCGCTGCGAAAGGTAATTGGGGCTACAGATCCGGCCGAAGCGGCGCCCGGGACCGTACGCGCGCTGTTCGCTGAGAACAAAGAGCGGAACGCGATTCACGCGTCGGATTCAGACGAGACGGCGCGTCAGGAACTCGCCTTCTTCTTCTCGCAGCGGGAGATTCTGAGCGCCGGGTGAAGGTGGGCGGGCTGCCGCGTTGACAGGAATCACGACCCCCGATAGACTATGGGCGCCGTGCTGACTATAGACTTACGGCGTTTAGAGCAGGCGCCGGTTGAGGTTCGCGGCGCGATCGCGATCGGCGATCCGCTGTGGGAGGGCATCGGTGTGGAGCTGGTCGCGCCGCTGGCGCTCGAGGGGCTGGCGGAGGGATCGGCGGCCCGCGGTGTCTGGCTCCACGGCTCGTTTTCGAGCCGCATCGCGACCGTCTGCCGCCGCTGTCTCGAGGGCGTGGAGTTGGAGGTGGCGGAGGAGCTGGGTCTGCTGTTCGACCCGAAGACGCGCGAGTCGGAAGGCGACCTGACGGTGTACGCCCTCGATCCGCAGGCCGTGGAGCTCGATCTGGGCCACGTTATGCGGGAGCGGTTGATCATGGCGATCCCTGCCTTCCCGCTTTGCCGCCCGGACTGCCGGGGCCTATGTCCCGGATGCGGAGCGAATCTGAACAGAGAGAAGTGTGCGTGCGGCGCTGCCGAGCCAGACCCGCGCTGGGGTCCCTTGCAGACGCTGCGCAGCGAAAGCTGACCACCCGTAGGTGATAGAGATGGCTGTACCGAAGAAACGCACGTCGAAAGCCCGAAAACGTAAACGCCGCACTCACTACAAGGCGCAGGCGGCGGCAACGCAGCCCTGTCCTCGCTGCGGGGATCCCAAGCTGCCGCATCGGGTGTGCCCGACGTGTGGTCACTACAGAGACGTAGAGTTCATTCAAGTCGAGTCCGAGCTCTAGGGTCTTCGCAATCGCCTGGCAAGGAATCGGGCAGAGCGCGTCGCCTGGGCATGCTCGGGTGACGCTATCGTTTATCGCCCGGCGGATTGGACATGGCCCTCGGAGGCAACTCGCGCCGACGTCTGGCGGTTTCGGGGCAGGCTGCTGGGCGGCGAGTTGGGTGTCGTCACCGGGTGTAGGCTGCGAAGCGGGAGTCAATTTAGAACAGAAAGCAGATAAGTCCCTCGCTGAGATGGGGGCTCCAACGCGCCGGTCGTACCGGTGCGTGGCGCGTCGAGGCCCTTCAATCATTAGCGGTTCTTGCAATGTGATCGTCACCACATCGCGTGCGTGTGGCGACCAGGTCCGTAGGGGGTAAAATGGTCGAACACCTGAAAAGCGAGCTTTGCGTGCTTGCCAGCGGGAGGTCGTGACCATGGCTGGAGCCACGATACGCCTCGCTTCTACCGGGATGTGGACCCCCGCCAAGGTCCTCACGAACGCCGAGCTCGAGCGGATGGTCGATACGACGAATGAGTGGATCGTCGAGCGCACCGGTATTAGGGAGCGACGCATCGCTGAGGACGATGTCGGTGTGGCCCAAATGGGGTGTCACGCGGCGGAGGCGGCGCTCGCCGAAGCGGGTCTGCCGGCCAGTGAGGTCGACGCCATTATCGTATCTACGGCCACGCCCGATCGTTTGTTGCCCGCCACGGCGTGTGATATCCAGGCGATTCTCGGGGCGAACCGCGCCGTCGCTTTCGATGTGTGGGCGGCCTGCAGCGGCTGGCTCTACTCGCTTTCGATCGCCCAGGGGCTGGTCGCCACCGGCCAGATCCGAACGGCGCTCTGCATCGCTACCGAGCGGATGAGCTCGATCGTCGACTGGACCGACCGTGCGACCTGTGTGTTGTTCGGCGACGCAGCCGGCGCCGCCCTGGTGGTCCCATCCGAAGAGGAAGGGCGAGGGGTCATCGCCAGCTACATGCGGTCCGACGGCACACTGGCCGATCTGTTGCACCGGCCGCCCCAGAGCGTCCGGACCCCGATCGACGTCGCCGAGATCGCAGCCCGGGACGGTTACCTCAAGATGGCGGGGCGTGAGGTCTTCAAGGCGGCCGTTCGCTCAATGTGCGAGGCCGTCGACGCCGTTCTATCCGAGGCGGGGATCTCGAAAGATGAGATCGATCTTCTGGTTCCACACCAGGCCAACATCCGGATCATCGAATCGACTGCCAAGTACGCGGGTATCCCGATGGACCGGGTTTGGGTCAACGTGGACCGCTTCGGCAATACATCCTCGGCCTCGGTGCCGGTGTCGTTACATGAGGCCCGGAGCGCCGGCAGAATCGTCGACGGCTCGCTGGTGTTGATGGTCACGTTTGGGGCGGGGTTCACCTGGGCCGCCACGCTCGTGCGATGGTAGTTGGACGATATCGATGACCGCCGTCGCGGTGCTGTTTCCGGGTCAGGGCAGTCAACACACCGGCATGGGTCTCGAGTTGGCCGAGGCATTCCCAGCCGCCCGTGAGGTGTTTCGAACGGCGGATGAGGTGCTGGGTTTTGCGCTGTCGGAGCTGTGTTGGAACGGGCCGGAGGAGGAGCTGCGCCAGACGGAGAACGCACAGCCCGCCATCCTCGTACACAGTCTGGCGGCCTGGGTGGTCACGCGGGAACGGCTGGCAAGCCGGGTTCGCCTGGCGGCCGGCCACTCGCTGGGTGAGTTCAGCGCCTACGCGGCGGCCGGCGCTCTCGAGATTCCGGACGCGGTGCGGCTCGTACGCCGGCGCGGAGAGCTGATGGCGGCCGCGCGAGCGGGAACGATGTCGGCGATCATCGGTCTCGAGCCGCACGCCGTGGAAGAGATCTGTGCAAAGGTCGAGGCGTCTGGCGGCACGGTCGTCGCGGCCAACTTCAACTCGCCCATCCAGATCGTGATCTCGGGAGAGGCGGCTGCCGTCGGGCGAGCCAGCGAATTGGCGAAAGCGGCGGGGGCTCGCATGGTGAAGCCGCTGCCAGTCAGCGGGGCCTTCCACTCGCCCCTCATGGCGGATGCGGAGGCGGGGTTGCGCGCCGAACTCGACGGCGTCCCCTTTCGAGACCCCGAATTCCCAGTCGTCGCCAACGCGACCGCTGAACCGGTGCGTGAGGCGGCCGCTGCGCGGAGTTCGCTGGTCCGGCAGCTGACGGCTCCCGTGCGCTGGACGCAGAGCATCTTGCGCATCGCCGAGGAGGGAGTCGACCAGTTCGTTGAACTCGGCCCGGGCAAGGTGCTGACAGGGTTGCTCAAACGCATCGACTCGGGACTGCGCGGCAGCGAAGTGGGCCGGCCCGAAGATGTCGAACGTTTGGGCAGGGACTTGTCGTGATGGGGGAACTTCAAGGTTCGGTGGCCGTCGTCACCGGTGCGTTTCGGGGGATCGGGCTGGCCACGGCCCGTGAGCTGAGCCAGGCCGGAGCCCAAGTCGCGATGGTGAGTCGCCACTCGGATCGCGAAAAGGAAGCGCTATCGCAGCTGGTGGACAGGCGAGGTCGGGCGTTCATCTGCGATGTCACGGATGTCGAGTGTCTCTCGGCCATGGTGAGCGAGGTCGAGAGCCAGATGGGGCCGATCTCCATCCTCGTGAACAATGCGGGGGTCACGAGGGACAAACTGTTGCTGCGCATACGCGACGAAGACTGGGACGCCGTTCTGAACGTCAACCTGAAAGCGGCCTTCCAGCTGACGAAATTGGTCGCCAGGGGCATGATTCGGCGGCGTGCCGGCTCGATCATCAACGTGTCCAGCGTCGTCGGTCTGACGGGAAATGCGGGCCAGAGCAACTACGCCGCGGCCAAGGCCGGCCTCATCGGTTTGACCAAGGCGGTGGCCAAAGAGCTGGCGCCGCGCGGCGTGCGGGCCAACGCGGTGGCACCGGGCTTCATCGAAACCCGGATGACCGCCGAGCTGGGCCCGGAAACACGCGCGGCCTTGCTGGCGCAGATTCCGATGGGTCAGCTGGGGAAGCCGGAAGATGTGGCTCCGGTGATTCGATTCCTGGCCGGTCCCGGCGCCCGGTATATCACGGGGCAGGTGATCGTTGTGGACGGCGGTATGGTCATGTAGTTTCGGTTCGATCGAGAAACCCAGCGCTCAAGGCTTCTGGGAGAAAAGGAAAAGGAGAAGCTCATGGCAGACATCGAAGCACGCGTTCGGGATATCATCGTGAACGAGCTGGGAGTCGAACCCTCAAAAGTCACGCCCGAGGCGTCTTTCGTCGAGGACTTGGGTGCCGACTCCCTGGACACGGTGGAGCTGGTGATGGCGTTCGAAGAGGAGTTCGGGATCGAGATTCCTGACGAGGACGCCGAGAAGATGGAGCGGGTCGGCGACGCCATCAAGTATCTCGAAGAGAAGGAAGGGTCTTGACGCAGCCGATGGCAGCGAACAACCGCCGCGTGGTCGTGACGGGCATGGGCCTGATCACGGCCATAGCGAACGATGTGCGCAGCAACTGGGAGGCGCTGCTGGCTGGCAAAAGCGGCGCGGCGCGGATCAGCGCCTTCGACCCGTCCGATCTCCCGGTCCGCTTTGCGGCCGAGGTAAAAGACTTTGATGTGCTTCAGTATCTCGACCGCAAGGAGGCGAAGCGAACCGACCGGTTCACCCACTTCGCCCTCGCGGCGACCGCGCAGGCCATGGAGGCCGCCGGCCTGATCGACAAGCCGCTGGACGTGCTGCCGGATCGCTTTGGCGTGATCACGGGAAGTGGGATCGGAGGGATCACGACCCTCGAAGCCCAACACCGCACTTACCTGGAAAAAGGGGCGGAGCGGGTATCACCGTTTTTCGTGCCCATGTTCATCGCCGACATGGCGCCGGGACTGATCGCGATGAAATACGGCGCGAAAGGTCCAAACTATACGACGGTCTCGGCCTGCGCCTCCGGCGCCCACGCCGTCGGAAACGCCTTCCGGTTGATACGCGACGGCGTCTCCGATCTGATCATCACCGGCGGCGCGGAATCGTCGGTCACTCCGCTGACGATGGCGGGCTTCGCATCGATGAAGGCGCTCTCGTTCCGTAACGATTCGCCGGAGACCGCCAGTCGGCCCTTCGACGCCCAACGCGACGGTTTCGTGCTGGGCGAAGGCTGTGGCATGCTGGTGCTGGAAGACTCCGAGTTGGCCCAGAAACGCGGCGCCCCTATCTTCGCGGAGGTCGTCGGGTACGGTCAGACGGCTGATGCCCATCACATGACCGCACCGGCGCCGGAGGGAGAGGGCGCCCAGCGCGCGATGCGCTTCGCACTCGAAGATGCCGGTGCCCGGCCGAGCGACGTGGAATATATCAACGCCCACGGCACTTCGACGCCCTTGAACGACCTCAGCGAGACCCAGGCGATCAAGAAGGTATTCGGCGAGCACGCCTACAAACTCGTCGTCAGCTCGACGAAATCGATGACCGGGCATACGCTCGGCGCCGCGGGCGGGGTGGAGGCCGTGATCTGCGCACTCGTGGTTGGTGAGGGGAAGATCCCTCCCACCATCAATTTCAGCGAGGCCGATCCAGGCTGCGATCTGAACTACGCGCACAACCAGGTCATCGAGCGCCCAGTCCGGCTGGCGCTCACCAACTCGTTCGGGTTCGGCGGGCACAACGTATGCCTGGCGATCAAGCGGTGGGAGGCGTAACCGGCAGCCCGCGCACTCGGCGGCGGCGCAGCACCGCCGGGAACGTCACGCCGTTTGTAATGGCAGGCTAGGGAAGGTCCATTGCCCGAATTACCCCCAAACGCTCCCTGAAATGTGGGTTCTGGGCATCGTCGTCACGCTGCTCCTCATGATACCGCTGCTCGCCATCCTCCTCGACTCGGAGCTTGGACGCGCCCTGGCGCGCCGCGTAGAGCCGAGGGCAGCGGCGGAGCCCGAGTTGGGCAAGCGCGTCGAGGCTCTGGAAGAAGAAGTCGAGTACCTTTCAGAGTCCTTGCGGTCGCTTCAAGCGCGGGTTCGGGAGGCAGGCGCGGATCCCAGAGGCTGACCGCGATCCGAAGCCGCGGAGCCCGCGACCTCGGGCGAGCAGCCGGTCCCAGGCCTCTGGGTGAAGCGTGAGACCGGGGCGCAAGCAGAAGGCGGCTATCGGGTCACGAGCGCGTGCAGCTTGTCGGCTTCCGCCAAAGCGCCCAGCTGCGCGAACAGCGAGTAGGCCCGACGTGCCGTGTCCCGAGCCTCGTCCTCGCGTCCCTCCCGCTCGAGCAGCCCAGCCAGCTCGCGGCCCGCGGTGGCGGCGAGGTGAGGCCGGCTCAGCGAGTCGGCCTTCTGCATCACTTCACGCAGAAGGCGCTCGGCTTCGGGCGTTTGGCCGTTGGCATCCTTCACCATAGCCAGGATTCTGAGGTCCTGGGCTTCTCCGACCACGTCTCCCAGCTGGCGGTGCGCCGCGAGAGCGCGCTCGACTTCGCTACAGGCAAAGGCGGCATCGCCTTTGAGCACGCGAATCTCTGCACGTCCGGAGAGCGTGAGTGCATAGAGCGCGTTGTCCCCTAGCTCGTTCGCCGCTCTAACGGCTTTGTCCGCCTCCTCCAACGCTCGGTCGTAGTCTTCCTTCGCCAGGTGAGTCATGGCCGAGTTGTGAAGCGTTTCCACGATCCCACGGTCGAGCCCGGCTTGCTGGTAAGCGGCAAGCGCGAGCCGGTACCAGGAGAGGGCACGAACGTAATCGCCTCTCTGATCGGCGACGATGCCGAGGTTGTTGGAGCAACGGCCGACGTTGGCATGATCCTCCGAGCTCTTGGCCGCCGCGAGCGCACGCATGAAGTAACTCGCCGCGTCGTGCATTCGCCCCGATTCCAGAGCGATAGCGCCGAGTAGATTCAGCGCGCGAACTTCTATGCTCCGGTCGCCCCGCTGTCGTGCCAGTTCCAAAGCCGCGGTGCACCAGGTGCTGGCCTCACCGTCCTGACCCAAGCGAGCGTGAGCGCTGCCGCTCAATAACGCCAGGGTCGGAGAGTTCTGCAGTGCGTCTCGGTGCGGTGCCAGGAAATCCAGCAGCGCCTGATAGCGGCCGGTCGCGCCAAGCCTCTGCGCTTCTGCCAGAATGGCTAATGACTTACGCACGGATCCAGCTCACTTGCTAATGGGCTACGGCGTAGTGCGAGAACGAAAGCAGTTGGGCTTCAAACTTCTTGTCCCCGACGTACTGGAGAGCGTGGAGCTTTTCCCAACCGTCATCCTCGTGGGGCAGCCGCCAGACATCGAGCTCCTGCCTCTCGATCCGAT
>CAYGAJ010000005.1:0-17541 GCA_964347815.1 uncultured Gemmatimonadota bacterium | reverse complement strand
CGGGCACGCGCGAGCCGTCGGGCCCCGTGCCGTCGCTGCAGGCGGCCAGCCACGCGCACGCAGCAAGGGCGACAGGTAGGACTGCTCTCCGCATCATATTATGCCTCCTTTCTGAGGTTTAGACGGTGTCCTGCACGCGGTTGATGAGGCGGGTCAGTCGAGCACGTGAGATTCCGAGGCGGCGCGCCGCTTCACTGCGGTTGCCCTGGCACAGGTCGAGCGTGGACTGTGCCGCAGCCGCCGATATCTCATCCAGCGATGCGGGGAACGGGATATGCCCCGTCGTCGCCCTGGGCTCCGACGCCTGCCGGAGCAGTTCGTCCACGCTCAGCTCACCGGGGGGCGAAAGTAACAGAGCGCGCTCCACGGCGTTCTTCAGTTCCCGGACGTTCCCGGGCCAATGATAGGTCAGCAGCGCGCGTCGAACGGCCTCGCCCAGAGGCGGCCGGGCGACCCGGTGCTGTGCGGAGAGGCGATTGAGCAACGCTTCGGCGATCAGTACCGCGTCCTGCCCGCGCTCCCTGAGCGGTGGAAGCGACAGGGTGATGACGCTCAGTCGGAAGAACAGGTCGGAGCGGAATGTGCCCGCCATCACCGCCTGCTCGAGCTCTTCGTTCGTCGCCGCGATGATCCGCACGTCCGCTTCCTTCCAAGACGTGGCTCCGACCCGCCGAACCTGCTTGTCCTCCAGCACCCGGAGCAGTTTGGCCTGCAGCTCGAAGGCAAGATCGCCGATCTCGTCGAGAAACAGCGTCCCCCCTTTGGCGATCTCGAAGAGCCCGGGCTTCGCCGCGTGGGCGTCGGTGAACGCCCCCCGCTCATGACCGAATAGTTCGGATTCCAGTAAGGCGCCGGGCAGCGCTGTGCAGTTGACCGGCACGAACGGCGCCCCGCTTCGCGCCCCGCCGTCGTGGATCGCTCGGGCGAGCAGCTCTTTTCCGGTGCCCGTTTCTCCCGCGATCAGCACGGTCGCGTCACCGTGGGGCAGGATGCGTGCAGCGCGTGAGAGCGCCGCCTTCAACACGGCGCTCTCGCCGATGATCTCTGCAAAGGCCTCGTCTTTGCTTTCGGCGGCCCGCTGGGCTGCTTTTCGCAAGGCGACGCGGCGCTGCTCCACGGCGGCGGCCAGCGTGTTGCGCAGAATCTCGACGTCGCCGGGGAGCGCCACGTAGTCTCTGGCGCCGGCGCGGACCAGGCGGGCGGCGGTGCGATGGCCCGTGTCGGCGCCGACCGCGAAGAATGGCACTCCAGGTTGGCCCGAGTGGGTCTCAAGCCAATCGAGCGCGTCACCTTCCGAACCTCCGGCCGAGACGATCACCGCTGCAATGTCCGGGGCGAACGTATAAGCCTCCCGATCCTCGAGCATGCGCAGCTCGACCCCCAGGTCGCTGGATAGCTCGACCCAGAACTCTCTGAACGCATCCGTGAGTTGAACCACGAGGATCGCTACCTCCTTCACCGAGACCTCCTGTGCAGCATGTGTGCCGTGACCGATAGCGCGAGTCACGACACCGTTGTGGGCTGACCTGTCTAACCGGCGTCGAGCCAGGGCGGGATGATCATTCCGGCCCATCGATGGGGGCCGGCTTCTATGGCGGGATTGTAAGTCTAAGCCTCAGATACGCTTAGGGCGAGAGGTCAAGACAGTCCTTCAAAGCAATCTTACCCCTCCCGGCAAACCGTGTCAAGCAGATGGACAGGGACCGGCTCGAACCGAGCCCGCGACTGTCGCATCGCGATGAAACGATGCCGTTGGCACGTAATATAGCAGCTGCGATGTTATGTGCCACCACACGCGCTACGTTCTGACGCAAACCCCGTGGTCTTTCGCTGATTTCCCTGACCTCTCAGGCGCTGGCCCAGAGGTTGCGTTTCTCGGCGACTGCGCTCGCGGAGAGCGCGTGACAAGCTCGATCGGAATGAATGAGCGAATCGAGGTGGGAGCGGATGAGGAACGAGGCGATGCTCACGGAAGTATTGGAGCCGCTGCTGCAGCGGTCGGACGATAGCGAGGCGTTCAGAGTTTCGGATCTCGATCTGGCGCTGCCGGTCCCGCCCCACCACACCGGCTGGCTCGGTCTGCTCGCCGCCGATCCTCGTCGGCTCGAGGCCGAGTACGCGCGACAGTCGCGCCACGAGGGTCTGTGGCAGGCAGCGAATCCGGATCTGGGAAAGTTGTTGTTCGAGAATCGCGTTTATCGCTGGGCGCTTCGATCGCAGGCGCGAGAACAGGCCGAGCGTTTGAGTCAGCTGTTGCTGGGGGCCGTGCGGACTCTGGCTCATGCGCTCGAGGCCCGCGACGCGTACACCTGGGGGCACTCGGCACGGGTGAGCCAGTACGCTGAACTGATCGCCCGGCAGCTGGAGATGTCCGAGGCCGAGGCCGTGATGGTGTCGCTGGGCGGCGAGCTCCATGACATCGGAAAGATCGGCGTTCCGGATGATCTGCTCTTGAAGCCCGGTCCGCTGACGGAGGAGGAGTACCGCCGGATCATGGAGCACACCATCATCGGCGATCGAATCCTGCGACCATTACTTCACAGTCAGCCCGAGGTTCTCAGCATCGTTCGTTCGCACCATGAGCGGTTGGATGGGAGCAGCCTCCCGGACGGGTTGAGCGGAGATGCGATCCCGCTGGCTGCCCGAATCGTGGCTGTGGCGGATGCGTTCGATGCGATGACGAGTGCGCGACCGTACCGGCGGGCGCTGACCGTGCGCGCGGCGCTGGACGAGCTGGTCGCGCACTCGGGCACACAGTTCGACCTGGCCTGTGTCGAGGCGATGGTGAGCTGCTCGGACGGGTTCCCAATCAGGGGCAGCGTGGTCGCTCAGCGGGTGCCGGGCGCCTGAGCGGACGCACCGGCGGAGCCGCGTCGCTACTCCAAACGCCACTCGTGCAGGTTCTGAAAGACCCCGTAGGTATCGATCCGCACGCCCTGCAGCCGGCGGTTGGCCGCCGCCAGCTCGTCAAAGAACCATAGGAAAGCATAGGGTCTGTCGCGGGCGATCGTCTGGGCGATCGCTCGCCAACGCACCGCGGCCTCGCGTCTGTTGGACGCGGACAAGGCGAGCGGGACGAGGCTATCGACCGCTGCGCTGGTGTAGCCTGTAATATTGAAGGGGTGGTCCCTGGGCCAGAAGAGGCCCATGAGGTAGTCCGGCTCGAGACCGACCTGCCAGCCCAACAGCACAGCCTGAAAGCTTCTCTGCTCGAACATGATGTCCAGCAACGCGTTGAACTCGACCTGCTGGACCTCCATCTCGATGCCGACTTGCCGAAACTGGGCCTGGATGATCTGAGCCGCCGAGACCCGTCGCGGCTGTCCTGCTTGCGTGAGCAGGGTGAACGAGAAGCGGTCGCCGCCACGTTCCCGAATTCCGCCCCCATCGCGGTCGGTCCAGCCCTCCATCTCCAGAATCGCTCGGGCGCTGTCGGGGAGATAAGGATCGTAGCCGGGCGAGGGCCCGGCCAGCTCGCGGAAGATGGGAGGGTAGGGGCCTCCCGCCGGCTCGGCATAGGCCTGGTACCCTAACCCCTCTAGAATGCCGACCCTGTCGATGGCGTATGACAGGGCACGGCGAACCTCGGGATCCGCAAATGGCGGATAATTATCTCCGTTGAAGGCGAGGTAGTCGTAGAATCTCCGGGCCACCGTCTCGATGTAGAAACGCCGATCCGCCTGCAGCTCGACGGCCGCTTCGAGCGGCGCCGGATAAATCAAGTCGATCGTCCCGTTCTTCAGCTCGACTAATCGCGTCGTCTCCTCGGGTAGGCTGCGGAAGACGACGCGCTCCAAGCGGGGGCTCCCCGTAAACGCCCGTTCGTTGGGCACGAGCACCAGCCGGTCTCCCGGCCGCAATTCGGCGACCCGATAAGGCCCGCTGACCACCAGCTGCCCTCCGGGCTGAACGACGCTCGGATGGTTGGCGAGGGTGGCCTGATCGGTTGCGTGCGCCTCGAAAACGTGGGCGGGGATGATCCCCACGCCGGTATGCAGGAGCATCCCGGGATACTGGCGGCTGAAGTGGAACCTCACGCGGTGATCATCCAGTGCTACGACCGAGTCGATGGTTTCCCAGAACTCGATTCGCGGCGAGGCGATCTCCGGCCGGCGAATCAGTTCGTAGGTGAACACCACATCGGCGGCGCGGATGGGCTGACCATCCGACCAGACCGCCTCCGGGCGGATCGTGTAGGTGAGGGTCGTGGAGTCGGCGCCGAACTGCCAGCCTTCGGCCAGCGAGAGGGCGTCGATTCGATAATCTATGGCCCCCTCGTGCCAACGCGACGAATTCAGCCCTAGATAGAGCTGCTCGTTGATCTCCTCGCTGAGCGAACTGGTAGCGAGAACCGGAAGGAGAGGACCCACATCGCCCCGAACGCCCACGGTAACGGTGTTGTCGGCGGGAGGTGCCTCGCACCCGGCGAAGAGAAGGGGCGCGAGAGCAGCTAGACGCGGAGCGGAACCGCGCAGGCGGCGCCACGTTGCTGCACAGGGCTTATCCCAAGAGGCGACCGCAGCTTCCCCTACCCCCTGCGCTCGACGGGGTGCTGTATTACGTGTCTTCATTCTCAACCTGGCCGACATCCCCGCTGTTCTGAGTTGACGCGGCGCCGCAGGAGGATAAGGGCGGTCAGGTGCTGACACAAGCGATTCCGTAGACGGTAGGCTGTAAACTCTACAGTTATGCTTTTCGAATACCCACCGTCTACCGTGTACCGTCCACCGTCTACCGAGCAGCCGTCCCCGCCTCCGGCCTTGTTCGTGGGCGGCCGTCGAATTAATTACGGTTTTCGAGGCCCCAAGGCACAGGAACAGTGCAGTCATCACGGCCCCAGCGCGCCTTCCGCTGGCGGCACGGGCGGCGCTCGACGCCGGCATGTCGGGGTCACTCTAGAGCCGCGGCTGCCGCCCGAGTGGGGGTCGCGCTGGAACGCTAAAACCGTACACCGGGACCGACGCATGCGCGTGGGCATAGGATTCGACATCCACCGCTTTGGAGAGGGTAGGCGCCTCGTGCTGGGCGGGGTGGAGTTCGAGGGAGAGCCCGGCCTGCTCGGCCACAGCGACGCCGATGTCGTGACACACGCCGTCATCGACGCCCTGCTCGGTGCGGCAGGCCAAGGTGACATCGGTCGTCATTTCCCTGACAGCGACGAGCGCTGGCGCGACGCCTCGTCGCTCGACATGCTGGACGCCGTGCGGCGGATGCTGGAGGCCGACAACTACCAGGCGGTCAACGTGGATGTGGCGTTGGCGGCCGAGCGGCCGCGGGTGGAGTCGAGCGTCGACCGCATGCGTGAGCGATTGGCCTGCAGCCTGGGCATCGACCCCCGTTTCGTCTCCGTCAAGGCGACGACGGCGGAGGGGTTGGGGACGGTCGGGCGCGTCGAGGGCATCGCGGCTTGGGCCATTGCATTGATCGACCGGGTTCGCGAGCCCGGATCGCCCTAGCGACCGGCGGCTCCGTGCTTGCTGCGCTGCTGATACCGGCCGCGAACTGGCTGGCCGACCCACCTCAGGTCGAACGGATCCTCGAAACACTGGCTGGGGTTTCGCCTCACTGGATTTACATCGTGGTCGGCGTGGGGGCGGCAGTCGAGAACATCTTTCCACCGATTCCAGCCGATACCTTCGTCGTCCTCGGCGCCTTTCTTTCGGCCGAGGGGCGCGCGACAGGACTCGGCGTGTTCGGCGTGACCTGGGCGACCAACACCGCGACAGCGCTGCTGACCTACGCCCTGGCCCGGCGCTGGGGTCGGACCTTTCTGGGCACACGGCTGGGCCGCTGGCTTCTCCGGCCGCGGCAGCTGGAGCGTCTGGAGGCTCTCTATAACGGCCACGGCGCTAAGATCATCTTCTTCAGTCGCTTCCTTCCGGCCTTCCGCGTTCTGGTGCCGGTGTTCGCGGGTATCAGCCACCTCGCCTTCTGGCGCACAGCGTTACCCGTCGCCGTCGCCGCCGCGCTCTGGTATGGGGTTTTGGTCTACCTCGGTGTGGTCTTCGGCCGCAACTGGCGCTTGATCATCGAGGCGATCGGTAACGCCAACACGATTTTGTTGATATTCGCAGGACTGCTGGCCGTCGCGCTGACCGTACTCTGGTGGAAAACGCGGCGTCACCCCCACGATACGGTAATCGGCGGAGGTGGTGACCGGTGATCGAGGAAACCGCGCAGAGATTCTACCTGGGCCGATTCGAGGACTACCTTAGATTCGAGCGCGGTCTTACGGCGACCACGGCTTCCGCGTACACGACGGATCTGGCTCAGCTGGTGACGTTCCTGGGTGAGCGGGGTTTCGACACACCCGACGCGGTTACCGCCGCGGACCTTCGCGAATACGTATATCACCTGAAACGGTCGGGCCGGGCCGCCAGCAGTATTCGCCGCAAGCTCTCGGCGATGAGAGGCTACTTCGGCTTCCTTCAGGCCGAGGCATTGATCGACTCCGACCCGAGCGAACTGATCGAGGGCCCGAAGGCGGCGCGCCGACTCCCCTCCGTGCTTTCGCTCGAGGAAGTCGAGCGCCTGCTCGCCGCGCCTCAAGGAGAGCGAGCGCTGGCCGTGCGGGATCGGGCCATTCTCGAGCTGATGTACGCCACGGGCGTCAGGATCTCGGAACTCGTTAAGCTCCGTGTCCGGGACCTCGATCTCGACGAAGCCCTGCTCCGCGTCGAAGGGAAGGGCTCCAAAGAGCGCATCGTCCCGGTCGGACGGGCGGCGTTGCAAGCGGTTCGCGCCTACCTGGAATCGGCGCGTCCGGAGCTGAGCGCCGCCTTTCCCCAGCCGGGTGAAGGTGTTCTGTTCTTCGGGCGTCGCGGCCGAGCGCTCACGCGCAAGGGAGCCTGGGATATCGTGCGGCGCCACGTCGTGGGCGCCGGGATTCGCACGCACGTTACACCCCATACCCTCCGTCACAGCTTTGCGACGCACCTTCTCGAGGGAGGTGCCGATATCGCGGCCGTGCAGGAGATGCTCGGGCACGCAGATATCTCGACGACGCAGATCTATACGCACCTCGATCGGAGCTACCTGGCCGAGGTGCACCGGCGCTATCACCCCCGGGCGTAGAGTCCACGGGTGGCACGGCTTATATAAGTGTATACGATACACCGGACTACGTCTTGTCATCTCATGTAACCTCTCGCCAACGATCGCCAGCAGGTCGTGCAGCCCGCCCCCCCGGCGGGGCTCGACCGCGACGGCGCGCTCGGGAGCGGGCGCTGGTCGGCTGCGCCATCGTGTGGTCCCTGCTCGTCGCCCAGAGCGCTGCCTGGGCGCAGACGGTGGCATTCCGGGCGGGCCCGCGGGGATCGCCCAGGGCAGATGCTGCGCTACGGCAGGTGATCGAGCGCGGTCAGTACACGGTGATGCTGGAGGACACCGTCCTCGGCCCCGGGGAGGAATTACACGGTGACGTGATCGTGATCCAGGCGACGCTCTGGGTGGAGGGGCGGATTAGCGGCGATCTAATCGGGGTTGAGAGCGATGTTTTCGCGCGGCCCGGTGGGCGGGTCGACGGAACGGTGGTCGCGCTGAACGGCGGCTTTTACGGCTCGTCGCTGGCCCGGCTCGGCGCACCCCCCATCGACGCCTCGCTGTACGACTACCGGGTCGAGGCCCGAGGGGAGGGCTCGTTCTTGATCGTGGGCCCAGGGCGCGATGCGACCCTGAGGCTGGCCGGCTTGAAGGGCTTTCTGGTCCCGGGTTACGACCGCGTGAACGCGCTCACCGTGCCCTGGGGTATCGAGTTCCGGCGCGGTTCCGCGGCCTGGTTGCCAGACGGAAGCGCCAGGGTCAGGTATCGCAGCGTACGCACCGATGTCGACGGCGATATCGAGCTGCGCTGGCCGCTGGGGCGTCATGAGCTGGCTCTGCGGGGCGGAATGACGGTTCGATCGAACGACACGTGGACGAACGGAGACGTGGCGAACTCGCTCAGGAGCTTCATCGGGGCTGCGGACACTCGCAACTACTACGAGGCGCGATTCGCCGAGGGCGGCGTACGTCTGGAATTCGGCGCCGCGCTGACCTGGTGGCTGGGCGTGAGTGGGGCGTGGGAACAGGCTCGTACGCTCAACAACCGGGATCCCTTCTCGCTCGTGTCCACGCGCGGAGGGTTTCAGCCGAACTTGCCGGTCAGCGAGGCGGACATCATGAGCGGCCGAGGCGTGCTGGGCGGGCGACTCTGGCTTTCGCAGCGTTCCGCGCTCGAGTTCGAGATCGGCGCCGAGCGCGCCGACCGCGACGCGGCTGGCGATCTTTCCTTCACGGTCGTGAAGGCGGCGGCTAGACTGCAAACGAGCCCGCTCAGGGATCACCGGCTGTTGCTGCGAGCAAGGGGCCAGACGACGGGGTCGGCCGGCGCTCCGCCTCAGCGCTGGATGGCGCTGGGAGGGTGGGGATCGCTGCCGACGCTGCGGCCGGTGGAGCGAACGGGCGATCGCATGTGGTGGACGGCCGTGTCGTATCACCTGCCGCTGGTGCGAAGTTCCGGTCTGGGAAGGGTGGAAGGATGGGTCCAATACGCGGTCGGCAACGCCTGGGCCGCTGCGGACGCCGGGCGCCCATCCGCGATTCACAATCTGGGCGCCGGCCTCGCGCTGCGGGGCCTGATCGGGGGTGTGTTCGCCGATCCCGAGCGGGATTTCGAGACCGTGATCATTCTCGGTTTTGGCGGTGGGCCGCGGCTCTAACGCCCAGTTTTGACAAGTGTTTAGTGGCTTGTTATGATAGTGGCGTGAAAATTGCTTAGCGGCGCCCGAACTCCGAACTCAGGCCTACCCACCGGGGACCTCGTGCTGGGGGTGATCCCGGCGCGGCTCGCCTCCTCGAGACTGCCGCGAAAGCCTCTGATTTCCATAGCGGGACGCCCTCTGGTGGAGTGGGTGTGGCGCCGGGTGAAGGCTGCGGGCGCGGTCAGCGAGCTGGTCGTGGCCGTGGATGATCCGGAGGTCGAGCGGGCAGTCACGGCCTTCGGAGGCCGGGCGGTGCGGACGCGGAACGACCACCGTTCCGGCACGGATCGCGTGGCGGAAGTGGTGGCGCGGCCCGAGTTCGGACAGTTCCGCTGGATCGTCAACGTGCAGGGTGATGAGCCCTTCCTGCCTGCCGGCGCCGAGAGCGCCGTGGTCGAGCGGGTAAGAGAGGGGTGGGACATCGCCACCGTGGCGGTCCGGATCGCGAGCGCCGAGGAGTTCGAGGATCCCGCGGTCGTGAAGGTGGTGCTGGACGACGCTGGGGGCGCCCTCTACTTCAGCCGGGCGCCGGTCCCCCACGGGCGGGTCGAGGCGGGCGCCAGAGAGGAAGGGCCTCCATGGCTGAGGCACGTCGGGATCTACGCTTTCTCGCGCAAGGCGTTGTTTGAAGCGACGCAGCTTCCCAGTCACCCGTTGGAGGAGCGGGAGCGGCTGGAGCAGCTGCGCTGGCTGGCGGCCGGCCTGAGGATCGGAGTGGTGCTGATGGAGGGAGGCGGCCCTGGGGTAGATACGAAGGCAGATGTCGTGCGAGCGGAAGCGATCCTGGGAGGGAGGGAAGAAGCCAGATGAGCGAACGGTCCGGGCCTGCCAAGATGATCTTCATCACCGGTGGAGTGGTCTCCTCGCTGGGAAAGGGGATCGCCGCTGCGTCGCTCGGTCGACTGCTGGTCGAACGGGGGCTCGCCGTAACCATTCAGAAGTTCGACCCCTACATCAACGTGGACCCGGGAACGCTCTCGCCCTTCCAACACGGCGAAGTCTTTGTCACGGATGACGGCGCGGAGACCGACCTCGACCTCGGCCATTACGAGCGGTTCATCGAGAAGTCGCTGTCTCAGGCGAACAACGTCACAACCGGGCGCATCTATCGCGACGTCATCACGAAGGAGCGCCGCGGGGAGTATCTCGGCTCCACGGTACAAGTCATCCCACACATCACCGACGAGATCAAGGCGTCGATCCGACGCTTGGCCCCCAACCACGATGTGGTGATCACAGAGATCGGTGGCACGGTCGGTGACATCGAGTCGCTGCCGTTTCTGGAGGCGATCCGCCAGCTGCGGGGCGACGCCGGACGTGAGAACACTCTGTTCGTCCACGTCACGCTGATTCCTTTCCTGGCGGCCGCCGGCGAGCTGAAGACGAAGCCGACGCAGCACTCGGTACGCGAGCTGATGGAGATCGGGATCGTGCCGGATGTCTTGATCTGCCGAACCGAGCACGAGCTGACGGAAGAGATGCGTCGCAAGATCGCCCTGTTCTGCAACGTCAAGACAGAGGCAGTGATCGAGGCACGCGACGTAGAGACGATTTACGAGGTCCCGCTCGTCTTTCATGCGCAGGGGCTGGATCGTCTGGTCGTCGAGAAGCTGGGACTCGGAGTCGGAGAACCGGACCTGTCGCCGTGGCGTGCGCTCGTCGAGCGGGTGAAGAACCCGGCGCGAGGCAGAGTGCGGATCGCCGTCGTCGGCAAGTACACCGAACTGGTCGATTCCTACAAGTCAGTGAACGAGGCGCTGATTCACGGCGGGATCGCCAACAACGTGCGCGTGATCATCGATTGGCTGTCCTCCGAGGACGTCCGGGGCCCCGAGGACGCCACGCGGCTGGCAGATTACGACGCGCTGCTCGTTCCCGGAGGCTTCGGGGTGCGCGGCGTCGAGGGTATGGTGCGGGCCATCCGCTGGGCCCGCGAGCACGTGCTGCCGTTCTTCGGTATCTGCCTGGGCCTGCAGTCAGCGATCATCGAGTTTGCCCGGGACGTCTGCAATTTGGAGGAGTCTCACTCCCGCGAGTTCGAGCCCGACTGCCCTGACCCCGTGGTTTCGCTGATGGACTCCCAGCGCAAGGTGACCGATATGGGCGGCACGATGCGCCTTGGCGCCTATCCCTGCCAACTCGCGCCGGGCTCGCGGGCGGCACGGATCTACGGCGTGCAGGAGATCAGCGAGCGCCACCGGCACCGTTACGAGGTGAACAACGAATACCGTGACGTACTCTCCGAGAATGGCATGGCGCTGAGCGGTCTGTCTCCGGACGGCATGCTGGTAGAGATCATCGAGATCCCGGATCACCCCTGGTTCATCGCCACACAGTTCCACCCGGAACTCCGGTCGCGACCGGCACACCCTCACCCGTTGTTCGCGTCATTCATCGAGGCCGCCGTCCGCCGCCGCGATCAGCAGCGAGCCGGCGAGGTTCAGGCCGTCGGGGTGGGGGAGTGAGGGGAGCAGACCGAACATGGCGCTCCCAATATCGTTGTTCCGACCGCGCGGCGGCTTCTTCCTCATCGCGGGGCCCTGCGTCCTTGAAGATGAGGATACGAACCTCGCCGTGGCCGATGAAGTGGAGCGCCTCGGGGAGCGGTTCGGCATTCCCGTAATCTTCAAAGCCTCCTTTGACAAGGCCAACCGCAGCAGCGTCGTCTCGCCGCGCGGCCCGGGGCTCGAGGTCGGCTTGCGTCTCCTCGATCAGGTGAAGTCGACCACCGGGCTTCCGGTGCTCACGGACATCCACCTCCCGGATCAGGCCAACGAGGTTGCGTCGGTAGCGGACGTGCTTCAGATCCCCGCGTTCTTATGCCGGCAAACGGATCTGGTGTTGGCAGCCGCCGGGACGGGCCGCCCCCTCAACCTCAAGAAGGGGCAGTGGATGGCGCCCGAGGACATGGCTAATCAGGTCGAAAAAGCCCGACGCGGCGGCGCCGTGGGTGTGGCCGTGACCGAGCGTGGCACGTCCTTCGGCTACCACAACCTCGTGGTGGACATGCGCTCGTTCGCGCTCATCAAGGAGAGTTGCGGCTGCCCGGCAGTGTTTGACGCGAGCCACTCGGTTCAGTTGCCGGCGGGTGCCGGCAGCCACAGCGGAGGCCAGCCCGAGCACATCAGCGCGCTGGCCGCCGCCGCGGTGGCGGCTGGAGCCGATGCCCTGTTCGTCGAGGTGCATCCCGAGCCGGCGCGCGCCGCGTCCGATGCGGGCAGCATGCTGCGGCTCGAACGGCTGCACGACATGCTGGCACGCGTCCTGGCCGTCAAAGCGGCGGTCGAGTCCAGCCGGGAGGCCGCCGGTGTCTGAGGGGAACGGGATCCCGGCGCGGCTCGCTCGAGCGATCCGATTGGTCATTCTCGACGTGGACGGCGTGATGACCGACGGCGGCATCTACTACGGCGTGTCTGAAGGCGGCGAGATTCTGGAGCTCAAGCGTTTTGAGATCACCGACGGTCTGGGTGTGCACATGCTCAAGCGCGCGGGCATCGAGGTGGCGATCGTGACGGGCCGGCGCTCGGAGGTCGTCGCTCTGCGCGCTCGCGAGCTGGGCATCGAGGAGACCCATCAGGACCCGGCGGCGGAGAAGCTGCCGATCGTCAGCGGCATCCTGCAGAGAAAAGCGCTCGATTGGAGCCAGGTCGCGTTCGTGTCCGACGACCTGGCCGATATTCCGGTTCTGCGGCGCGTGTCGCTTCCGGTGGCTGTGGCCAACGCGGTGCCCGAGGTTCGGGCGCTGGCCGCCTGGACCACGACGCGGGCAGGCGGCAAAGGGGCCGTGCGCGAGTTCGCCGAGGCGCTGCTGAAGGCGCGTGGCGAGTGGGATTTGCGGGTGGCCGAGTACCTGCGAGAACGCGAGGACGTTGCCAATGCAGCGTCATGAGCTGATCGCGGCGGCGAAGCGGGTGATCCGGCTGGAAGGCACCGCCGTTCTGGAGCTCGAGGATCGTATCGGTGATTCCTTCCTCCGCGCGGTCGAGCTGCTGGTCAACCTGAGGGGGCGCGTGATCGTGTCGGGGATCGGCAAGTCGGGCATCATCGCCCGGAAGCTGGCCGCCACGCTGACGTCGACGGGGACACCGGCGTTCTTCCTCCACCCCGTCGAGGGCGTGCACGGCGATCTGGGGATGGTGCTGCGCGACGATCTCGTGATCATGATCTCGAAGAGCGGCGAGTCCGCCGAAGTGTACGAGCTTCTGCAGTTGGTCAAACGGCTGGGTGTGCCGGTGATCGGCTTCGCGGGAAACATGCGGTCGACCTTGGCCGAGCGCTCGGACGTCGTGCTCGACGTCAGCGTGGCCGAAGAGGCGTGCCCCCACGATTTGGCGCCGACGACCAGCACGACGACCGCCCTGGCGATGGGCGACGCGCTGGCCGTCGCGGTCTTGCTCGAGAAGGGCTTCCGGTCGGAGGACTTTGCAAAGCTGCATCCGGGCGGCGCGCTGGGTCGCCGCCTGTTGCGTGTGGTGGACGTGATGGTCGCCGACCCCGAGAAGGTGCCGGCCTTGCCGCGGGGCTCCACGCTGCGTGAGGCGATGGTCGAGATCGCCTACAAGCGGGGCACCGTCCCGATCATCGACGATCAGCGGCGTATTGTCGGCGTGCTGACGGCCGGGGACCTCACACGGTTCATCGACAACAAGGAGGAGTTCTTTCACCGCGAGGTGGGCGAAGCGATGAACCCCGATCCGAAGACGGTCTCGGCGGACACTTTGGCGATCGAAGCGGTGTACCTGATGGAGAAGCACGGGATCATGGCGTTGCCGGTGTGCGACCCCGAGCGGCGTCTCGTCGGCATCGTCCACCTCCATGACCTGATGCGTGCGCGGGTGCTCTGATCGTGAAGAGAGCTTGGATGGCTCTGCCGGCCCTGTTCTTCGCCTTTGCGGCTTGTCGCGAAGGCAATGAGCCGACGCTGGTGGCGGAGGATGTTCTGGACCAGGTGGCCGAGGCGAACAAGGTCGGGATCAACATCTGGCACCTCGTTACGGCAGCAGGGGTGCGGCGCGCCGAGATCGAGGCCGATACCGCCTACTTCCTCGAGGAGAAGGCCATGGTGGAGCTGCGTGGCGTGCGTGCGACTCTTTTCGATAAGGTCGGGGCCACCAGCTCGGTGCTGACGTCGCGTGAGGGGACGTATTACTGGAGCACGGGTGACATGATCGCCCGGAAGGATGTGGTGGTGAACAACCCCGATGAGGGTCGAACCATCAAGACGTCGGTTCTGCACTACGAACAGGCGGCGGACCGGATCTGGAGCGACCAGCCGACGGAGATGATTTATGCGGATGGCACCGTGATCAGGGGGACGTCGTTCGAGTCCAACACGCGGATGGACCGGGTGGACTTGACTGCGCCGGAGATGGTTCGGCGTGGGCCGCGCCCGCCAAGCGAACCGTGAGATGCGCAGATTGCCCTCGCTGGCCTTGTTCGCTATGGCAGCCGCGCTGATGGCGCCGCAGTCGCAGGAGCGCACCTCCTGCGACTGGGAGGTCCGGGCGACCACACCGGGCGCGGTCGGGCACCTGGTTCGGCCGTCCGAAGGCGACGCCCACTTCGTGGTCGGCGGCGGGGTCGAGGGGATGTGTGGCGACAAGTGGGTGAGAGCTGACAGCGCGAGCTATTACGAGAAGAGGGGCGAGCTTTACTTGTTCGGCAACGTGAGATACCGAGGCGAGGGACGGGATCTGACCGCCGATCGTGCCACCTACTACGAAGTCGGCGACTGGGTGCGTTCGCAGGGCAACGTGAAGCTGTCGGACGCCGACGGCCGCTCGACGCTCACGGGCTCCTTGCTCGACTTCTTTCCCGCGAACGCGACCCGGGCTAGCGACCGTATCTTCGCACGCAACCGGCCGCACATGACCTTCTATCCGGACAGCAGCGGGGCTACGGAGCCGTTCGACGTCGACGCGGACCGGATTCACATCTACGGGGACTCGGTGGTCGCCGCCGCGGGGAGGGTCGAATCCGTACGCGGCGAGCTGAACGCGTTCGGCGATTCGATGCACCTCGACCTGGGGCTCGACGAGCTTTGGCTGCTCCGCAAGCCACGGGTGGAGGCGAAGGACCTGGTCCTGGAGGGCGACTCGATCCGGGTCGAGCTGGAAGAGAACCGTGTCCGGGAGATCCACGCCTGGCCCAACGGCTCGGCCCGCGGGGAGGAGCTGTCCCTGGCCGCTCCGTACCTGCGACTGTTCGTCGAAGGCGAGACGGTCAGTCGAGCCGTGGCCTCGGCGGGCGATCCGAGCCGCACCGGTGCCGTCGCCAGCGGGGAACGGCCGCCCTGGGCCCGCAGCGAGTCCCGAGACTTCGCGCTCAACGCCGACTCCATCGACATCCTCCGACCCGAGGGGCGCGTGGACCGCGTCATCGCCGTGGACCGAGCCTCGGCCATCGGTATCGAACCTGTCGAGGCCGACGGCGGGCCGCTCGCCCACGATTGGCTGGAAGGCGACACGATCATCGGCTACTTCACGGGCTCGGACTCGACGCCGGGGTCGGCGCAGGAGGCGCAGCTGACCCGCCTGGTCGCGACGGGGCAGGCCCGGGCCCTTTACCACGTGCGAAAGCGGGAGGGAGAGTCGGGGACCAACCATCAGCCGTTGAACTACGTGATCGGGCGAAGGGTCACGCTGTGGCTCGATGAGGATGAGGTGAGGGAGGCCGAGGTGCTGGTGGGCACCGGCGTCTACCTCGAGCCCGCGCCGCGCCGGCCTCAGGCGGACAGCACGCAGGCGCCGACCGATTCCGCCGCTCCGGTGCGGGCCGACACGCTGCCGAATACTCGAGCCCGAGGTCGCTACCCGTGAGCCAAGGCGTCGAGTTCCGCGGATATCTGCAGGCGCTTCCGTCTCACGACGCGCCGGTCCTGATCGCGCTCGGGGTGCTGTTGAAAGGGGTCGACGGGAGCGGACAGATGCTTCGTGACCATCTGGTCGATGCGTTCCGCGACGAGTACGTGGCCCGCTACGGCGCGGTGGCCCGGGACGGTTCCCCCGAGAGCCGGCGGCTTTACGAGATCCGCCGGATGACGAAGGAGGAGGTCGACGCCTATCTGCGCGAGCAGGTGCTCGAGCGACTGGCCGCGGACGGCTGGTTGGAGGTCAGCGGCGATGAGTCCGCCGACCGTTCCGTCGGTGTGCCAACGGGCCTCTGGCGTGAGCTATCCGCTGATCGGGTGGACCTGACCGCGCTGATCGACCGCGAGATCGAGAAACGGCTGCTGACCGCGCCGGGCGCGGACGTGGCAACGCCCGCCAAGGTCACGGGAAGCCGGCTGAGCGCGCGTGGACTGGTCAAGATCTACAAGCGCCGCCGGGTCGTCGACGAGGTCGATCTGGAGTTGCGGCAGGGTGAGATCGTCGGCCTACTGGGTCCGAACGGAGCGGGAAAGACGACCACATTCTACATGATCGTGGGTCTCGTGCCCCCGAACGCGGGCGAGGTTTACGTTGACGACCGGCCGCTGGCTCGAGTGCCGATGTACAAGCGGGCTCGGCTCGGTATCGGCTATCTGTCACAAGAGCCCTCGGTGTTTCGGCGCCTCAATGTTGAGCAGAACATCTCAGCGATCCTCGAGACGCTGGCGCTGAGCGAAGAAGAGAAACGAGAGCGGCTCGAGACGCTGCTCGATGAACTGTCGATCAAGCATCTGCGAAAGAACAAAGCGTACGCGCTCTCAGGGGGTGAGCGGCGGCGACTCGAGATCACGCGCGCCTTGGTCACCGATCCCAAGTTCATGCTCTTGGATGAGCCGTTCGCCGGGATCGATCCGATCGCCGTGGACGACATCCAGCGTATCGTCGCCGATTTGAAGCGCCGTGGTTTGGGGGTGCTGATCACCGACCACAACGTCCGGGAGACCCTATCGATCACCGATCGCGCCTACATCATGTTTGATGGGAGAATCCACATCGAGGGAACGTCCCAGGAGCTGGTTAACGATCCGCAGGCGCGGAGGCTATATTTAGGGGAAGACTTCCGCCTCTAGCGAAGGGACGGAAATGAAAGTCGGTCTACAACAGAGTATCAAGCTCGGCCAGGAGCTGAGGATCAATCCACGCCTGTACCAGGCGATGGATCTCCTTTACATGCCGCTCCTCGATCTCCAGCAACACCTCAAGCAGGAGCTGGTCGCCAACCCGTTTCTCGAGCTCATCGAGCCGACCGAAGATGGCATTGAGGACAACGAGGCCACGGAGACCAAGGAGGACGAGAACGAGGTCGATTGGGAGGACATCCTACTGGACGGGTTTGACACCGGCGGTCGGCGCGAGGAATACGAGGAGCGTGAGTACTTCGAGCCCACGGCCGTCGCCACACGCGATCTGTACGACCACCTGCGCGACCAGATCACTCTTCTCCGTCTCGAGCCACGCCAGGTCGTCATCGCCGAGGAAATCATCGGCAACATCGATGACGATGGCTTTGTGACCTGCCCCCTGGAAGACATCCAGCAGCCGCTGAACGCCTATCTGGCCAGTGAGGAGGCGAAGATCGCGGGCTTCGACGGCGAGGCGCCCTTCACTCTGGAAGACGTCGAGGCCGGTTTGCGGATCATCCAGAGCCTCGATCCTGCCGGAATCGGCGCCCGCGACCTCCGGGAGTGCCTGTTGCTTCAGCTACGCGACAAAGATGAAACCGACGGCCTCGTCTACGAAATCATCGACAAGCACTTCGACCAGCTGGTCAATCACCGCTGGGCCGAGATCTCGAAGGAGCTCGGCGTCAGCCCACAGGAGGTCCAGGCAGCGGCCGACGAGATCGCCAAGCTCGACCCCAAGCCCGGCTT
>CAYGAJ010000004.1:0-38599 GCA_964347815.1 uncultured Gemmatimonadota bacterium | reverse complement strand
GCGCCACTTCCTGTTAGGGTCGGTGGTGAGCGCGGGCGATTCGCTGGGGCTCAACATCCGGGTTTACGATGTCGGCAACCTTGAGCCGCTTTACGCTTTCGCTCACACAGGCGACCCGGCTCGCCTTTCCGACGTCGTGCAACGGCTTGCGGTGGAGGTCATCACCCGACTTTGGAGTCGCGGGAACGCGCCCAACGTCCCCGACCTGGATCGGTACGCGACCCGCTCGGCCGATGCGCTGAAGGCCTACCTCGATGCCAAGGCGGCGATGCGGCGGGGTATGGTGGATTCGGCCAGCGCGGCCATCGACCGAGCTATCGCCCTTGACTCAACCTTCGCCCTCGCTCTGGTCGAGGCGACAGCGATCAAGTCCTGGCAGATGTTCATGCGGGGCGAGTTCTATATGGGTTTGATGGAGTTGGCCGAACGCGCGGTCGCCCACAGCGACTCACTCAGCGAGCGCAACCGCCTGCGAGCTAAGGCGATGCTCGCTTCGATCCGCACTGACGGCGCGACAGCCGGACGAGCGGCACGCAGAATCCTCGAGATCGACAGCACGGACTTCGCCGCCTGGGACAGCCGCGCTTACTACGATATGGTGTACGGGTGGCAGTATGGCGCGGACGAGAGCGACATGCTCGAGGCGGCTGAGCGGGTCGTTCAGCTCGACTCCACCCACGTGCCCGGGCTGTTCCGCCGCGCCTCCCTCGCCGTCAGCCTTGAGGACCCCGACGACATGCGCCTGCAGATGACCCGGCTGCGCGCCGTAGACACCACGAACGTTCTGGTCCGCGGCGCGCTCCTCGGCTTGCAGGCTGTCCTGGCCAGCGACAGCGTCTTCCCGGCGATCGCAGAACAGATCGCCGTGGCGACCCAGCGGGAATGGATCACGCCGCTGAGATATCTCCGAAATGTGCAGCCCGCCCGGGCGGAGCTTCTCCTCGATCGTCTGCGTGAGACCGCCGGGCCCGGCGACCCGCAGTGGCTGGCGGCGGCTGCGAGGGCCCGCCTTCACATGGCGGAGGGCCGTCTAGTTGAAGTCAATGAGGCGGCGGGGGCCGGCGACTATCAGATCGGCGAGCTCTACAAGCATCTGTACCGTTTTCAGACGGCCGCCGCCTTATCCGGCGTCGGCGACCCTGACGTCGCCGACCGTGCGGTGGATTGGCTGGCCCAGTACGTCACGCCCGACTCGGCGCTCGCCTACTTTGAAACTCGGCCGGTTTGGTGGACGGCCTGGCTGGTGGCCGCTTACCACGCGTCTTTCGGCGACACGGCGATCACACGCCGCTGGCACGAGACGATCGCGACCTTCCCTGAGGGCGGAACGCCGCTGGACTATCGCGGAGGCTTACAGGCCGATCTGGAAGCGCGTCTCGCGGTGCGGCGCGGTGACCTGGCGGGCGCCCTCGAGCACGCGAGAACGGCTTTCCGGCTCTGGTCGATTCACACAGACAACGATTGGGAAGCTGTCGCGGAGCCCCAGATGCGCTTCCACCTCGCCATGCTTTATCGGGCGAACGAGCAGCCGGACAGCGCGACGGCCGTGCTGCGCTCCCTGGTCCCGCCCACGAGCTGGATGGGCTTCCTCACCGCACGGGCCTCCTACGAGCTGGGCGAGCTGGCCGAGAACCGGGGCGAGCTGGCTGAAGCGGCTCGCCAGTATCGCCGCGCCTTCCGCTATTGGCAGCACGGCGGTCCGGAGATCGACCCGTGGCGCGAGCGGGCGGAAGCGGGTCTTCGGCGGACCGTCGCGGCGGAAAGGGCGCGCTGAAGCTCGAAGTCTCGGGGCGGTCGTCTACTCCTTCTGACCGAAGTTGAAGATCGGAAAGACCGGGAACAGCCCGCCTTCTTTGATGATGTTTACCAACCCGATCTGCAGACCCTTCATCGTCTGGGCGTAGTTGACCAGCGAGAGTTGAAAACCCTCCGTGTCCTTGGCGTAGTTCACCAGCCCCAGCTGGAAACCACGAAACACCTCGCTGACGTTCACGTAGCCTTCCTGAAAACCTTCGAACTTGCCGTTCACCACGTTGACTGCGTGAGCCTGCCAGCCCTGAAAGTTTTCGGCGATGCCGACGATTCCGTACTGGAGGCCGCGCGAGATGCCGGTCGAGTGGTTGACGATGCCGATGTCAAGCCCGGTGACGGCGACGTTGCGGCCGTAGAGGATGTTGATCCGCACCCCGGTAATTGTGTCTTCAGGGGGGAAGATCTGTACCGGGGTCACAAGAGCGAGCTGGATCGGCCTCTTCTGCGCCAGCGACGGGTCGGGCGTCAGGACGAAGGCGGCGAGCGCACAACTCAGGGTGACGAACAATCGAAGTTCCACGTTACCACCTCTTAAGTTTATTGAACCACCATAGCTAAGCGGCTCAACCCTACGTCGAGCCACGCTGTGGTGTGTCAGAGCAAGTGTGGCAAGGTCCGGGTCACGGAGCCTGAGCGCGAGCCTGATCGAAGATCGCGCGTAGTTCCGTCTCCCAGCGGGCCGCCGTCTCGGGGTGATCCGGGTCGCGAAGATACGAGTCGACGAGGTCGGCGGGCAGCTCAGCGCGGGTGATCGGGTGCGAGTGCACCCGAACGAGCCAGCGGTCTTGTGGCGCCGCACCGGTGCCGGGCGCGACCGGCGAGACATTCCACTGACCGCCCCAGGAGCGGAAGGTGTCCATCAAAACGTCACGAAGCTTCTTGCGCGTATCCTCGTTCATCGCGTCTCACTCTGTAAGGGTCCGAGAGACCCCGGGCGCGCTGGACGCAAGCGCTACAGGCTGAGCGTCCGCGACAACGCCACTCCGAGGGTCGTCCCACAGGTCCCCGAAATGTTAGCGAGTGACCGCGAACCGGTCAAAAGGCCATGACGCCGAACGCCGGGCGCCGTCTTCCGGTTCAGGGGCGAACTCCCCATCTTGCAAAACGAAAACTGCGGGTTAGGTGCGGCCGGCCAGCCCGGTTCCCTGAGAGGGGGTGCTCACGTGATCGCGCTAACGGTGTACGGAGGCGCCGCCGGGGATTCCGGCTCCGGCGAGATCGGGGGGAACAAGATCCTGGTCGAGCTGGACGAAAGAACCTACTTCCTCGACTTCGGTACCCGCTTCTCGGTAGCCGGCAAATATTTCGAGGAGTTTCTCAAACCACGATCGGCCACCGGGCTGCGCGACTTTCTGCGCATGGGGCTGCTGCCGCCGCTCGAAGGTATCTATCGTGATGATCTCGCCGCTCATGAGCCGGGTCTCTGGGAGCGATACCGTGGCCACCCCCACTACCGCCGGCTCGATCGCCTCGATGGAGTCCTCCTCTCTCACGCCCATGTGGACCACAACGGCGCCCTCGGATTTCTGCGGCCGGAGATTCCCGTGTATACCGGGCTCATGACCTCGGTCATCGGGAAGGGCATTCAAGATACACGGCCGACTGGCCCCGAGAGTGAGTTCTGTTACGTGGCGCCGCGTGAAGCCGAAGACGGGGTGCTCAAAGCGGTGAGAGGGGCGCCGCGAGTGGGTCGTCCGCACCGAGTGTGCGATGATCCGGCGAGCTTCGACGCGGCGATGCGACGCATCGAGGCCTTCTGGAGCGACGTCCCGGGGCCCCGAACCACGCTCGATGAGGTTCCGCTGACCTGGGCCGAGCCGGCGACCTGCGGCTTTCGCTTCTTTCGCGTCGATCACTCGATCCCCGGCTCCGGTGCGTTCGCGCTCGAGACGCCCATGGGATGGCTGGTGTATAGCGGTGATCTTCGGCGCCACGGGCACTCGAAGTGGCGGACGGAAGAGTTCGCCCAACAAGTCTCGGCGTTGCGACCGGCGGTTTTCGTGGTCGAGGGCACGTCGCTGCGGTCCGAGCCTGCGCTGGAGGAGCCGGCGGTGCATGAAGCGGCCGGCGCAGTTGTGGCGGGCGAGGCCGGTCTCGTGATCGCTGACTTCTCGCCGCGGAACATCGAGCGTCTGCGCACCTTCCACGACATCGCCCAAGATCTTGGACGCCGGCTCGTCGTGACCACGCGAGACGCCTATCTGCTCGAGTACATGAACTTGATCGATCCGGCCATTCCGCGCCCCGACTCGGACCTGCTTGCCGTGCTGAAGGAGCCGGCGGCGTCGCGGTCGAATTGGGAGAAGGCGCTGTTGGTGCGTTGCCGGGATAACGTCGTGGAGGCGTCGACGATCCGCGAAGAGCCGGGAGGCTACATCCTCTGCCTGTCGTTCTTCGACATCGCCAACCTGATCGACCTCGAGCCCGATGGCGGTACCTACATCTACTCCAGTTCCGAGGCTCACAACGAAGAACAGGTGATCGATCAGACGCGGCTGGCGAACTGGATCTCGCATTTCGGGTTGAGGGCGGTCGGCGGTCTCCCGGGCGCCGAGGAGGGGCCCTACCACGCCTCGGGTCACATCGATGGGCCGGGTATGGAGTGGCTCATCGACACAATAAACCCCGAACGCATCGTGCCGGTACACAGCCAGAAGCGCAGCTGGTTCGAGGAACGCTGGCCGGAAAAGACGGTCCGGGCGGACTACGGCGTACGGCTGACGCTCGGTTGACGTGAAGATCGTCACCTGGAACGTCAACTCTGTCCGGGCACGCCAAACGCGATTGCTTCGCTGGCTGCGGCGTGAGCAACCAGACATCGTCTGTCTTCAGGAGCTGAGGGTAGCCACTGAGGATTTCCCACACGAGGCGGTGGAAGGGGCCGGCTACCACGCTGTCGTCCACGGACAGAAGCGTTTGAACGGGGTGGCCATCCTCAGCCGCGAGGCCCCGACCGAGGTCGAGCGTGGCATGGGGCCGGCGGATCGTGACCCGCAGGCTCGCCTGATCAGCGCGACGATCGCGGGAATCCGCGTGATGAGCGCCTACTTTCCCGCGGGTCGGGTCGTCGGCTCGGAGGAGTATGCTTACAAGCTGAATTGGATGGAACGTCTTCGCGAGCACCTCGACGTCGCCGCCTCACCGAGCAACGACATCGTCCTGGCCGGCGACTTCAACGTCGCCCCGGACGATCGCGATGTGGCGAACCCTGACTGGTGGGGCGGAAGCGTGCTGTGTCACCCGAGTGCGCGCGAGGCGCTAGAACGGTTGCGCGACTGGGGTCTGGTCGACGTGTTCAGGAAAGTCCACCCCGAGGGCAAGGCCTACACCTGGTGGGATTACAAGCTGCGTGCTTTCGAAAAGGATGACGGGCTTAGGATCGACCACATCTTCGCCACCGATTCGCGAGCCGAGAAAGCCGCCGCCGTTCGTATCGACCGGGAAGAACGGATGGGGGCGGACGCCGAAAAGCCTTCAGACCACGCGCCGGTGATCGCCGAGTTCAGCGGGTGATCCGCACCGGCATTCGCTTCGCCCCCCAGCGTCCCGGCGGTCCCACGAACACACCACTGCACGCCGTGCCGCAACGCGCGCAACGCCCGTCGTCGGTGAGGTTCCACTCCAACAGTACGTACCAGTCGCGGGCGATGAGCGTCGCTCCGCACGCGTGGCAGAGTGTGCTGCCGCCCTCCAGGTCATGAACGTTCCCCGTATACGCGTATCGAACGCCGTTCCGCAGCGCGATCTGGCGTGCGCGGCTCAGCGTTGCGGAGGGGGTGGGCGGCACGTCCATCATCTTATAGTCGGGGTGGAACGCCGTGAAGTGGATCGGGACGTCGGCTCCGAGATTGGCGACCACCCACTGGGTCAGCTCCTCGATCTCGTGATCGGAGTCGTTGTGGCCAGGGATCAGTAGCGTGGTGATCTCGAACCAGACGTCGGTTTCATGTTTCAAGTAGACCAGCGTGTCCAGCACCGGCTGCAAGTGTCCCTTCGTGATCCCCCAATAGAAATCCTCAGTGAACGCCTTGAGATCGACGTTGGCGGCATCCATGTAGCGGTAGAACTCGCGCCGCGGCTCGTCGCAGATGTAGCCCGCCGTCACCGCCACCGACTGGATGCCTCGTTCGTGACAGGCCTGCGCCACGTCGATGGCGTACTCGAGGAAGATCACCGGATCGTTGTAGGTGAAGGCGACGCTACGACAGCCGAGCCGAGCCGCCGTCTCCGCCAGCGCCTCCGGTGACGCCGCGTCGGCCAGCGTATCGATCTCGCGCGATTTGCTGATGTCCCAGTTCTGACAGAACTTGCAGGCCAGATTACAGCCCGCAGTTCCAAACGAGAGCACCGGCGTGCCGGGCAGGAAGTGGTTGAGAGGCTTCTTCTCGATGGGGTCGACGCAGAAGCCGCTGGACCGGCCGTAGGTGGTGAGCACGATCCGGTCATCCTGCCTCATCCGCACGAAGCACATCCCACGCTGGCCTTCGCGCAGTTTGCAGAACCTCGGGCAGACGTCGCACTGAACGCGCCCGTCCTCCAGGGCGTGCCAGTAGTTCGTCGGAACGACCGATTCCGAGACGCCCCTCATCTTCGACACCTCGCACCCGTGATCGGTACGGCTGTGAGCAGCCTCACGGCCCGGGCCCCGCGGACCCCACTCACAATTAATAGGAAACCGGCGACGACAGCCACAAGCGCCAGGGCGGGGCCCCGGTTTTCATTGAGGCGCCAGCCCGGCGCCGTCAGAAGAGCGTGCCCGTCGATCCGGGCTCGCGTCGCGCCCGCCGGAAGCCCAAGCTCAGCAAGACAACCAGACCGGCCAGGCACAGCCAGGCGAAAGCGTCGCCGATCGCTCCGTACACGGTGCGCTTCGGAGCTGGAACGACATGCGCGATCATGGCGTCGTCGGCGTAGTCGACGACGGCGTACGGCCGTCCCCACGCGTCCGTTGCGATCGACCGGCCGCCGCTGGTGGGCCTGAGGAGTGCGAAGCCGTTCTCGATCGCTCTGGGAATCGACATGTTGGCGTGGAGCGGTGTGATCGCGCGCCAGTCCGCTGACGGTCCGACGACCAATCCGATCCCCAGCCGGCTCGCCTGGCGAAGCAGGGTGGGGAAGTCGAGATCGTGACAGATCACGGCGCCGACCCGACCGTATGCCGTCTCCAACACCCGAATGCCACCCTCGCCTTTTTCCACGAACGACGACTCGGCGCCCACGATCGGGTGGGCCTTGTGATACTCCCAGACGACCTCGCCGCGCGCGCTCACCGCGGTCACCTTGTTCTCTAAAGGCGGCTGCGTGTCCGGGTGCCAAACGCCATAGGCCAGAATCAGATCCACGCCCTCTTCAACGGCGATCGCCCGGGCGGCGGCCAGTAGAGCGGGTTCGTCACGCGCGAGGACGCGCGCCGCCGTCTCGGACCACGCAACCAGTTGAGCCCCGGCCTGCGCCTCGCGGCGGCTGCGGGCTAGGAGGTCGTTATTGAGACGATCAGCGATCCGGGCCAGTTGATCCAGTTCTTCGAGCGTGAGCGTCTCACCCCGGCGAACCGGGGCGATGATGGATTCCAGCTCATTGAGATGGTCGGCGTTGGGTACGAGGCCGGCGACGCGGATGGTTTCGACCTCCGCGACCGATTTGGCAGCCAGGCGCATTTGCCCGAACGCGAGCGCCGCGACCAGTGTGAGCGCATAGACCCCCGCCTGCCGTGGTCGGAAATTCGAATTCACGCCGGGGCGGAGGATCGCCACCACGGTCGCCGAGAACCAGGTGATGAGGAACGAGACGCCGGCGGTGCCGGCGAGCGAGGCGAGCTGGAGCAGAGAGAGGTGATCCGTCTGTGTATAGGCGAGGGAGAACCAGCTGCCGTATGGGGTGACCCAGCGCTGAAATGCGAATTCGATTCCGACCCAGGCGAGCGGAAAGGCTAGGGTGGAAAGGAAGGGCGACAGCCTCGCAAACAGGAGTCGGTGCAGCGCGAACGGCAGAAAGTAGACGATGGCGTAGGTTCCCGCGATGATGTAATAGAGCAGGCCCGGTGCTGGGATGAGGCCACGCCAGGCGACGAAGTTGACCAGGACGAAGAAGACGAGGCCGAGAACGAGGCCGGGGAGGGCGCGAGAGCGCTCGAGGAAGACGAGCCAGCCGATCGGGGCGAGCCACGTGGCCAGCGGCATGATCCAGCGGCCGTTGGCCACGAGCATGAGGGTGACCCCGAGAGTCAGCCAGAGCAGGTGCTGGAAGACGCCTGCGGGGCCCGCGTTTGTGGCGAGCTCCGCCGAGCGGATCCGCTGGCTTTCGATCATCGCCTGGCCGGGGTTGGGGTGGGCGCCCCGTCTATCGACGGCCCGCTAGGCTGTGCCCGCCGACCGACGCCGCCCGTAGACTCCGGCACCTACCAGCACGCCGACGGCGCCCAGCAGTGGATTGAGCAGGGCGATCCAGGGCGGCTGCTGAGCGTGCTGCATGGCCTCCACCGGCCCCACGTTCTCGGTGCGGGCGGGCGGAGCGGCCTCATCCGATCTCGTGAACACCGGCACGGCGAAGATGAGCCCCAGCACCACGACGACCACGGCCAGCGCCTTCGGTGCGTTTCCAGCCTTGGCGATCGCGGCGCAGACGAAGCCGCCGATCGCCGCCGCCACAAGGCCGAGCACGATGCTGACGACGATCCACAAACCCGATACCTCGTAGGATCCAGCGCGAAATGCGTTGTCCACGCCCATCGCCAAGTACGCGACGCTGAAGCTGACGAATACGAGGACGAACATTCAGCAAGTAGCCAACGACCACAGCGGCAACCGCTCGGCCCATCAGACCCTCCATTCGCGTTGATTGCCAGCGATCGAGTGCGAGAAGATGGGTCGGCGGGCCGCTGCGGGGCAAACGGACGCTCGGCGCGCAGCTTCGGCATGACGAGGCGAGTTTCCAGAATGTGTACCGGGAGGACACGCCGCGCCGTTCGGCACGCTCGCGAGCCCATCGATCGGCTCCTGAGTGGGGAGCGCGTGCGATTGAACGGTATAACTGCACGAGGTGCTTAAAAAATAAGATCGGCGTCCAATCGGTTGCCGCTCAAAACCTGGGCTCCGTCGCTGAGTCGGCTTGGACTAAGAGCGAGGGCGCCTTCAAGTATGTTCCGCGAGGGATCACGGCGTGAGTCGCTGACCCGTGCGCCCTGGCGATGATTGGCCGTAGGTTGGCGCAGGAACGAGTCGCTGGTGGAGACAGCGGGATCGGTGTTCTTGCGGCACTTGAGTCTGTGTGCGTATTAGACGAATCGTCGACTGCGGTGGGGCGTGAGGATGGCTGAACCGTCACCACGTAAGCCTTGAGTGAGACGGAGGGTTCTATGTGCAGAACACTAGCCGCGGCTCTAATGATCGTCATCGGCGTACCCGCGGCGACGATGGCCCAGTCGTTGGCCGACGACTCGCGGGTGGCTGCCGCGATCGGGCTGTTGCAGGCGTGGGTCGATGCCGAGCAGGCCTACAACCGCATCCCGGGCGTTTCCATGGCCGTCGTGCACGACCAGGATGTGGTCTGGAAGGGCGCGTTTGGGTTTGCACACCTGGATCGGCGGACGCCGGCCACCACCCGAACGATCTACAGCATCTGCTCGATCTCCAAGCTGTTCACCAGCATCGGGGTGATGCAGCTTCGCGACCAGGGAAAGCTGCGGCTCGACGATCCGGTGTCCGAGCATCTGTCCTGGTTCTCGCTCCAGCGCACGCACGACGAGGCGCCGGAGATCACGATCCAGGGCCTCCTCACCCATTCGTCCGGGCTTCCTCGGGAATCCGATTATCCGTACTGGACGGCACCGGAATTCGATTTTCCCACTCGCCAGGAGGTGATCGAGCGGCTATCCAGCCAGGAAACGCTCTATCCGGCGGACCGTTACTTCCAATACTCCAACCTGGGTTTGACGCTGGCCGGTGAGCTGATCGTTGCGCTTAGCGGGCAGCCGTACGACGCGTACGTACGCCGAAACATCCTCCAACCCCTCGGCCTCGACGACACGTCCCCCGAGATCCCAACGGAGCAGCGTGGCCGCCGCCTGGCCACGGGCTACGGCGCGCAAAAGCGCCAGGGCGAAAGGGCGGAGCTGAACCTGTTCCAGACGCGCGGGATCGCGCCGGCGGCGGGCTACGCGGCGACGGTCGAGGACCTCGCTCGTTTCGCCTCCTGGCAGTTCCGGCTGCTCGAGAAAGGGGGGCGCGAGGTACTCCACGCCAGCACGCTGCGCGAGATGCATCGCGTCCACTGGGTGGATGCCGATTGGGAGGTCCACTGGGGGCTGGGCTTCGCGGTGTGGAGAAACGACGGCAAGACGTTTGTCGGACACGGCGGTTCGTGTCCGGGCTACCGCTCGCACCTGCTGCTTCAGACGGACGAGAAGTTTGCCGCAGTGGTCATGGCTAACGCCATCGACGTGAACTCGGGTAAATTTACGCGCGTGGCGTACTCCATCATGAGTCCGGCGATCAACCGCGCCGTCGAAGCGCCGGGAGAGGGTAAAGAACCGGACGCGGCGTTGCGCCGCTACGCCGGCGCCTACGAGACCGCGTGGGGTGGCGAGTTCGCGGTTCTGCCGTGGGAGGATCAACTGGTGATGGTCTACCTACCGGCGGACGACCCGATGGAGAACCTGACCAAGCTGAAGCACGTGGACGGTCATCTGTTCCGCCGCATCCGGGACGATGGGGAGCTGGGCGAGAGTATCGAGTTCGAGGTGGACACGAGCGGCGCCGTGACACGTCTCAAACGGCACAGCAACTACTACCCGAAAGTGCGATGAGTCGGGACGGCACGGAAAGCAAAGTCGTGAAAACGAGATGAACCCGGCGCTCGCGTGAGGTGGGCTGGAACCCACCAGGGTGGACAGTAGACGGTACGACCGCTGCCCTCCGATGAGCGCCGCCTACCGTCTACCGCTCACCGTCCACCGGTTCAGGCGCCGGTCAGCGCCGCGATGAAGATGGTCGAGTGACGGAGGTGGTGCAGCAGGACGAGATAGTAGACGAAGAAGACGGCGAAGATGGCGATCACGGCAACGGGCTGCCGCCGGCGAAGCCACAAGAAGATGGCGCCCAGCGACACGAGAACGAGTTTGACCAGCATGAACATGACCGGTCGCTCGCTGACGAGGTCTCGCAGCAGGGCGTTCGCCTCTTCGGCCAGTCCGAGGCGGACCCACCAGAGGGTGAAGACGGCGTCGAGAAGATTGAGCACGACGACGGACTTGACGATGCCCTGCAGCCAGCCGAAGTGCTGGGGGGTGCCAATGCTCAGCGGAATGAGCTTGAGGACCGCTGGCCTACGTCTGAGGTTCCACAGCGCCATCATCAGTCTGCAAGGCTCGAGCTTCTGTCTGTTGCCAGGACTGGGAAACGCTGGTTGCACGTTTCGATCCTGTTGGTCGCGAGTCTGCTAACCTATGTGACGACAGACACTTAGACTGCCAACGCTCGGGGCCGGGCGTGGTCGCGGACGCAACGGTGTTGCGAGGCGCCGTCGCTTTTTTTCGACGCCGCTGGCGTGCCGGGTCCGCGGGTCAAGGGCCGTTGACGTCCCGGTCCCGCGCGCGCCAACTTGCCTCGTCCCAAACGTCCTGGAACCAGAAAGCGTCAGTGCTCCATCTCACCAACGGCGATCACGCGGCCACACGCATCGCGGCGGCGGGCATCGACGGCGAAATCGTCTGCTGGAACGACGTATTGCATGAAGGGCCCGTGCCAGCCGGTCTCGATCTGGACGAGCTGCGACTTGTGCGGGCGCGTTTCATCGCCGACCAGGGCTGGGGTGGGTTCGATCAGGTGCTGGCGGAGCTGACCGACCGCGATTCAGCGCTTCGAGGTTATCGACGACATGACGAGGTGGTTCTCTGGTTCGAGCACGACCTCTACGACCAGCTCCAGCAGCTGCAGATCCTCGACTGGTTGTCGAGTCGGCAGTCCGAGGCGCACCGCGTCAGCTTGGTCTCCGCCAGCGACTACCTGGGCCCGATGGAGGCGGCTCGGCTGCGAGAGCTTTTTGCGGGGCGCCGGCCGGTGACCGAGCGGCAGCTCGAGATCGCGAGACGGGCCTGGGCCGCGTTTCGTGCCCCCGAGCCCACGGCGATCGAGCGGCTTTTGGGCGGCGACCTCGTGCCGCTCCCGTTCTTGGAGCCGGCCCTCCGCAGGCACCTGGAAGAGTTCCCGGACACGCGGTCCGGCCTCTCCCGCTCCGAGCGCCAGGCGCTGGAAGCCTTCAGCGGCGGCGCGCGCAGTCTGGCGGAGGCGTTCCGCGCGGCTCACCATGAACGCGAGGATCCCGTGTTCCTCGGCGATACGGTGTTCTTGTCTTACCTGATGCGGCTGAGCCGCGGTGGGGAGCCGTTGGTCGCGCTGGAAGAGGGAGGGCCCCTGGCGGCTCTTGCCGCCGCTTCGGATCGGAAGACCGTTTGGGCTCGACGGGTCGTCCTTACCGAAGCGGGCCGCGCGGTGCTATCGGGGCGGCGCGATTGGCTCGATTTGCAACCGATCGATCGGTGGCTGGGTGGTTCGCACTTGCTTTCTGGAGGGCCGATTTGGCGCTGGAACGCGGCGCGTCGCCGCCTCGAGCTCCAGGCGTCGTGAGGCGATGACGCGCGCCGGTTCGCCGCTTCCGGCCTCTTGGCGCTGGCGGCTCAACGGCACCATCTTTTTCTGGCGCGAATCGCGAAGTGTTCGATATCTGGAGGAGCCCATCGTGCGATACACGTTGGACGCCGTTCTTGTCCTCGGCGTTGCGGTCACCGCCGGCGCGCGGATCTTTAAGCCCGAGGAGTAAGGTGAAGATCGAAGAAGAGCCGCGGGTCGGTTCCGGCGGCAAGCCCGAGCCCCACCCTGCCGAGAGAACGGTTCGGGAGCTGACGATTCTCAAGATCGTCTTTCTGGTGGAGTTCGTCGCCCTGCTCATCGGCTTGGCGATGCCCATCACCCCCAGCAAGACCGGAGGGGACTTCAGTTTCGCCGACTGGTTCTTCGAGGATCCTTCCTATCTGCAAGAGGTTCTCGTCTACTTCGTGATGACCAACTTGCTCATCGGGATCCTCGGACTCGTCGCGTTCGTGATCTATCGGGTGGAGAATCGGCGCCGCGGGGTTCGCTCCTGATGGCTGCCGGTGTGGCGCACGGTCGCCCGCCCGCGCGCCAGCGCGGCGTACAACCGCTGTAGGAACCGATACAATTCGGCGCTCTGCGCGGGCGGCTCGGCGCGAACTCCAGAGCATCAGTCGCACGGCGCTGGAGGTCGAGTCGGCGGCGGCCTAGCTTCGAGAGGTCCGAACCGCTCGTGCGGATTGATGTCAGGGATCTTTCGGCGTGTAGAGGAGGAGGTGTGAAGAAGAAAGTCGAGTGGGTGCTGGCGACGGGTGCTCTGCTCGCCCTCGGGACAGCGCCGGACGCATGGGGGCAGCAGGTCGAGATCGGGTCGGATCCCGCTGAGGAATCGATCATCGAGGCGTGTGCCGGTGCCGAGCATCGCCAATTCGATTTCTGGGTCGGCGAGTGGGAAGTGACCGACGCGAAAGGCCAGATCGCGGGGACGAACGAGATCGCGCGGGTCGCAAACGGTTGCGGGCTGAGCGAGTACTGGCGGGGTGCCGCAGGGAGAAACGGGACAAGCCTGAACTGGTACGATCCCTCGAGCGGCGAATGGCACCAGCTCTGGGTGGGTCTCGGTTTGTACCTTCACCTCAAAGGAGGACTCGAGGGCGAGCGGATGGTGCTCTCGGGGGAGCGGGAAACCGCGAAGGGGACGGTCATCGACCGGATCAGCTGGACCCCGCTGGAAGACGACCGGGTCCGCCAGCTCTGGGAGGTTTCGCCGGACGGTGGGGTCAGCTGGCAGGTCGTCTTCGACGGGATGTATCGGCGGCGCTGAGAGGGCGTCCTGCGGATACCGCAATCAGACGGCCCTTCTATATTTAGCGGACAGAAGATTCACGTAGACGGATCATCTGGACCGTCCGAGCCGTGGCGATTCTCTCCGGCACGGTTGCGCGCGCGGCTCGGTACAAACGATGGGGAGCAGAGTGGAAAAAGGGGTCGACGCGACACGTAAGGTCACAGTGACTTGCCAGTTCTGCCTGACGCTGAACCGGGTGGACATCGGCAAGGTCAATCATAGTCCCAAGTGCGGCAGTTGTGGCAAGCCGATACTGCTGGATCGGCCGATCAAGGTGACGGACGACGATTTTCGCCACGTCATCGGCCAGTCCGAGATCCCTGTGATGGTCGACTTCTTTGCCGATTGGTGTGGGCCGTGCAAGATCATGGCTCCGATTCTGGACGAGTTCGCTCACCAGCACATCGGAGAGATCCTGGTGGCCAAGCTGGACACCGACCGGAACCCGTCGACGGCTGAGAAATACGGGATCCGCGGCATCCCGACGATGATCGTGTTCAAGGGCGGCGTCGAGATCGCGCGGCGCACGGGAGCCGTCCCACGCGACGAGCTAGAGAAGCTCCTCGCCGCGGCCTGAATCGAATCAGCCTCAAGGCAAGATCCGGTTGAGCTGGATGGCTTTCACACTTTTGGCTCGGCCGATCATCTTCTTGTCTTCAACGATCGGAAAGCGCGAGACCTTATCGATGAGCCGTGCTTCGAAGCTCGGATCTCTTGTGTTGCTGCTGTTGTTTCCGCTCTCCGCACGGCCCTTCTTTGCCCAGCAGGGGACAACCGGATCCGATTCGATACGTCAAGCGCTGGTCGATGCGATCTTCATGAGCGTCGACGCACCGGAATCGCCGGGGTGCGCCGTGTCGGTGATGCGTGAGGGCGAGATCGTCTACGAGCGTGGCTACGGGGCGGCCAACCTCGAATACGGAATCGGGATCACGCCGAGCTCGATCTTTCACGTTGCCTCTGTATCGAAGCAGTTCACGGCAATGGCGGTCGCGCTCCTCGCTTCGGAAGGGAGGCTGTCTTGGGACGACGACATCAGGGCTTACGTGCCAGAGGTGCCTGATTTCGGCGTGCCGATTACGCTTCGACACCTGGCCCACCACACGAGCGGATTACGGGACCAGTGGGAACTCCTGATCGTGGCGGGCTGGCGCTGGGAAGCCGATGTGGTGCGGCAGGAGGACGTGCTCGATATCACGTCGCGGCAGCGTGCGCTGAACTTCATGCCCGGCGAGGAGTTTCTGTACAGCAACACCGGCTATACACTGCTCGCGGCGGTGGTCGAGCGGGTCACGGGAAAGACGCTACGAGAGTTCGCGGCCGAGAGGATCTTCGAGCCGTTGGGAATGGTCGACACACATTTTCACGACGACCACCAGATGATCGTAAAGAACCGCGCCTACGCGTACGCTCCAGACGCGGGGCGTGGTCTTAAGATCAGTATCCCCGATTTCGCCATCGTGGGCGCATCGAGCCTGTTTACGACGGTACGGGATTTGGCGCGCTGGGACCGCAACTTTTACACGGGCGTCGTCGGCGGCCCGGCGGTGCTTAGCGATATGGAGACGAGGGGGACGCTCAACAGCGGGGAGTCGATCGATTACGCTCTCGGCCTCAGTCACGGGATGTATCGCGGGTTGCGGACCGTCGGACACGGAGGCGCCGACGCGGGCTATCGCAGCAGCTTCCTGCGCTTTCCCGAGCAGAGCTTTTCGGTAGCGGTGCTCTGTAACTACCCCGCCAGCGCTCCCTGGCGCAAGGCGCAGGAGATCGCCGACGTTTTCCTCGCCGATGACATGGCGGCGCCGGCACGGGAGAGCGAGTCAAAGCCCCAGGCCAAGCCGAGCCAGGCGGAGCTTCGCCGGTACCCGGGTTACTACATCGCGTCGCACACCGATATGCCGATTCACGTCCGCGAGCGTGTCGGTCGCTTGTTCATGGGCCGGTTCGAAGCGCAGGAACTAGCTCCGCTGGGTGAGGGGCGATTTCGTGAAGGGGGCGGCGATCGAGTCGTTCGGTTCGAGGAAAGAGGATCGCCGGGCGTGATGAGATTGCGCGTGCCGGAAGGGTCCGCGACATACTACACGAGGGCCGAGCCGCCGGACGTGTCGGAGGCGGCGCTCGAGAATTACGTCGGAGACTATCATAGTGTGGAGCTGGGGGCCGACTATTCGGTTCGCCGCGAGGGCGCGGGCCTCGCGCTGTGGAATCGCAAGCACGGCCTTATGCCCCTCAGCGCAACGCACCGAGATGGGTTCTCGACTGAGTTCTACGCGCTCACCTTCAGCCGCGGTGTGGAGGGGCGGGTGGAGGGTTTCACCCTTAGCAGCCCGCGCGTACGCAAAGTTCGTTTCCTCCGAACGAATTGAGTGGTGGAGATGCCCGTCCCGCCGCGCGCCGCGCAGTTGATCGAGCACCTCGACCTTCGGCCACACCCGGAGGGCGGATACTATCGCGAGGTGCTGCGCTCCACGGCGTTGGTGGTGCCCGGCGACGGTCGTGATGTACGCCCGGCGGCGACGACGATCTATTTCTTGCTCACGGCGGAACGGCCGAGCCGTCTGCACCAGGTGCGCTCGGATGAGGTGTGGCACTTTTACGAGGGCGATCCACTGGAACTGATCTGGCTGGATCGCGCTGAACTCGACTGCCATCGTGTGATGTTGGGCCCGGCGGCTGAAGACCGGCGGCCGGTTGCCGTGGTGCCCGCCGGGTCCTGGCAAGCCGCTCGGACCAGCGGAGCGTACACGCTCGCCGGGTGCACGGTGTGCCCCGGGTTCGAGTTCGAAGATTTCCGCCTGCTGGCCGAGGTGCCCGACGAGGCGGCCAGGTTGCTCGAGCGCCATCCCGATCTCAAGGCCTTCATGTGAGCCGCTACCCGCCCCTCTACGTGCCGCCGCCCGGAGTCCCGGCGCGTCGGTTTCCATTCCGACCTGAAGAGCATCGATGAGCTTGCCTCGACGCACTGATGGAGTTCGGCCGGTCGGCGCGACGTTGCTTGAAACGGCGGACCGGGCACCCGGTTGGCGGCGGTATGCTCCAGCGCTGATCACGTTCGCGCTTGGCCTGGCGGTTTCATTCGCTGCGTTTCTCGCGTTGTCCGGACGCCATCTCGAGCGGCAACGGCTGGCCTTCGAGAGACGGGTCACCGAGATCGTGGGCGCCCTGGAAATTGGTCTGGAGGTGCCCGTCGAGGTGCTTCGGTCGTTGCCGGCGCTTTTCGAAGCGTCGGAGGAGGTGTCGCGGCAGGAGTTTCGCGCATTCACGGCGGGAGCCCTGGAGCGGTATCCAGGGATCTACGCGCTCGAGTGGCTCCCGTTAGTGTCCGCCACCGAACGAGACGCTTATGAAGCGGCGGCGCGTGCCGATGGTCTGACGGGCTTCGAGTTCAAAGAAGACCTCGGTGATGGCCGGCTGGTGAGGGCGGCCGACAGGCCCGTCTACCTTCCGATCTACTACATGGAGCCGCCGAACGATATCGCGCTCGGCTTCGATGTGGCGTCGGAACCGGAGCGGCTGGCCCCAGCCGAACGTGCGGCGCTGAGCGGCGAGACGGTGGCGTCGCCACGCATCCGGTTGGTCGAAGATGACCCGAGCATCTTTTCGATCGCCGTCTTCCATCCGGTGTATCGGCGCAGCGCCCCGCTCGATCAGCCCGAGGGTCGCCGCACGGCTCTGCGGGGGGTGGCCGCCGAGGTGTTTCGCGTCGCCCCGATGGTGGAAAGGGCCTTGCGGACGATCGATACCACGGGCGTCGCGCTGGTACTGCTCGACGATTCGGCGCCCGACGGCATGCAGACCCTCTTCGAGAGTCATCGGGAAACGTCGGTCAATCGGGTGGGCGGTGATGTTCTCCGTCATGAGCGGCAGTTTGATTTTGCCGATCGGCGCTGGGCCGTCACCGCGAACACGCATCCGGGTTTCGTGGGCCGCGGAGTCACGGCTTGGGCGGTCCTGGCCGTGGGGTCGCTGCTCAGCCTGCTCCTCGCTTCCGGACTGGCAGTCTCGCGAGTGATCAGCCGCCTTCACAGACAGATGGAAGCGGCGCTCAAGCTCGGCCAATACACGTTGACCGAAAAGCTGGGCGAGGGCGCGATGGGAGTCGTGTACAAGGCGCGTCATGCCATGTTGCGGCGTCCCACCGCCATCAAGCTCTTGCCGCGTGGGGTAGGCGGCGAGGAGCGCTTTGCGCGCTTCGAGCGTGAGGTCCAGATGACCAGCCAGCTGACGCACCCCAACACCGTCGTGATCTACGACTACGGCCGGACGGATAGTGGGGTGCTCTACTACGCCATGGAGTTCATCGACGGCATCACACTCGACACACTCGTCACAACCTACGGTCCGCTGCCCGCCGGAAGAGTGGTGTGGCTGTTGCGGCAGGCGTGTGGAGCCCTGTCCGAGGCTCACGAGGCTGGACTGATTCACCGAGACATTAAGCCCGGGAACTTGATGGTCTGTCTTCAGGGCGGAACCGTGGATTTCGTCAAGGTGCTGGACTTTGGACTCGTGAAAGAGCGTGGCGACGCAGGTGCCGAGCTTTCACAACCGGGCACGGTGATGGGTACTCCGTTGTACATGTCGCCCGAGGCGATACGCTCGCCCGACAGCGTCGATGCCCGCTCCGACCTCTACTCCCTGGGTGCCGTCGGATACTTTCTGTTGACCGGCGGCCCCGTATTCGAATCCGACAACGTGGTCGACATCTGCCGACAGCACCTTTACGATGAGCCCGTGCCGCCTTCACAACGCGCCGAGCTCCCCGTGCAGGACTCGCTGGAAGCGGTGATCCTACGCTGCTTGCGCAAAGATCCTGCGCAACGCTTCCAGTCCGCGCGCCGTCTGGCGGAAGCGCTCGAAGCGTGCGATGTGCCTGCCTGGACGCAAGCCGAGGCGCGTCGCTGGTGGGAGCTGCACGAGCCCGGCCGGCTGCGTGAGGCGCTGCCCGCACTCGACGAAACGAGCTGATCCTATGTGTCGGCGTCTTCTGTTCAGCGGCCTCGCTATCGCGGCGATCGGGTGGCCGTCTCGTCTCGAGGCGCAGCTGCCGCCGGCAGTGGCGCCGCCACCGGCGTCGAGTCACGCCGAGCCGCAGCTTGGCGATCGGCCGCCCCAGAACCGTGTGACGGCCACGTACAGTTTCTATGACTTCGATGTCGACTTCGATCCCTGGCACCTCGTGTCGGCGTGGTACGAGCGGAGGGGCGGGTCGGGTTCGCTGATCGGTCGGATCAACTACGCGTACCGCTTCGATGAATCGGCCGTTCAGTTCGAGGCGGAGTCGTGGCCGATATTCTCACGCCGATACTACGCGTACCTGAACGCCGGCTACTCGCCATCCGTCTCGTTTCCCGAATGGCGCTTCGGCGGCGAACTGTACGCCAACATCCCCGGGGCGTGGGAAGCGTCGGGTGGGTTTCGGCTGCTGCTGTTTGAGGGTGAAGAGGTACCGATGCTGGCCGGCTCGCTCGGCAAATACTACGGAAACTACTGGACGTCGCTGCGCCCTTTCCTCGTCTTCGAAGACGGCGGTGATCTGAGCCTCACGCTGGTGCTGGTCACGCGGCGCTATTTCATCGATGCCGACAACTACATCTCGTTTCTCGTCGCCTACGGTGAGGGGCCCAGCGAGGGCGTGACCGACGCCGAGTTGAACCGACGGGACAATCTGCAGCTGGAGTTTGGGGGAGAGCATCCACTGGGCTCGGCGGCCAGCTGGAGCTGGACGGCGTCGTTCGAGCGTACCGAGCTGCCGGCAGACCGGGTACGCTACCGGTTCGGTATCGGCGTGGGGATCGAGCGTCGATTCTGATGCCGGTCGATGTCAGACGGCGGGGTCCTCGCTTCCTCCTTCGGGCTTGCTGGCGCTAGTCTACTCGGCCGCGAACCCCTTCCTCTCCAGTGCCCCCCAACCCGTCTTGCCCCGCAGCACCGACCACATCCCCTGGATGCGCCAGACGGAGTTGAGCTGGCGGTAGCCGAAGTTTTCCAGAAACGCGAGCCAAACGAGCCGCCCCAGGTCGCCCGTTCGGTGGTACCGCCGGAAAGTCAGCTCTTCCAGTCCGATCGCCGCGACGGAGAGCGCGATGCCGAAGGCGATCGCCAGAGCGAGGAAGGCGAGAACGTAGGGGAGCGGGGCGAGCCCGAGCGCGATCGTGACGACGAAGGCGGCGTATCCAACAACCTCGATCACGGGCCCCAGCATCTCCAGGAAAAAGAAGTAGGGAAACGAGAGCAGTCCCACCGCTCCGTAGCGCGGGTTCAGCAGCATCCGGCGGTGCCGCGTTAGCGTTTCAACCAGGCCCCGCTGCCAGCGGTCTCGCTGGCGGGACAACCCTCTCAGGTCTTCCGGGCATTCGGTCCAGGCGACGGGGTCGGCGATGTAGACGATGCGATAGGGCGATTTTCTTTGGCGACAGTGGCGGTGGAGCCGCACGGTCAGCTCCATGTCTTCACCGATGGTGTCGGTGGCGAAACCGCCGGCGTCGACGACCATCGCGCGACGGAACAGGCCGAAGGCCCCCGAGATGATCAGCGTCGCGTTGAGCTCCGCCCAGCCGACGCGCCCCGCGTGAAACGCGCGCAGGTACTCGAGCACCTGGAATCGGGCCAGGAGGTTGCCCGGCATGCGCACATCTTGGACGCGGCCGTGACGAACTGTGGTGCCGTTCACGATGCGAATGATGCCGCCAGCGGCTATGGTGCGGGCGTCCTCCAGAAACGGCCGGCTCACGCGCATCAGCGCCTCCGGCTCGAGCAGGCTATCCGAGTCGATGACGCAGAAAAGCGGCGTGCGGACGATGTTGAGCCCGGCGTTGATCGCATCGGCCTTTCGCCCGTTCTCTTTGTCCACGACCCAGAGGTTGGGGTGTCGCGTGCTTCGGTACGTGCCGCGCACCTGCGCGGTCGGGATGTTGGCCGATGGAAATCGGGCGGCGGGTCTCAGTTCAAACGCGCGGATCAAGCGCTGGAGCGTCTCGTCCGTCGAGCCGTCATTGACGATGATCACCTCGTAGTCAGGGTACTCCAGCGTCAACAGGCCCCGCGCGACCTCCTCGATCGTGGCTTGCTCGTTGTAAGCTGGCGCGACGATCGTCACCGGCAACGCGGCGCCCGATCGAATCAATTCGTCGACATCCACCGTCTTCAGCCGAAGCGAATAGCGACGCAAGGACCGGAAGGCGGTCACGCTGGTGAACAGGTACGTCGTATTCAAGACGACGAAATAGCCAAGCACCAGCAGGTTGACGCTGACGAGCAGGGTCCAGCCGATCTCACGCATCACCGCTCCTCTTCCCAGAGCACTTCGCGGGCGGCAATCGCCCGCGGATGGTCGCTGGCTTCGAGGGTGGCGAGCAGGTCAGTCCGGCCCAGGGCCCTGATGCCCTGGGCGGCGTGGATGGCTACCCAGTTCGACTCGTCGTCCAGGGCCGAGCGGACTCGCGAGACGTCCTCGGACGTCCCCAGCCGTGCGAGGGTCCTCACAGCCTGGGCACGGACAACGGGGTTGGGTGACGTGACGAGAGAGCGGACGACCGCGAGTTGATCGTGCCCGCCCACCTTTTCCAGGAGACTCAAAGAGGCGACGACTAGGTCGACATGGCTCTCGCTCTCAAGGATTCGCGATGCGACGTCGGCCGCGCGCGCGTCGTTGAGGTTGGCCAAAGTGGTCGCCAGCACGGCACGTACCCGCGCGGGACGCCCCGGATCGGCGTAGGCGGCGCGCAACGCTTCGAGCGATTCGCTTCCCATGTTGGCGAGCATCGCGGCGAGATAACGCCTGCTCCAGAACTCGAAGCGCTCCAGGGCGCGGAGGAGCTTGTCCGCGTAGGCCACGTCGTATTGTCGTGCCAGTGCCTGAAACGCGTTCATCGCCACGAGCGGCGACGGGTCGGCCAGTGCTCGGAGAAACTCGGCGCTGTAACGCTCAGCGCTCAGGTCGCGGAGTGTCCGCAAGGCGTAAGCACGCTTTTCGGGACTGCGGCTCGCCAGTTCAGCGACGACGCCGTCCAGGTAGGGCGCGGCCAGGCGTGCGACCGCTTCTCGCTCGACACCGCGGAGCTGACGAGCGTAGCGAAGGAGAAAGTCGGCGACGTACCGCGCATCCTTTCTCTTGACTTTTCGGTGAAAGTCAGATTCGTCGGCGTCACCGGCGATCACGGCCAGCACGACGGGCTCCCACTCGACCTCGAGGCGCTGCCAACGTTCAGTCAGGCGTATGTTGCGCACGCGAAGCCAGGCCGCCGCCAGGGTAAAGGCCATCGCGCAGGCAAGCAGTATGAGTACCGCAACGCTTACGATGTGGAGGGAACGATCGGACAGCGGCAGGCTGAACGCTGGATCCATCAGGACCGTGCCGCGGCCCGGCTCAGAAGCCGGCGCACGCGAGCGATGAGTTCGGTGGGAGAAAACGGTTTCACGATGTAGTCATCCGCGCCGAGCTCGAGGCCACGCACCACATCTCTTTCGCTGCCGAGCGAGGTGAGCATGGCGATCGGCAGCCGGGCGTAACGCGGCATCTCGCGGAGTCGCTCCAGCAAGACCAATCCATCGATCCCGGGCATGTTGACGTCGAGGACGGCGATGTCGATGGAGGTCTGTTGCGCCTTGAGCAGAGCGTCGTGGCCATCGCCGCAGTGGATCACCTTGAACCCGGGCTCCCGCGCCAGCCGATACACGAGCAGCTTGGCGGCGACTTCGTCGTCCTCCGCCACCAGTATCGTGACGTCCCGCGGTCCTGCCGCGTCCGGGTCGGTCTGGATTTCGCCCCCGGGTGTGCCGCGGGCCAGATACAACAGTCGACCCGCCGCGTCGATTGCATCATCCAGATCCGCGTTCGGCTCCACCGCCACCAGTCCCGCCACGAAGTCGAGTCTCGCCTCGGAGGTGACGGCCGCGCGCGCGGCTTCCAGTAATTGCGCCGCATCGTCGGTCGCCACACCCGGAAAGAGGACGGCCAGTTCGTCCGTGGCCCAGCGGGCCACCACCGATTCGGGCCCGGCGGACTCGGCGATGGCAACCGCTACCAGCGCCAGGGGGTCACCGCGTCGGGCGTCGGGCTCACGGTCCGTGTCCGGCGCCGTCTGGGCGGCCGCGACGAGAGCCAGCGAGCGGACGCCTCCCTCATGGCTGCGAAAGGCGTTTACCAGAGTGCTGCGGCCGGCTTCTGGGGCTGCTGCCCTCTCAGCGATGAGCCGCATCAGACGCTCGGGCTCGACCGGTTTCGGCAAGAATTCTTCGGCGCCGAGGGCGAGGCACTCGGCGCGGACATGGGGATCGGAACGTGCTGAGGCGACGTAGATCGGTATCGAGGCGCTCGCCGGATTCTCCTTGAGACGGAGCAAGAGATTGCGCCCATCCGCGTCCGGCAACACGAGGTCCAGCACCACCGCCGAAACAGAGCGCGCCGCGAGCACCTTCAGCGCTTCTTCACCCGTGCCTGCAACCTCTACATCCCAACCCTTCTGCGCGAGCGCGTGTCCCAGCAACTTGGCCGGCAGGGGATCGTCCTCGACGATGAGCACGGTGCCGCGGGGTGCCGTCGCCTCCTCGACCGCCCCTCGCAGGCAGACGACGAGTTCCTGAAACGCCGGGTGGAACTCGCCCTCTGACGAGGTGCTGAGACGTCGGGCGGCCGCGGCGAGGCGAGCGCGCCCGGACTTCTTCGCCAGGCGGGCCACAGTTTTGGCGACTCGGCGGGCCGCTCCGATGGCCTCGTCCGGCTGTCGCTCGAATAATGCGGTGACGGATTCCAGGGCGTCGAGATGACGGCGGAGCTCCTCCGCTTTCGCCCCGGTCTTTCCGACCATCAATCACTCACCTGCGGTCTGATACGCTCAGCATCACCCCGTGCCGGCGTGTTACGGCAACTCGAGGGTCGAAAAGAGGGCAGGGTCCAACACTTAAGCATACACTTAAGTTCGGTCGGCGGCCAGCTAGTTCGAGTTCAAGCGGGCCGACTGTGGTCCTCTACCCGCTCGGCAGCTCCTTCGCTCCGCGCTGGTGATCTACGGCTCGATCCGCCGTTACCGTCTCGATGTGCTCGGACAGTCGATCCATCAACTCCCGAAGCACGCGATGCCGCCGGCGCGAAATCGATCCGAACAGCGTCCGAGCCGCCACGTAAGCGCCTCCGACCACCGCGACGGGGAACACGATGGCGAAGGCGGCTGAGCCCAACGCACCGAGTCCCACCCCGAGGCCGACTCCCAGCCCCACACCGCCGCCGCCTCCTCCTAGGAAGCCACCGAAGAGCGCTGCGGCGAGTCCGTTCAGCCGTTCCTGAATCCGGATTCGCGTGCGACCGTGCGTCGAGCTGATGGTGATCTGCAGCGAGCGCTCGCCTTGTGGGGTGCTCGAATGCCAGGTGAGGGTGTGGCCCAGAAGGCTGGCCTGCCCAAGCGCATCGGCGGCTCGTTGAATGTCGGGGACGAGCGCCTCGAAATCCCGGGGAGACAACTCGCCGGCCAGGCTCCGCTCGAGCTCGATGGTCAGGGGGCCGCCGAGGAACCGGGCGGCCGCTCCGCTGGGGGCGCCCGCGGCTCCCGTATCCAGCTCGGCCGCGGCCTGGCGCAAGTAGCGGGGATCGATGCCCGCCTCTCCTGCGATCTCCTCGAGCTCGCCTAAGCTGAGTCCGCCGCCGCCCGCGCTCGTCGCCGATGCATCACGCTGAAGTTCGGCCGCGCGTTTGAGGATCAGGCCGACTTCCTTCTCGCCGTAGCGACGGCGGAGTTCCCCAGAGTCCGACATAACGTCGCAGAATCTACCGGGGCGCCCCCCGACCTTCAAGAAAGGCGAGGAGATACCGGCGGGTGGATGTTGAGGTTGGTGCTTGCTACGCTGGCTAGTTCGTATCGTAGCGAGTGACGGCACTCATCAAATCAACCACAATCCTCCAGTTACCGTCGCCATCCCGACGCCAGGTTCGGAGGTAGTTCCCGTCTTCGATCGGTCGATCTCCGGTGGAGTCGCGGGTCTCGTATTCGCCAAAGGTGAAGCCGAACGTCCCCGAGTTCGAGACGTCCCCTCCGAGCACCTCCCAGAACATCGGCGTCGGCCAGGCCGACTCCAGCGAGTTCAGGGAAGCGACCAAGGTCGGCGGCCGGCCATCGCGAACCACACGTGTCTGCGCAGACACGAAGCGATCGAGCCGATCGGCCGAGCCGGCTTTCCCTACCGCCCCGGCGAAGGAGCGGTCGGCGCGGAGCAGCTCGGTCCGCACCGCCCCCCGGTCGATCGAGCCTTTGGCGGCACCGCGCGACTCCGTGACCGAGGCGCTCTCCACGTCGCCCTCAGCGGCGGGGGGCGCGCTGGTCGTCCCGTGGTCGATGACGACCTTCCAGATTCCGTCGGGCCCTCTGCGCCACACGCTGAAGTAGTAGCCACGCGCCACCACGCTGTCTGCGCCCTCGGGTTGGTAGGTCCAGGGACCCAGGGTGAAGCCGAGGTCTACGCTTTCGGCGACATCGGCGTAGCGTGGCTCCCAGGAGAGTTGCCCTGGGGTCGGGGGTTGCTTGGCCAGCCACTCCTTACCTTTGACGACGCGCGGCCGGAACAGCACGGCGTCGTCGGCCAAAAAAGCGAGAAACGCCTCCTGCACGCCCAGCTCCGTTGCGCTGCGGGCAAAAGCGCGCTCAGACTCGACGAGGGAGTTGAGGGCCTCGGTCCGGGCGTCTTGACCACCCCCGGTACAGGATAAGATCCCCGCCAGGGTCACGAGGGCGGCGCGCTGAAACAGTCGGTCGGCGATGCGGTGGATGGGCACGAGGGCAACTTAATGCACCGGTCTCGTGGCGCCAGCTTCCCGCGGCGAGGGGCGCGCTCGGCCGCCGAGCTGCGTGCCCGGAGAGACGGGTGGCGGGGAGAGAGTCAGTCTGTATCGAGCGAGCAAAAGCCGCTACTTTGGCACTGATGTCGCGCAGCGGGAAGGCTTTTTACGCCCGACCTGCCGCTGAAGTTACAATCTCGGCGTTCGAGTTCCGTAGAGGATGAAAGGGCCGCTGCCGATCATCTGGCACGAGGCGTACGAGGCTGACATCGGCCCGCACGTCTTTCCAACGCGCAAGTATCGGGCGGCACGCGACCGTCTCATCGCCGACGGTACGATCGCGCCGGAGGACATCCGTCGACCCGAGCCGGCGAGCGACGCCGAGGTGGCTCTGGTTCATACGGAGGCTTATCTGGATAAGATCCGGCGGGGCGCCTTCTCGTGGCAGGACGTGATGACCCTCGAACTCCCCTTCACGCCAGAGCTCAAAGAAGCCATGTGGCTCTGCGTCGGCGGTTCGACCCTGACGGCGCGTCTCGCTATCGAGCACGGCCTAGCTGTGCACCTGGGCGGGGGGTTCCACCACGCGTTCCCGGATCATGGAGAAGGTTTCTGTCTGATCAACGATGTGGCGATCGCCGTGCGCGTGCTGAGCGCGGAGGGCGCGATCCAGCGATCGGCCGTGATCGACTGCGACCTGCATCACGGCAACGGGACCGCCGCGATATTCCAAAGCGATCCCACGGTCTTCACCTTCTCCATCCATCAGCAGAACAACTACCCGGCCTACAAACCGCCGGGCGATCTCGACCTCGGCCTCTCCGACGGCACCGGTGACGTCGAGTATCTGCGCCTGCTGGAGCGCCACATCCCCAGCATCATCGAACAGCACAGGCCGCAGCTCGCCTTCTATCTGGCGGGCGCCGACCCCTACGAGCAGGATCAGCTTGGCGGTCTGCGACTGACTCGCGACGGGCTGCGCCGCCGCGACGAGTTCATCTTTCGCCTGCTGTGCGAAGCGGGGGTCGCGGTGGCCGTCACATTGGCCGGCGGTTACGCCCGCCGGTTCGACGACACGGTCGAGATCCACTGCGAGACCGTCCGCGCCGCGCGCCGCCAGGCCGAAGCCCGGATCGGTTGAACCTTACCGGAAAGCGAGGAAGGGGCAGTATATGTTCTGGCTTACAGTCTACTGCCCCGAGGGAGAGGATTGATCGTCAACGGCGGCGGCCGCGCCGCGAGCTGCCAAAGGCGGAAAAGTGACGTTTCGGGGCGGATTGCGGTCTCTGTTAATGCTGGTAAGATAAAGGGTGCCTTGCGGGGCGCATCGCCGCGCTGCGGGGCTAGTCCATCCACAGGCTTAGGGGGAAAAGAGCATGAAGCGCATTGCATCTGTCTTGACCGCCGTCGCCTTCGTCGGCGTCGTGACGGTCGGCTCGTATTCCTGCGCGACCAAGACCCAGACGGGGGCGCTGGTCGGAGCGGGTGCCGGCGCCGTGGTCGGCGGCGCGGTGGGTGCGGCGGCCGGGAACACGGCCGTTGGCGCGATCCTCGGCGCGGCTATTGGCGGCGCCGCCGGCGCCGTGATCGGCAACTACATGGACAAGCAGGCCGAGGAGATGGAGCGCGACCTCGAGGGCGCGAAGATCGTCCGCGTGGGCGAAGGGATCAAGATCACCTTCGGCTCGGGCCTGCTGTTCGACGTGGACAAAGCGGACCTGCGGCCGGAGGCACAGGCGGAGCTGACCGAGCTGGCGCGCATCCTGAACAAGTACTCGGACACGAACATCCTCATCGAAGGTCACACCGACTCGACCGGCTCGGAGGATTACAACCAGACGCTGTCCGAGCGTCGTGCCCGCTCGGTCTCGGCTTATCTGGCCGCGCAGAACGTCGATTCGCGTCGCTTCAGCGTGATCGGCTACGGTGAGATGCAGCCGATCGCTTCGAACGACACGGCCGAGGGCCGACAGCAAAATCGGCGCGTCGAGTTGGCGATCATGGCCAACGAGAAGCTGAAGGAGGCGGCGAAGAAGCAGGCCGCTGGCTGAGGTGGAAGCAAGGGTGGCGTCTCATACGGCGCCACCCTTGCCGTCGTGCCGTAGGACCCAACAGGCTGATGTTGACAGGGGTGCTGGGGAAGTCGCCCGGCTGAGAACAGACCCTCGAACCTGATCCGGGTAATGCCGGCGCAGGGAGTCAGCGGTTCCCCTCCATCCCTCTCTGCTCTCTTTCGTCAGAGGTGAAGCCGCCCTGCAGGGAGGATCTCATCATGAGCTTTTGCGCCGATCAGCTCGCCCGGACGACGTCAATCTGGGAGCTGATGCTGAGCCACCGCTTCCTTCGGGAAACCCGCGACGGCAGCATCGCGCACGAAACCTTCGCGAACTGGATGCGCCAGGACTACCTGTTCGTGGAGGCGGCCATACCGTTCATCGCGGCGCTGATTCCCAAAGCGCCCCGGGCGCATCGCGTGGCGCTGGGAAAGGTGATCCCGGCTCTGGAAACCGAGCTGGAGCTGTTCCGCGAACGGGCCGAGGTCGCCGGCGTTAGCCTGGACGACGTCACGCCGTCCCTCATTAACCACGGGTATGTGCAGTTCCTGCTGGCCAGCGCCTACACCCGGTCGTATGCCGAGGCGTTTACCGTGCTCTACGTGGCCGAGAAGGCGTACTACGACTCGTGGTCGGTCGTGCGCGACGGCATCGACAAAGGCTCGGTCTGGTACCCGTTCGTCGAGAACTGGACCAGCGAGGCGTTCAAGGGCTGGGTCGAATTCCTGCAGCGCGAGCTGGACGGCCTCGCCGACGCTGCCGGACCGGCGGAGCGCCAGCGGATGGGCGAGTTGTTCGAGCTGACGGCGAAGTACGAGCTGGCGTTTTGGGAGATGGCGGCCGGCGGAGCGAGCTGGCCGGGCTTGTCCTGAGGAGGTGGGTCGATGGAATTCACGGATCGGCTGTATGCGGCGGCGAAACCGGTCTGGGACGCCCAGCTCCGGCACCCGTTCGTTGTCGGGATCGGCGACGGATCGCTGGACGAAGACGTCTTCAAGCGCTGGGTCCTGCAGGATTATCGCTACCTGAAAGAGTTCGCGCGGGTATTCGCCTGGGCGGTGGCCAAGTCGGAACGTCTGGACTCTATGGGTTGGTACGCTGCGGTGCTCGACTTGACGTTGAACACGGAGATGGAGCTGCACCGGGGTTACGCTGCTCGCTTCGGCCTAACGCCGGCCGACCTGGAAGCGGTCGAGATGTGGCCGACCACGCGTGCATACACGGACTTTCTCGTGCGCACAGCGGCGGACGGCGATATGGCCGATCTGGTCGCGGCTCTTCTGCCTTGCGCCTGGGGCTACGTTCACGTCGCCCAGCAGCTGGCGCGTGGCGCGCCGCCTGGGGATCAGCGCTACGCGGACTGGATCGCTCAGTACTCCTCGGACGAGTTCGCGGAGGCGGCCGAGTGGCTCAAGGCCGAGATGAATCGCCTGGCGCTCAATGCTTCTCTCGATAAGCGCGAGCGGCTTACCGAGCTGTTCGTCGTGTCGAGCCGCTACGAGTGGGCCTTTTGGGAGATGTGCTGGAAGGGCGAGGCCTGGCCGGTTTGAGCGGCGAAATGCGGCTCAACTGGCCGTGCCCGGCACTCATGCGCGCAACTCGACAGCGCGTCTAGGGGCACCGGTCGCTTCGCACGGGGCACCGTTCGGAACGTTACCCGGCGCCGCCCGGTTCCCGTAGAGGTCGGTGGCGCCGGGAAACATGCGGAGAGGGGACCGCCTCACTCACCTCGCCAGCTTGTCCCAGACCTGTTCGGCGATGGCGGCATCTTGGGCGCCGACCCCGGTGAGATCGCAGATGATCAGCTCGTCGCCTTCGCGCCCCGGCCGCGTGCCCGCGACCACTTCGCCCAGCTCAGCGTGGATGGCCCCCGGGTCGAGGGCGCCTTCCGCGACGGCGTGGTGGACCTCACCCAGCTCGAGGCACTGGCTCAGCCGGTCCACCACGATCTTGTTCGCTCGGACGAGCGCCGCCGTGGGTAGCTCGCGCTTGTCCGGACCATCCGAACCGACCGCGATGACCGTCGCGTGCGGCGTCAACCACTCGGCTTCCAGCAACGGTTCGCGGCTGGGCGTCACCGTGATCAGAAGATCGGCGCCACGGACGGCCTGCTCCGGACCGGACGCCGCTGAGAAGGGGACCTTCAAGTCGCGTTCCATCTCCGCGCAGTAGTAGCGCACGTGCTCGGGGTCCGGACTCCAAGCTCGAGTCGTCTGCCAGCGGCGCACACCGGCGAGTGCCCGGAGCTGAAATCGTGCCTGGACGCCGCTACCCAGCACCGCCACGCGGGTGAGCCGCTCGGGCGACAGGAGCCGGGCGGCGAGCGCTCCGGCGGCGGCGGTGCGAAGCTCGGTGAGGTAACCGTGGTCGTCCAGCAAGGCGAGGGGAAACCCGGTTGAGGCGTCAAAGACCAGGATCAGACCGGAACCGCTCGGCAGGCCACGCGTGGCGTTCCCATAGAAGCCGCTCGCGATCTTCACGGCGAAGATCGCTGAGCCCTTGAGGTAGGCCGACTTTACGTGCACCTCGCCATCGACCTCGGGAAACTCGAGGCCCATGGGCGGAGGAAGCTCGACGCCTCCTTCAGCGAGGGCTCGGAAGGCACGTTCCGCAGAAGCCAGAGCCTCAGGTTCGCCGATCGTGGCTCGAATCGTGGCTTCGTCAATGATCCTCATAGCAGGCCTGGCCTGAAATCGGGTGGGTATCGGACTCCGAGTCTCATCTGGACAGATCGAAGCGCATGATCGGTCGGGTCGCGGACCGCCGGGCCACTTCTGTGAAGCCGGCCTTGCGAAAAGCCGAGGCGGTGCCGCAGGCGGCAAACACGTCCGCGATGCTCGGCTGCCGCGGCTCCACCGGATAACCCTCCACGATGCGCGCGCCCTTCTTCCTCGCATATTCGACGGCGGCTCGGAGCAGTTCGACCGAGATACCGGATCGCCGCAGTTCTCTCGTCACGTAGAGGCAGACGACCGACCAGACGGGTTGTTCGTCCACCGGTTTGAGAATCCGCGACCGGGCCAGCCGGGGGTATTCTTCCCTTGGCTGAACGGCACACCAGCCGACGGGTTGAGCTTCGCGGTAAGCGATCAGGCCCGGTTCGACGCCCGCGGCGACCAGCTTCTTGAAGGCGCGCCTGTTCGCCGCGCCCTTCTGCCGTTCGTATTGCGAGTGACTCAGCCGCCACCACATGCACCAGCAGCCACCGCAGGCGCCGCGTTTTCCGAACAGCCGTTCCAGGTCAGCCCAGCGGTCGGCTGTCAGCGGCCGAAAGCTGATCCGCTTCCTGCTCCGTTCTGAGGACACGACTCCACCAGGCGAGCGGGGCCGTTGGCTCTTCCGCCGAGAGGCACCGGCAGCGCCGCTCATCCGCTGCCGCCGCGCGTCCCGGGGTTCCGCTTACCGGGAATGTGTCGGGAACGCCGGGGGTGGCGCAAAGTCGTCGCGATCGAGCGCCACCGGCGCACGACGAGCCGCCTCGACCCTGCGGCGGCTGGACGGGGAAGGTGACAGGCGTCATCTTGCAGCCGGCCCAACCGGATTCCTCCCACTGTCAATGTATACGAGCGCGATGGTGAGTTGATTCCATGGATACTTTCAAACCGGCGGACTATCAACCTCCACTACCGATCAATCGCTTCATCGTCTCGGAGCCACCCGGCGAGGAGGCGGTCCCGATGGACGTGCTGTTCGTAGGCGGGGGGCCGGCCGGACTTGCCGGGGCGATCGAGCTTGCCCGCTTGGTGCGCAAAGATGGAGAGGCGGGCGGCGCCCTCGGCAGCCTCGAGATCGGGGTGCTCGAGAAGGCGGAGTCGTTGGGTGAGCACTGTCTCTCGGGCGCCGTCGTGAACCCGGGCCCCTTCCGTGAGCTGTTCCCCGACACCGCCGTGGACGACCTACCGTTCCGGGCTCCGGCGCCCCGCGATCGAGTCTACCTGCTTTCCGAGAAAGGGAAGGCCCGCCTGCCGACGCCACCGACCATGCACAATCGCGGCTACCACGTCGCGTCGATCTGCGAGGTCGTACGTTGGATGGGTGAGCGGGCTGAAGAGCTGGGCGTGAACATTTTCACCGGCTTCCCGGCCGACGCGCTCCTCGTGGAGGACGGCCGTGTCGTCGGTGTGCGCACGACACCGGTCGGGCTCGATCGGTCGGGCCAGCCGGGCAGCGGCTACACGCCGCCGACCGATGTCACGGCACGCGTCACGGTGTTGTGCGAAGGGACCCGTGGGTCTCTGACCCAAGCGTATCTCAGCTCGCAGGGGATACGCTCGCCGAACCCTCAAATCTACGCCCTCGGCGTGAAGGAGCTGTGGCAGGTCAAGCGGCCGTTGGATGCGATCGTTCACACCCTCGGCTGGCCGCTGCCCAAAGATGCCTTCGGTGGCAGCTGGATCTATCCGATGGCGGACGATCTGATCTCACTGGGGCTGGTGGTGGGTCTCGACTATCGTCAACACTCCCTGGACGTTCACATCCTCCTCCAGCGTTTGAAACGACACCCGCTGGTGGCCCCGCTTCTCGAAGGCGGCGAGCTGCTGGAGTGGGGCGCGAAGACGATCCCCGAAGGGGGCTATTACGCGCTGCCCGAGCGTATGCACGGCGATGGTCTGCTGATCGCCGGGGACGCTGCCGGGCTGGTGGACGTGCCATCGCTCAAGGGCATTCACTACGCGGTGGGTTCTGGGATCTTCGCCGCCCGGACCATCTACGAGGCGTTGAAGACAGACGATACCTCCGCGAGCGGGCTGGCGGAATACGACGCGCGCGTGCGAGACAGCTTCATCGGCAAAGACATCTATCGCACGCGCAACATGCGGCTCGCTTTCAAATCGGGTTTTTACAGCGGAGGGTTGAAGGCGGCTCTGATGGCGATCAGCGGCGGAGCGCTGTTCGGTGGTCGCCTCGCTATCGAAGAGGATGCCGAGGAAGCTCGCCGCGTCACCGCGTCAGACGCGTTCAGCCCCGACGGCGTGCACACGCTGAGCAAGGTGGATGCGGTGTTCCGATCGGGCAACACGACGCGTGACGACATCCCGTCCCACCTCATCGTAAGCGAGCACGTGCCACCAGAGGTCGCGGAGCTGTACGCACACATGTGCCCGGCGGGCGTCTACGAGCGCGAGGGAGATCGACTGATCGTCAACGCGCCGAACTGCATCGACTGCAAGGCCACGGATGTGATCGGGCCTCGCTGGACGCCGCGTGAGGGTGGAAGCGGTCCCAGCTACAAGCGGATGTAGCCTGCCGGCTTCGCCGCTTCGCATGCGGCCCGGCGTGTGTCCGCCTCTGGCGCGTCGATTCTCGGACTGTAGCTTGCGTGGCTCACGTGGGTATGCTTCAGACACTCCTCGATGCGATGACCTGTTCACCGGAGGTACGACAATGACGTTCGCTCAACGCTTTGCGGCTCTGGCCTGCCTTGCCGGCGGCCTCGCGGCCGCAGCGCCCGTGCTTTCCGCTCAGGAGCTGCAACGCCCGGCGGATTGGAAGACGCGCTTCGATCGCCCGGCCCCCGACTCGGCGCTCTATTTCGTCACCATGACGCCGGGCTGGCATATCACCTCGGGCCCGTCGTCGATCATGTACGCCCCGTCGCGTGTAGCGCGAGGTGAGTACCGTGTTCGCGCTGAGGTTGTTCTGTTCCCAGGGGAGAGGCGCGAAGGCTTCGGCGTGTTCGTCGGCGGAGAGAATCTGGAGGCTGCGAACCAGTCGTACCTGTACTTGCTGATCCGCAAGGATGGCCGCTTCCTGATCAAGCACCGGGCCGGCAGCGACACTCACGTCCTGACGCCATGGACGGAGCATTCGGCCATCGTCAAGCATCCGGGGGGCGAGGAGAGAGTCACGAACGTCCTGGAGATTGTCGCGGGCGCCGAGCAGGTGGATTTCCTCGTCAACGGTGAGAAGGTGGCGAGCCTGCCACGCGGCGAGATGAACGTGGACGGGATCGTGGGTCTGCGTGTCAATCACGGGCTGAACCTGCACGTCACCGAACTCAGCGTGGAGCCCAAAGCGTAGCGCCGGCCTTTGAACGACGAACAATCCAAAGCCCCACCGCCCGGCCGGGCGGTGGGGCTCGGTCTTGGCTGGGATCTCCGCCGATCCTCAGCCCCAGCTTTCCCCCTGCGCCTCCAGCGATCAGATTGCCCTCATGCCCCTCCGCACAGGGAGAGACCGATGCGGGTGATCGGACTGCTCGGCGGGATGAGCTGGGAATCGACCGCCGTCTACTATCGCATACTCAATCAGGAGGTGCGGCGGAGACTCGGCGGCCAACACTCCGCTCGGATCCTCCTCTACAGCCTCGACTTCGAGGAGATCGAGCGCTTTCAAGACACGGCCGCCTGGGACCGCGCCGGTCAGCTGCTCGCCGCGTATGCGCAAGAGCTGCAGCGGGCGGGTGCGGACCTGGTCCTCCTCTGCACAAACACCATGCACAAAGTGGCCGGGGTGATCGAAGCGGCGATCGATATCCCTCTGATCCACATCGCTGATGCGGCCGCCGAGAAGGTCAAGAGCGAAGGGCTGACGCGCCTGGGATTGCTGGGCACTCGTTTCACGATGGAGGAGGACTTCTACCGCGACCGGCTATCGCAACACGGGCTGCAGGTCCTCGTGCCCGACGCGGACGAACGAAGAGAAGTGGACCGCGTCATCTACGAGGAGCTTTGCATGGGGCGCATCCGCGACGAGTCGCGCGATGCGTACCGCGAGATCATCGGGATCCTGGCTGGCCGCGGGGCCGAGGGCGTGATTCTCGGGTGTACCGAGATCGGTCTGCTGGTCGGGCCGGGCGACGCGCCGATCCCCATCTTCGATACGACCCGAATTCACGCCGAATCGGCGGTCGAGCGAGCCCTGGCCGAATGACTGCGGACCGCGCCACTCGTCGTGGCTTTGCAACGGGCTTGTTGCGGCCGCGTGGCGCAAAGGCTCGCCCTGCCGGCGCCGGAGCCATAAGCGTTGTTGGGTTCTCCGTCCAGGCCGGGGTTGGCACGGAACCTGAAGTTTTTCCCCACGCTTCTTCTCTCCTCCACCTCGGCGGGGTACGCTTCGCTGGCTTCGGTGTCGCCCCCGCAGCGATGCTCGGGATCGGTGAGGCTGCCCCGCCGACTCTTGTCTAGATCAGAGACTCGGAGCGTTTCCTCAGGGCCGTGGATGTGGGTCGGTCTGGCCGGGGGGCACGGTGGTGTTTGTCCATTGTGACATTTATATTGTCATGATGACAATATATATTACACGTTGGCCCCACCGATCGGAGGTCTTACCGTGATCGCCAGCTTTCTGCCGCTCAGCCTCGGCGCGCTCGGGTCGGTGCCCGCTGAGACTCGGCCGCCGACACGGGTGCCCGGCAGGGACCTGAGGCGCTCCGGCGCCGAAGACTCCGCCGGGGAAGCGGACGACCTGCTGGACCTTGCTCGGGCCCTCGGTGCCCGCCTGAGCGCGCTAGACCGGCGCGAAGCCGTGGGCGCTGGACTGACGGCGGCACAACGGGCGGTGCTGGCCGACCTGGCGCGGCGTGGCCCGGCGACTCTGCCGCAGCTGGCGCGGGCCCGTTCCGTGACCCGGCAGCAGGTGCGCGTCGTGGTGGAGGGGCTGACGGAGCGGGGGCTGGTGCGTCGAGTGCCCAACCCGGCACACCGACGCTCGTACCTGGTTGACCTCACGACCGCCGGCTCCGCCCTGGCGGAGGAGATCCGGCGTGGGGAGTCGCTGCTCGTGGACCGAATGGAAGGGGAGGTCGGTGCGGAGGCCCTACGCGATGCCAGGTTTGGCATGCGGGCGGTGCTTCGGGCGCTGGAGACCGCCGAGGGCTAGACCCCTTCCTGGCCGGGGTCGTATACCCGCCGAAACTCGATCTTCCGCGGGATGCCGCTGATACGCGTGGTCACATAAAGGCGGCGGCCTTCTTTCGCCAGCTCGAAGGTCTCGGTGATCTTGGCCCCGCTGTCGAGCTGACGTTCGACGACGAGACGTTCGCCCTTCCACCGTGTCTTGACCCTGACGTTCCCCAACCCCTCGAGCCGGCTTTGTCGCTCGACGCCGTCCGGGTGAACGACACGCTGCTCGCCCCCCGCACCCGCCAGAACGAGAGTGGAATCCTGGTCGACGATCCGGAAGGCCACGAAACTCTGCAACAAAGCGCCGAGGCCGGGGCCGGTGCGTCGCGGCTCGGGTCGGCCACCGGCGGCATCACGAGGTGCACGGTCGTCGTCGCGCCGACGAAGCTGGTCGTCGGGCCGGTCGCTCAGCTCCAGATTGATGACCCACGTGCCGCTGAAATCCGGGTGTTCGGGGATGGGACCTCCGGTCGAGCCGCCGGAGCAGGCCAGAGTGCCGAGGAAGCCGACGGCGATCAGGGCCGCCGGCAGGTGGAGCATCGGGCGTCGCGTTGTCACTCTCGTCAATATCATTTCATTTCCGCCAAACGGGCTGCGCTGCGGGTGCCGACCGACCGCAGCCGGATCACACACGCGGCCAGCGGCCGAGCCTTACTGGGGAACATGGAAAGGGGGCGGGTCCCCGTACAGGGGGGGCGGCGGTCCCTCCCGGTCGCGGCGCCGCATGCCCGGCCGGCCGTGCCTGGGTCCAAAGCGGCCGCGCGGCAGCAAGCTGTCGAGCAGGGCAGCCTGCTCGGGTGTCAGCACGGCCCGGATCTCCCCTTGGATCGAGTCCGTGACGGCCCGCAGCTCGGGGAGCATCTCGTTCAGCAGCGCGTCGGTTCGGGGCCGGGCCTGCTCCATGATCTCGCGGATCCGGGCTCGCTGCTCGTCCGTCAGGTTCAGCCGACGGAACATCGGGGGCAAGACTCCTGGCCGAGCTGCGCCCCGGCGTGCCTCCCACCAGGGAGCCGTCGGTTCGGGCGTGCTTCGCGAGGCGCGCGCCCGCTCGATAGCCGCTCCGGCCAGCCCGCCGACGAGAAAGGTGAGAAGCAGGATCGCGATGCCCTTTGCGCGGACGCGACCGAGCGATTCGACTCCGTCCCTCATGACTCCTCCTCCTGGCCGATGAGCAGTTCGGCGGGCGTGGGCGCCTGATCGCTACGCACCCATTCGGCGATCTGCTCCGGGACGCCCAGGGCCTCGGCCAGCCCGGTCGGCGCCAGCGATGGCTGCGCCGAGTCTTCGATGCGGGCGAGGGCCGTTAGTGCCACGATGCCCGTGATCGCGGCGGCGGCCAATAGCGGTCGCCACCAAAGGCCGACTTGACCGAACACACCGGCCCGGCTGCGGCGGGCGGCCAGCGCGGGCCCGGCGGCGGCCATGATGGAGCGAACGATGCCGTCGAAGCGCTCGGAATCCCGGACCGGGTCGAGCGGCGAAAGGTCCATGCGATCGTCAGTCATCCGTGTGCTCCTTGAGAAATCCTGCGCCTAAGCGCTCGCGCAGCTTGTGCCGTGCATTGAAAAGGTGCTGCCGCGACATGCCCTCCGACATGCCCAGCGAGTCGGCGATCTCGCGGTGCTTCCAACCGTGAAGATCGTGCAACAGGACCACCTCGCGCTGCGCGGGGCTCAGCTCGCCGATCGCGGTCGACAACTCCTTACGGAGCTCGCGGCGCTCCGCCTCTCGCGCCGTGTCGGCTTCGGCCGCCGCGGTCACGGTCTCCAGGGGCTGGGTGGCCCGCAGACGCCGGTAACTTCTGTAATTCGCCGCCAGGTTGCGGACGATCCTCAAGAGCCAGGCGGCAAAACGCTCCGGATCGCGCAGGTCGTCCAGCCGCTGCAAAGCCCGGACAAAGGCGTCCTGGCAGACGTCCTCTGCGTCCATCGCTTGCCCCAACGCCGAAAGCGCCACAACATAAGCGGCCCGGTAGTGGCGTCGAACCAGGGCTTCGAAGGCCGGCGCGTCGCCGCGGCGCGCTCGTTCGACGAGTTGAGCATCGGACAAATTGGGTCCCCTGGCGGAAGCCATTCGTCACGCCCGCACTAGATTGACAGCCGAGTCGGTGGCATCGTTAGTCAGATTTCATCGCCGGGGCCCGGCCCAGAGCCGCCGCTGGAATGGGGCGGCCAGCCGAAGAACCCGCGGGCGAATCTGGTGTATGAGGGCGGTGACGCGAAAGATCGGTTCAGACTCCCACCCGCACTGACCGCCCATCTCTTAGGAAAAAGTACGTGACAAAACCGACATCTTTGGGAATCCTCGAGCTGGTCAGCCGGGACTCCGGCTTCGTACGCTGCCGCGAGGCCAGCTACCTTCCGTCGGACTGCGATGTCCACGTCGGCCGCAAGTTCGTGCAGCGTTTCGGACTCCGCACGGGGGACGAGATCGCCGGCGACGTGGGCCAGCCGCCCGGCCGCGGCAAAAGCCCTCCGCTGACGCGGATCACGGCAGTCAACGGCCGGCCGCCGGGGGAGCTACGCGCCCGTCCCGACTTCAACCGTCTGGGGGCCGTCCATCCGGACGAGCAGCTGGTGCTCGATTGCGGCCTGACGCGTCTGGGGAACCGCGACTACACCGACTGGGTGATCGACCTGCTCTGTCCATTCGGCAAGGGCCAGCGGGCGCTGATCGTCTCGCCGGCCAAGGCGGGAAAGACGACTGTCCTCCAGGCCGTGGCCGAGGGGATCGTGAAGAATTATCCGGAAGCGACGGTCCTGATCCTGCTGGTCGATGAGCGGCCCGAGGAAGTAACGGAGATGGAGGCGTGCGGCTTCGGCGAGGTGGTGGCGTCGAGCTTCGACTTTCCGGCCGAGCGGCACGTGTCGGTGGCCGAGCTGACTCTGGAGCGCGCCCGCCGGCGCGTGGAGCTGGGTGAGGACGTGGTGGTGATCCTCGATTCGATCACGCGCCTGGCCCGGGCGTACAACACGGTGGAGCGTGGCACCGGCCGGACCCTCTCCGGCGGCCTCGACGCGTCGTCACTCGAGAAGCCGAAGCGCTTCCTCGGCAGCGCTCGCAAGATCGACCCGGCGAAGGGGGGCGGCTCCCTCACGATCATCGCCACGGCCCTCGTGGATACCGGCTCGCGGATGGACGACGTGATCTTCGAGGAGTTCAAGGGGACGGGGAACAGCGAGCTGGTG
>CAYGAJ010000003.1:0-42683 GCA_964347815.1 uncultured Gemmatimonadota bacterium | reverse complement strand
AGAACCACGACGAGCAGATGGGCTTTGATATCGTTCGTCGGGCGCTCGAGGAGCCGTGCCGTCAGATCGCTCACAACGCCGGTCAGGAGGGCTCGATCGTCGTGGAGCGGATTCGCGAGAAGAACGAGCTCAATTGGGGCTTCAACGCCCAGACCGAGAAGTACGAGGATCTGGTGAAGGCCGGTGTGATCGACCCGACCAAGGTCACCCGCACCGCGCTACAGAACGCCGCTTCGATCGCCAGTCTGTTGCTCACGACCGAAGCGGTCGTCGTCGAGAAGAAGGAGAAGGAAGAGAAGCTCCCGACTCCCGGCGCCGACATGGGCGGGATGTACTGATCGTCCAGTAACCGCCAAGTCGAGAAAGGGCCCGGCGCTTTGCCGGGCCCTTTTTACGGCTGCCGTGCGCTAACCAGCCCGCCGGTCAGTCCCCAGGCCACGCATCAAAGACCGGGCACGACACCCTCGCCCGGCGGATTGCCTCAACCCACGGTCTCGAAGTAACTTATGACGGCCCCCCGCCGCGTTCTACCTGACCTCAATCCCGGAAGACCCCCGAGCGATGGCGGTTTGCGTCAACTGCACCACTTTGCTGCCCGATGGCAGCCACTTCTGCTCGCATTGTGGTACACCTGTTCCCGGCCGAGGAGAGCCGGCCACCCCGCTGACGCCGCAAGCCCAGGAGATCTTCGACCGCCTGCGGGAAGCTACGGCGGGCCGCTATGAGATCCTCAGCGAGCTGGGACGCGGCGGCATGGCCATCGTGTTTCTGGGCTACCAGCGGTCGCTCGATCGCCAGATCGCCATCAAGGTCCTGCTTCCGTTTCTCGCCTTCGACAACGAGCTGGTGGAGAGGTTTCTGAGAGAGGCCCGCACCCAGGGCAAGCTGGACCACCCCAGCATCATCAAGGTCTATGAGGTCTACAACGAGGGTGGCCTCACCTTCTTCACCATGCCGTTCGTCAGCGGGCGGAGCCTGCGCACCTTCCTGGAGGATCAGCCGCGACCAGCGCTGACGACCGTGCATCGCTACCTCTGTCAGGCTGCCGACGCGCTTGCCTGTGCGCACCGGCGCGGCGTCATCCATCGCGACGTCAAACCCGACAACATGATCATCGATGCCGAGCGCGACTGCGTCATCCTCACCGACTTCGGCATCGCGAAAGCTCTGGGCGCGGCTACCACTCTGACCACGCCGGGCGACCTGCTGGGAACGCCGCAGTACATGGCCCCGGAGCAAGGGGAAGGGAAGTCGGATCTGGACGGCCGGGCCGATCAATACTCGCTCGGACTCATCGGCTGGGAGATGCTGGCGGGCAAACGGCCGTTCGAGGCGGACAGCCTGGCCGAGCTCATGTACAAGCACCGCTTCGAGGAACCGGCCAGCCTCGATGAGCTGCGCCCGGAAGCTCCGGCGCCGCTGCGGACGGCGGTCATGCGGGCGATCCGCAAGGATCGCGATGACCGTTTCTCGTCCATGGAGCAGTTTCTCGCCATAGTCGAGAGCTGCGGCGACCTCAGTGCGGTGGTGGAGGACCGCACCGAGCCCATGCCACAGGTGCTCGGAGAGGAACCCACCGTGCGGGTGGCGACCCCGCCGACTCACGAGCGCGCCGCGGCGCGCCCTGGAGCCGGAGAGGTCGTCTTGCCGCGGTCCGCGGGCGTGGGATCGAAACCGAGCGACGCCGCGGACGCTTTGGCCGCCGTGGGTGGAAAGGTCACCCGCGGGGCGCCGGGTCCCCGCGGCCGGGGAAAAACCCTGGCGTTTGCCGGGCTCGCGGTGGTGGCCGCGGCCGTCGCCGGGCTGGCGATTCTCGGTCCTCTCGATCTCCGGTTCCTAGGCGGCGCGGTGCAGGAGTCGGCGGGTACAGACCTCGTTTCGCCGCCGGGGGCGGAGGCCACGGGTGGACAGGAGACCCTGGCGGAAGAGACGCAGACGACTGCGACCGCTACGGAGGAAGGTGCAGGCGACCCGCAGCCCGCTGGGGGGACGGCGGAGGGCGTTGCGCCCGCGTCGGGTGATCGCGGAACACCCGGCGCGACCGGCACGGCCGACGCCGCCGCTCGCGCGCGTGCGGCTCAGGCCCGGGACCGCGCGTCGGCGGCGGCGGGTGCGGTGCGGGCGGCCGGTGTGGGCGGCCTGTTCTCCGCCGAGTTGAACGCGCTGGACGGTCGGTTGAGATCGGCCGAGGGCGAGCTGGCGGCGGGTGCCTTTGACCGCGCAGCCAGCCAGTTCGCACAGCTGGTCCGCGACTACACCGAGCTGGCTGGCGCGGCCGCGGCCCGGCAACGCGAGAACGCGGTGGCCGCGCTGAGCGAACGTTTCTACTCCGAGCGACTGGGCGAGCTCGACCGGCGGCTTGAGGCCGCCGCGACCGAGTTTGGAGCGTCACGGTTCGACGCCGCGCGCGGCGAGTACCTGGCGTTGACCGCCGACTACCAGACCCTGGCCGGCCAGGCGAATGTCGCAGCGCGTCCGGTGGCCGTGAGCGCGGGTCAACGGGTGGCCGCGCAGCACGCCGAGGCGGTGCGTCGCGGGGCGCCGACGCACGAGTCCGAGCTGTTCGGATCGGCGGACGCGCTGCGGACCGAGGCGCAGAAGAAGCTGGGCGCCGCACTGAACGCGGAGGCGCTACAGCTGTTCGAGCAGGCGGAGAGTAGCTTCGCCCAGCTGATCGCAGCGCTCCCCAGCGAGCCCGCCGTCGAGGGAGAAGCCGCGAGACCGCCGTCCACGGCGACGGCGGAGGAACAGATCGCCGGTCTGATCGAGCGATTCCGTGAGCTGTTCCAGCGTGAAGAGATGGGGCGTATCCGGGCCGAGCTGTTCAAGGGAGACATGCCTCGGCAGGATGCGCGTATCCTGAACTTCATCTTCCAGAGTGCGGACGAGATCAACGTGACCCGCACGCAGACGCGAAACCTGCGGGTTCGCGGTGCGTCGGCAAGCGCGGAGGTGACGTTCGCGATGCGTTTCCGGCAGGCGCGGACACGCGAGTCACGCCAGCAGGATCTCGACTTCCGGATGAGGTTTGCCCAGGTCCCGGCCGGCTGGCGTTTCGAAGCCCTGGGCGCCCGCCGCTAGCTGCCTGGGGTGAAGAACAGCTCCACGCCGGCGCTGAGGACGAGGTCGTTCTGAAGCTGTGAGCCGGCCCCGCCCGCCGCCTGGAGCTGCTGGTCGAGCGCTTCGTTCTTGAAGCTTGAGAGGTAGTCCTTCACATCCACCCGCAGCCGCCAGCCCGGCCCCACGCCGTAGCGCAGACCGATCCCAACGACTCCGGCAATGTCGCTCGTGTCATCGAGACCGGTGAAGAAATCGCCGCCTCGGCTGACGTAGCCGATTCCGCCGGACAGGTACAACGCCACCGGTTCGAGCGGCGGCGCCAGAACGGCCCACACGGCGTTGAGGCTGCCGATGAACAGGTTGGCGCTGATGGACGTGTCGGCGGCGAAGCCGGCGAGTATGCCGACGACCTTGACGTCGCTCCCGACGTAGGCGCCCTCGGCCTCGATCCCGAACCGGCTGGTCGGCCAGACGGCCACTCGGCCTCCCGCCGTGAAGCCTACCTCATGACCGAGGCTGAACGCCCCGACCTGCGGGATCAGCACATCGACGAGGTCGGCCGTGGGGATGGCGGCACCGCCGAAGCCGCTGATCGCGACCTGAATCTCCTGGGCCGACACGGCAGACGGCGTAGCGATCAACGCAAGCGCCAGCACGATCGCTCGGTAGCGGGGCATTGGAACCCTCCATTTTCACTTGGGGTCGAGGCGGCGGTGGGGGGCCGCCCAAAGATAGCTAAATCACCGGGTTACGGGAAGTTGGCGTCCCGCGCCCGCGTCCGCCCAGCCTCGGATGGCCCCGGCGCCTCGGCTTGTCCCGGCGGGTGCGCCCGGTGTAGCTTAGAGTCACCTCCCGTCGATACCGAGGGCTCCCTCAATCAGGCGACGCGAACCACTCAGTCTCGGCGGTACATGGCCATCTGCTCGCACTGTCAAACGGCGCTGCCCGATCAGATCGATGTCTGTCCCCGCTGCGGTGCATCGACCCGGGGCGGCATGGTCGACGACCTGCTGGCGTCTTCCGCCTCTGATCCCACGGGCTTGCTGGACCGGCTGCGCTCCGCCACGGCCGGCGAGTTCAAGATCATCCGCGAGCTGGGACGTGGGGGCATGGGGCGCGTTTTCCTGGCCCACGAGCTGGCCCTCCAGCGCAGGGTGGCGTTGAAGGTCTTGCCTCCCCAGTTCGCCGAGGACACCGGTGTCGTTCAGCGCTTTCAGCGCGAGGCCCGTACGGCGGGCAAGCTGAGCCACCCGCACATCGTACCGGTCTACCAGGTGTCCGAGCGGGCCGGTCTCAGCTTCTTCACGATGCCCTACGTGGCCGGGCCCAGCCTCCGCCAGATCCTCTCGCAGACGCCGCAGCTTAGCAGCGAGGTCTGCCGCCGCTACCTGCGCGAGGCGGCGGACGCTCTGGCCTACGCGCATCGGCAAGGCGTCATCCACCGGGACATCAAACCGGAGAACATCCTGCTGGAAGGGAGCCGCGACGGACGGCTTCTGTTGACCGACTTCGGCATCGCCAAGGCGGTGGGCACCGCCACTCTCACGCGGCCCGGCGACATGATCGGGACGCCGTTCTTCATGTCGCCCGAGCAGTGCGAGAAGGGCGATACGATCGACGGTCGCAGCGATCAGTACTCCCTGGGCCTGGTGGCCTACGAGATGCTGGCCGGCCGCTTTCCCTTCTATGCCGACAGCCTCGCCGGTATCGTGCACAAGCACCTGCACGAGTACCCACCGCCGCTCGCAAAGCTGCGGCCCGATTTGCCGGATGACCTCGTTGCGGTGGTCGAGCGGGCGATCCGCAAGCGGCCTGATGAGCGATTCCCCGATATGGAGGCGATGCTGCAGGCGCTGGGACCGGCCCCGCTCCGCCGCTACACCGCGCCCAAGGCGCCCCAGCTGCCCCCGCGGCCGCGGCAGCGTCGCCGACGACGTTCCCGGGTCGTGGTGGGCGCCGTGGCGTTTCTGGGTTTGCTGGCTATGGGGACCGGCGTCGTTTGGTACACCTGGCCGGCGGCTTGGGACTTTGTCGTGGCTTCACGACGCGGCGGACCCGAGCTCACAGACACGGCGATCGATGATCCGGTCCAAGGCACCGCCGATCAGCCCATCGAGGCGGCCGGGCCGGATTCGAGCCGCATCGCCGCCTCCGCGGGCGACACCACGCCGGCGCCGGCCGGGTCGCCGACGGCCGGACCCGGTCCGGTCTCACAAACTCCGGACGAAGGCCCTACGGCGGCCGACGAAGAGGCGGCGCTGCGGCTGGCACGCCGCAACGCCGAGAGCGCGCGTGATCAGGCCGTGCTGTACCGGGCCGCCGCAGGGAGAGCAGGTGCCGATTCGCTATTTGAAGACCGGTTCGCCGAGGCCGATGCTCAGTATTCCCGGGCGGTGGCGGCGCTGAAGGCGCAGAGGTTCAGGCTCGCCGTGATGGACTTCGAGGCCGCCGGCCGGTGGTTCGAGGACCTGGCCGCTGCGGCCGAGGAGCTGAGCGCTGCCGAACCCGGAGGCGTCGGCACCGAGGCAAGCCCGTCGGAGGAGACGGCCTTCCCCGAAGCCGATACCGCCTCGCAGACCGACATCGACGAGCCCCCGGAGACGGCCATCGCGGCGCTGATCGAAGGCTATCGCCTGGCGATCGAGGCGGAGGATCTGAGCAGGCTCTCCGAGAGCGTCTACCGCGGAGCGATCCCGACGGACAATCGGGAATTTCTGGAGCTGGTCTTCCAGGAGGCGGACGGCCTGACCGTGACGCTCGAGACGGGGCGCCTGGAGATGGCGGGCGACTCGGCGCGGGTGCGGATCAAGCAGGTGATGCGCTTCGTTCTGACGAAGACCCGACAGCGGCGCGAGTTCGACCTCGACGTCGACCTGCTCTTCGAGCGTGCGGCCGACGGCTGGCGGCTCCGGCGCTTCGAGCGCTGACCCGGCCTCCCCACTTCCAGGCCTACTGGATGGGCGAGAAGACAAGCTCCAGGGCGAGCGTGCCGATGAGGTCGTTCTGTAGCTTCGAGTCGAACTGAAAATCGGTGCGTGTGGTCGGAGCGAACGAGGACAGATAGTCCCGGAGATCGAAGCGAAGGTAGGCCAGCCGGCTGAAGCCGTAGCGCACGCCGAGGCCGAAGACGCCGGCCACGTCCGTCGTGCTCTCGAAGTTGTCGAAGAAGCCACCCGTGCGGCTGATCAGGCCCGCGCCACCCGAGACGTGGATGCTCAGGGGGCTGAAGGGTGCCTGGACCAGCACGTACATGAGGTTGAGCGAGCCCAGAAACAGGGCGGCGTCGTCGTCGGCGCCGGCAGCGGTCAGCGCCTGGGGCAGGTCGGCGTTCGAGAACGCGTAGACGGCTTCGGCGTCGATCCCGAGCCGCGACAGCCACAGGGTCAGGCGTCCGCCAATGACGGCACCCGGCTCCTGGCCGAGGTTCAGCACGATGGGTCCGGTCTGGCCGCCGATCCGCACCGATTCGAATAGTTCCCCCACGGGCACGAAGCCGCCGGCGAAAGCGGACAATCCAACATGAACTTGCGCCTCCGTTGGCGACGCCAGGCCGCCGAGAAGCGCGATCACCGCCAGGGCGCGAATCATCGTCCTCCTCCAATCGAACCGACGGACACAGTGCGAGGTGTCCCTCGACCTTGGGCAGCGGGAACGGTCACAACGGGTTGTGCGGGGGGAACGGGGCTTCAATTGTATTCCCTCAGCCGACGCCACGCAATCCGCGCGGCTCAACTCCTCGACGGTCGGGCGCGGGGTGAACGGCTCGGCTCAGGCCAGCGCGCCTCATAGAGGTCGCCCCGCAGGTCGCGGAGGAAGGGGATGTGCCGTCGAGCGCGCTCGATCTCGGCCGGGTCGATGGCGGTCACCAGCAGCGCCTCCTCGTCCTCAGCGGCGCGTGCGATCACTTGGCCGGTGGGACCGGCGACAAAGCTCTGGCCGAAGAAACGCAACTCGCCATCGGTGCCGGCGCGGTTCGCCACCGCGATGAAGATCTGGTTCGCCACGGCGGCCGCCTGGATCTCCAGCTCCCAGACATCGCGAAACGCCTGCTCCGATATCGAGGTGGCCGTCGGGACCACCACCAGCTCGGCGCCGCCCAGGGCCAGGGCTCGAAAATGCTCGGGGAAGTGCCGGTCGTAGCAGATCGCGACTCCAACCTTGCCGGCCCGCGTCTCGTAGACCGGCCAACCGCTGTCGCCGGGCCAGTAGTAGTACTTCTCGTTGTACCCCGGCTCCTCGGCGATGTGGAGCATGCGGCTCACGCCCAGCAGCGTTCCATCGGCATCGATCACCGGCGACGCGTCGAAGTAGCGACCCGGCGCCGCCCGCTCGAACACGTTGAGCACGATGACCATGCGGTGTTGCTGGGCGGCGGACTGAAAGCACTCGGTGGTGGGACCGGGGATCGGCTCGGCCCAATCGAAGTAGCTCGCATCGGCTCGTACCTGGGGGAAGAAGAAGTCGAACGCCAGCTCGGGGAAGACGATGAGCTCGGCGCCCTGGTCCGCCGCGCGCGCCACCCAGGTCAGCGCCTTCTTCAAGCTCGCCGCCCGGTCGCCCACATGCTGGAACTGCGCGCACGCGATCTTCATCGCCACCTCCTCCGAAATTCAGGTCGGGACCGTGAGCCAGCGAAGATGATCGCGCCGCACACCCGCGGCGACAAGGCCCGGCTGGAGGAACCGGCGCGGATCGGCGCATTCTTGACACCCCAGCGGGCCGGGATCAGGTTTCGCGGAGCGTCGCCGCGCGCCGGGCGCCCCGGGCGGTCTCCGTGGGCGCCCCGGTTTTTGGAACGAACCGCGAACGGCGGAAGTGGAAAGTGAGTGCGGTCAAGTTGAAGCTCGTGCTTCCGGACGGCTCCCAGATCGAGGCCGAGCCTGGTATCTCGGCTGGCGACCTGGCGAAGCGGCTAGGTGGCAAACGTGCCGAAAAGGCCATCGCCGTCAGGCTGGACGGCGAGGTCCTCGACCTCGCCCGGCCGCTGGAGCGCTCCGGTGAGATCCGGTTGCTGTACCCGGACGACGGAGATGAGGATTCGCTGTACGTGCTGCGACATTCGGCGGCCCACGTTTTGGCGACGGCGGTGCGGAAGCTCTGGCCGGAGGCCGGGATCGGGTTCGGACCGCCGATCGCCAACGGCTTTTACTACGACTTCGACGTGGACCGGCCGTTCACACCCGAGGACCTCGAGCGCATCGAGAGCGTGATGGCCGAGGTGGTGGCGGCGGATGAGCCGTTCGAGCGGCGCGAGGTCGAGCGTGAGGAGGCCCGGGCGAAGTTCGCCGACGACCCGTACAAGCTCGAGCGTTTGGAGGAGATCCCGGAGGGCGAGACGATCTCGATCTACCGGGACGGGTCGTTCGTCGATCTCTGCCGTGGGCCGCACCTGCCGTCCACGGGCCACGTTTGCCACTTCAAGCTCCTGCACGCGGCGGGCGCCTACTGGCGGGGCGACGAGCGCCGTCCGATGCTGCAGCGGATCTACGGGACTTCCTTCTTCGAGAAGCCACACCTCGAGGAACACCTTCGCAGACTGGAGGAGGCCCGCCGCCGCGATCACCGGCTGATCGGCAAGGATCTCGACCTCTTCAGCATCCAGGAAGACGTCGGCCCGGGTCTCATTCACTGGCACCCGAAGGGCGCGATGCTGCAGTTCTTGTTGCGGCGCTTTCTCGAGGATGAGCTGCTGCGACGGGGCTACGATTTCGTCTTCACGCCCCACATATCGAGCGAGGCGCTGTTCCAACGCTCGGGGCATCTCCAGGCCTACTCCGAGGTCATGTTCCCCTCGATGGAGACGGAGGGCGAGAAGGACGATTATCGGGTGAAACCGATGAACTGCCCCTTCCACATGGAGATCTACGCCTCACGCCAGCGCAGCTACCGCGAGCTGCCCCAGCGTTACGCCGAGATCGCCAACGTTTACCGTAATGAGAAGTCGGGCACACTCCACGGGATGTTGCGGGTGCGGGGTCTGACGATGGATGACGCCCACATCTTCTGCCGGCCGGATCAGGTCGAGGCCGAGATCTACGGGATGCTCGACCTGGTCGATTACATCTACGGTACGTTCGGGCTTCAATACCGCCTCGATTTCTCCACCCGGCCGCAGAAGCGGATCGGATCCGACGAGGTATGGGATGAGGCGGAGGCCGCGCTGCGGTCGGCGATCGAACGCCGCGGTCTGACGTATGCGGTCGATGCGGGGGGCGGCGCCTTTTACGGGCCCAAGATCGACGTGAAGTTCTTGGACGCGATTGGGCGTGAGTGGCAGGGCTCCACCATCCAGCTCGACTTCGTCCTCCCCGAGCGCTTCGACCTGAGCTATGTCGGGGCGGACAACCAGCGGCACCGGCCGGTGATGATCCACCGGGCGATCTACGGGACGCTGGAGCGCTTTGTCGGCGGCCTGATCGAGCACTTCGCCGGCGCGTTTCCCGTCTGGTTGTCGCCGGTTCAGGTGCGGGTGCTGCCCGTGTCGGAAGAGCAGAATGAGCCGGCGGAGGCGGTGCGCGAGGCGCTGCGCGGGGCGGGTCTGCGGGCCGAGCTGGACGACCGGGCCGAGACGCTCTCTTACCGGATCCGGGACAGCGAGCTGCAGAAGGTGCCTTACCTGGCCGTGGTGGGCCGGCGCGAGGCCGAGGCGGGCACGGTGGCGGTCCGCAAGCGGGGTGCGGAGAAGAAGCAGGTGGTCATGCCGGTGTCGGAATTCGTGGCCCGGCTGACCGAGGAAGATCGGTCCCGGGCGCTTTCCTAAGCCGGTGGGGATCGCGTTGGCCCCCGGCCTCGTACCGGCCGTATCGGGATCAGTCCCCGGGTGGCCCGTTGACACGGAGCGGCCGATCAGAGAGTTTTCCGGCACAATGAGGAAGCGGCGGTGTGATGGAAACCGCCCACCTATCGGCCTGCAGGCCGGAACTGCAGCGCCGCCGGGTCCAAGCGGTTCGGCCAGCCCAACGACGATACGTCGAGGCGCGGGCCGGGCGAGCTTGGTCCATCACTTTTTAGTTTGCGTCGCGGCGCCCCAACGGGAGGTAGACCATAATAGACAAAAACGAGCCCCGCGTTAACAACCAGATTCGTATCAGCCCCGTGCGGCTGATCAGTGCAGACGGCGAGCAGGTGGGTATCGTGCCGATCGAGCAAGCTCGCGCGGCGGCCGCGGAACGCGGGCTCGACCTCGTCGAGGTCGCCCCGACCGCTCGTCCGCCGGTGGTCCGGATCATGGACTACGGCAAGTACAAGTACGAACAGGCGCGCAAGGCGCGGGAATCGAAAAAGAAGCAGCACCAGGTCAAGGTCAAGGAGATCAAACTGCGCCCGAAGATCGACGATCATGACCTCGACTTCAAAGAGGGTCACGCGCGCCGCTTCCTCGGCGAGGGCAACAAGGTCAAGGTGACCATGCGTTTTCGGGGGCGCGAGATGACTCACACCGAGCTGGGCCTCGCGGTGCTGGAGCGGTTTGCCGAAGCCCTGGCCGACTGCGGACAGGTCGAAGAGGGGGCACGCCTGGAAGGCCGCAACATGACCATGGTCCTCGCCCCGAAACGTCACTGAGGGCGGGGTGGAAGGCAAAAGGAAACGATCGTTATGCCGAAAATGAAAACGCACCGGGCCGCGGCCAAGCGCTTCAAGCGCAGCGCGTCCGGTAAAGTGAAACGACGCCGTGCGTACAAGAGCCATATCCTGGCGAAGAAGACGCGCAAGCGGAAGCGACGATTGCGTAAGTCGGCGCTGGTGTCCGGTGCCGACTTGAAGCGTGTAAAACGGATGCTCGGCTTGTGAGGGCGAGCCCTTGGCTCGCGCACGGCCGCTGAGAAAGGAGAAGCATAGATGCCTCGGGTGACGAGTTCGGTCGCGCGGCGTCGAAGGAAGAAGAAGATTCGACGAGCGGCGAAAGGTTATCGCGGCGCGCGGTCGAAGCTCTACAAGGCCGCCAAGAACGCGGTGGAGCGTGGCTGGCACTACAGCTATCGCGACCGACGCCTGCGCAAGCGCGATTTCCGCCGGCTTTGGATCACGCGTATCAACGCGGCGGCGCGGCAGCACGAGATGACCTACTCGAGTTTCATCAACGGCCTGCGAACGGCCGGTGTCGAGCTCAACCGAAAGACGTTGGCGGATCTGGCCGTCCGCGACCCCGGCGCGTTCAGCGACTTGGTGACGGTGGCCAGAGACGCTCTGGCCAAATAGCACCCCCGGTTTTCGATGGAGGATTTCCTCGCGAGTCTCCGAGAGCTGGAGGAGGCGGGCCGGACAGCCATCGTTTCGGCCACGGCGCCCGAGGAGCTCGAGCAGGTACGCATCGAGTTTCTGGGCAGGAAGGCGCCGCTGACGCGCATCCTCAGGAGCGTCGGCGACCTCCCTCAGGACCAGCGGCGCTCCGCCGGCGCCGAGGCCAACCGGGTCAAGAAGCGACTGCTCGAGCTGGCCGAGGCGCGGGCCGCCGAGTTGACCGCTGCCGCGGCCGCTCAGCCCGTTTCCGAGATCGATCTGACCTTGCCCGGCCGCGGTCGCTGGCGTGGATCGCGCCACCCTTGCACGGTCGTGACCGACGAGATCTGCGCCATCTTCAAAGAGCTCGGGTTCTCGCGGGCGCGGGGGCCCGAGGCGGAGACCACCTGGTACAACTTCACCGCCCTGAACACGTCGCTCGATCACCCGGCGGCGGACGAGCAGGACACCTTTTATCTGGGCGACGACGCGCTACTGCGGACGCACACCTCGCCGGTGCAGGCCCGGGTCATGGAACGGTCGCAGCCGCCCGTACGGATCGTGGTTCCCGGCGTCGTCTTCCGGCGTGACCCGTTCGACGCCTCGCACGCCCCAGCCTTCGAGCAGATCGAGGGGCTGGCCGTGGACGAGGGGATCAGCTTCGTCGACTTCAAGGCGAGCATCAGCTACTTCGTCCATCGGTTCTTCGGCCCGGACGCCGCGATCCGCTTCCGGCCGTCGTTCTTCCCGTTCACCGAGCCGTCGGCCGAGGTCGATGTGTCGTGCGCCATCTGCGGCGGGGACGGTTGCTCGACCTGCAAGGGCACCGGGTGGCTGGAGATCATGGGCGCCGGGATGGTCGACCCCGCCGTGTTCGAGAACGTGGGCTACGATCCCGAGCGCTACACGGGGTTCGCTTTCGGCATGGGCGTCGGCCGCATCGCCATGCTGCGTTACCAGATTCCCGACATCCGCTTGCTCTATGACGGGGACGTCCGATTCCTTCAACAATTCCAGAGCGCCTGAGCGGGGTGCCGGCACCACCGATTCTGTAGAGAGATGAGGGTTTCCTACCGCTGGCTGAAGGCGCTCGCGCCCTCGATCGAGGGCTCAGCGCAGTCGCTCGCCGAGCGGCTGACCTACACGGCGGTCCCCGTCGATGAGGTGAGCTGGCTCGGCGCCGGGCTCGACGAACTGGTGGTCGCCCGCGTCGTCAAAATCACCCCGCACCCGAAGGCCGACCGATTGGTCATCTGCCAGGTCGATGCCGGCCGCCCCGAGCCGGTCCAGGTGGTCACCGGCGCCCCGGTCGTGGTCGAGGGCGGCTTCTATCCCTTCGTCGGCGTCGGGCAGACGCTGCCGGCGGGCCAGCAGATCAAGCGCGTAAAGCTGCGCGGCGAGGCCAGCGAAGGGATGCTCTGCTCGGAGCGCGAGCTGGGCGTTGGGCGCGATGCTTCGGGCATCATGCAGCTGCACGGCGAATTCGAGCCCGGTCAGCCGCTGCTCGAGGCGCTGGAGCTGGACGATTACCGCTTTGAGGTCGACGTGACGGCCAACCGACCGGACCTGCTCGGCCACTGGGGCGTCGCCCGCGAACTGGCCCCTGGCGGCGAAGCGGATTTGCGGCTGGCCGAGTTCCCAGCCCAGCCGAGCCTCGGCGCCGGCCTGACCTCAGCCGGACGCGAGGGCAGCACGGCGGGCGTCACGGTGCGCATCGAGGACCCCGACGGCTGTCCGCGCTACATGGGTGCAGTGATCCGGGGTGTGAAGATCGGGCCATCGCCCGTCTGGTTGGCCAACCGGCTTCGCGCGCTTGGCCTCCAGCCGATCAACAACGTGGTCGACGCGACCAACTACGTCCTCTACGAGCTGAACCAACCGCTCCACGCCTTCGACCTGGCGGCGCTTCGCGGACCGGAAGTCGTGATCCGTCGTGCCCGCCCGGGCGAACTGCTCCGCACGCTGGACGGAAAGAACCGGACGCTGGATGCCGAGGTCCTGGCCATCGCCGACGCCGAGGTCGCGACCGCGCTGGCGGGGGTCATGGGCGGTGAGGAGAGCGAGGTCGGCGAGAAGACGCGCGACGTCTTCATCGAATGCGCCTACTTCAACCCGAAACGGGTCCGCCTGGGCGCGCGGCGGCTGGGTCTGGACACTGACGCATCGTACCGCTTTCAGCGCGGCATCGATCCCGAGGGCTTGCCGCGGGCGATGAACCGTGTGCTCGAGCTGATCCTGACGATCGCCGGCGGCAAGGTGGATGGCGACATCGTCGATGTGTATCCCACGGTGGTGGCGACGCGGACGGCGCGGCTGCGGCCGCGGCGGGTCGAGAGTCTGCTCGGCGTCGAGCTGAGCCGGGAAACGATCCGAGCTTGCATCGAGCCGATCGGCTTCGATCTGCAGGACGACGGGGCCGAGGCCTTCACGGTCCAGGTGCCGAGCTGGCGGCCCGACGTGGAGCGGGAGGTGGATCTGATCGAGGAGGTCGCCCGCCGTTACGGCTACGATAAGTTCCCGGACGAGATGCGGGCGTTTCGGCCTACGACGGTGCCGGAGGACGGCTATGTCGATGCGTTCAGTCGGCTTCGCGAGTTGCTGGTGGGTCTCGGCTTTCTCGAGGCGCGAAGCTCGCCCTTCGTCCCCCAGGGCGAAGGAGAGGTTCGCCTGCTGAACCCGCTGTCTGAGCGCGAAGACCACCTGCGGCGCGATCTGCTGAGTGGGCTGCTGCACCGGGTCGAGTACAACTTCGCCCGGGGGGAGCGCGACGTCCGCCTCTTCGAGCTGGGCACGGTCTTTCGAGCGTCCGACGGTCCCTTGCCGGACGAGCGGATCCGGATCACGGCGGCGTGGACCGGTTCGCGCCACCCGCCGCACTGGTCGGACGACGGCGGAGATTGGGACGTCTGGGATCTCGAATGGACGCTCTCACAGGTGGCGGCGCTGGCGGCGCCAGGGGCCGAGGTGCGCCCCCTCGATCCGGGCGGCGACTCGGGCCGTGCCGGGTTCGAGCGGCCGCTGGTCGTAGTCACGCCGGAGGGGCGCGAGTTGGGCCGCGGCGGTCGGATGCCGGCGGGACGGGTCGACGCGCCGCGCTGGGCGGGGGCGGTCTGGGGGCTGGAGCTGGAGGTTGAGCCCGAAGCGCGGAGGCCAGTCTTGTATCGGGCTCTGCCCAGCTTCCCGGCGGTGGAGCGCGACATCGCGCTGCTGTTGCCAAAGAGACTGCTGTCGGCGGAGGTCGGCGCGGTGATCCGCGAGGCGGCGCCGGCGTTTCTCGAGACGCTCTCAGTCTTCGACGTGTACGAGGGGGAGAATATCCCCAGCGATCGCCGCAGCGTGGCCTGGCGCTTGAGATTTCGGGCCGCGGACCGTACGCTGACGGACGACGAGGTGGAGGGGGCCATGGGCCGGATCACCGCGGCGCTGGAGGAGAAACTGGATGTCGCCATCCGAGGGACGTAAGCCGAGCATCGATTTCCCCAAGTTCGATGCCCTGGAGGCGACCGTGCGCCGGGCGCTGCGCCAGCTGGAGGTGTGGCGAGAGCGGGCCACCGCCTCTGAGGCCGAGCGCCGCCGCCTCCAGCAAGCGCTGGACGATCTGGGCGCGGTGACGGAGGAGCTGGGCGCGGCAGAGGCCGCCGAAGAGATCCGGCGGCTGCGAGCCGAGAACGAACGGTTGCGGGAGCAGCTGCGCGAGGGGCGCCGCCAGGCGGAGACGCTGGCCCGTGAGGTTGAGCTTCTGGAGGACGCCGGATGAGCGACGAGAGCGGCCGGAGCGCGGAGCAGGTCGAGGTCAAGATCCTCGGCGAGTCGTACGCCATCAAGTCGGAGACCGGGGCGGATTACACGCGACGCGTGGCGGAATACGTGGACAAGCTGGCCCGGGAGATTCGAGAGGAGAGCGGGGTGCTCGACGATAAGAAGGTCGTCGTGCTCACCGCTCTAGCCGTGACCGACCATCTGTTCCGGATGCGGGACGGCGTCGACCGGGTCAAAGGGCTGTCGGAGAAGCGGGCGGAGCGGCTGGCCAACGAGGTCTTGGCCGTGATCGACCAGGGCGCGGCCGATTAGCTTGCGGAAGCAAATGCCGGTTGTCTATACTCTTACGCGGGCCCTGTGGCTACTCGTAAATGAGAAATGTCCGTTGGGAAGCCTTTTTGCATAGTCTTCAAATCCCTGGTAAGCTCATCCCTGGCCCGGCGCCGAGCGGCGACGGGCGCGAGCGATTTGGGAGCCGAACTGGGGTAGCTTGAGCCTGAACGCTGGCCCCCTGGGGCCGGCGGCGTGACTGCTTCCCGACCCAGAGGTCGTCATCACATTTCTCAGCGGCAGGGCGGCTTGCCTTGCCGCTGTTCTCATTTGGCCGTGTGTGCGGGGCCCGGGTGTCAAAGGGAAAGGAACGGCAGTGGATCTAATCATAATCCTGATCGCGCTGGTGGCCGGGCTGATCATCGGGTGGGCCGCCGCGTTCTTTCTCGTGCGGCGGCTCGAGCTTGGCCGCGCCCGAGAGCTGAGCCGGGATGCGGAAGCCCAGGCGATGCGCCAGCTGGAGAGCGCGCGCCTGGAAGCGGAAAACGTGCGGCGCTCGGCGGAGCTCGAGGCGAAGGAGCATGTGCTGCGCGCAAAGGAGAGCCTGGAGCAGGAGCTGGCGAAGCGGCGCGGTGAGATCGAGCGGACGGAGCGGCGGCTGGACGACCGCGAGAGCATGCTCGATCGCAAGTTTGCGCTTCTGGAGGAGAAGCGAGATGCGCTGGACAACCAGGCCGCCGAGCTGGAGGCGCGTGAGAAGAGCTCCGAAGGCGAGCGAGCGCGGCTGAACGAGCTGATTCAGGAAGAGCAGCGAAAGCTGGAGCGCGTCGCGGGGATGTCGGTGGAGAAGGCGAAGCGCGAGCTGCTGAAGCGGATCGAGGGCGATGCGCATGCGGAGGCGGCGCAGCGGGTGCGGCAGATCAAGGAAGAGGCGACGCGGAGCGCCGAGCGCGAGGCCCGCAACATCGTCGCGATGGCGATCGAGAAGATCGCCGGCGACCACGCGGCCGAGGCGACGGTCTCGGTGGTGCCGCTGCCCAACGATGAGATGAAAGGCCGGATCATCGGGCGCGAGGGGCGCAACATCCGCGCCTTCGAGAACCTGACCGGCGTCGACGTCATCGTCGATGACACGCCCGAAGCCGTCATCGTCTCGGCGTTCGACCCGGTGCGCCGTGAGATCGCCCGTATCGCCATGGAGAAGCTGGTCGCCGACGGACGGATCCACCCCGGGCGAATCGAGGAAGTGATCGAGAAAGCGAAGAAAGAAGTCGAGAAGAGCATGCAGGAGGCGGCCGAGGAGGCTTGCCATGAGCTGGGGATTCACGGCCTTCATCACCACATCATGGAAACGCTGGGCCGGATGAAGTACCGCACCTCGTATGGCCAGAACCAGCTCCAACACTCAAAGGAGGTCGCACAAATCGCCAGCCATCTGGCAGCCGAGCTGGGGCTCAGCGTTCAGATGGCCAAGCGTATGGGCCTGCTGCACGACATCGGGAAGGGAATGACTCACGAGCACGAGGGCACGCACGTAGAGCTCGGCTACGAGCTGTGCAAGCGCTGCGGTGAGGCGGATCAGGTGCTCAACGCGATCCGTGCCCATCACGGCGAAGAGCCGGCCCGCTATCCCGAAACCTTCGTCGTCACTGCCGCCGACGCCATCTCGGGCGCGCGTCCCGGCGCGCGTCGCGAATCGTTCGAGGCGTACGTGAAGCGTCTGGAGAAGCTCGAAGAGATCGCCACATCGTTCGACGGCGTCGCGAAATGCTTCGCCATACAGGCCGGGCGCGAGGTGCGAATCATGGTGACGCCGGAGGCGGTGTCGGATGAGGAGATGGCCCAACTGAGTGAGAAAACGGCCCGCCGCATTGAACAGGAGCTTCAGTACCCGGGTCAGATCAAGGTCGTCGTCGTACGCGAGACCCGCGCCGTCGACTTCGCCCGCTGACCGGAGCCACCGCCCCATCGGCACGCGCGACCCGGCCACCCGAGCCAAACCCAAGCCCGAGCTTTGGCGCCCATGAGGATCCTCTTCATCGCCGACGTGGTTGGCAAGCCCGGTCGCCGCGCGCTGCAGGCGCTTCTGCCCGATCTGCGGAGCGAGCAGCGGGCCGACCTGGTGGTGGCCAACGGCGAGAACCTGGCCGGGGGTTATGGGGTCACGGCCCCTCTCGTCTGGGAGCTGTTCAATTCGGGCGTCGATGTGATCACTTCGGGAAACCACATCTGGGATCGGCCCGAGGGCGTGGCCCTGCTCGACGGCGAGCCACGCCTGCTCCGGCCGGCGAACTACCCAACCGCGAACCCCGGCAGCGGCGTACATGTCCTGACTGTGGGCGACGCCAACGTCGCCGTCGTCAACCTGCAGGGTCGTGTCTTCATGCCGACGATCGATGACCCGTTCCGCGTGGGGCGGGGGCTGGTCGACGAGCTGCGCGCGGAGACGAACGTGATCGTCGTTGATTTCCATGCAGAGGCGACGGCCGAGAAGCTGGCTTTCGCCTGGTTCATGGATGGCCTGGTGAGCGCGATCGTCGGCACTCACACACACGTCCCTACGGCCGACGCTCGTATCCTCCCCGGGGGGACGGCCTATGTCAGCGACCTGGGCATGACCGGCTCTCACGCCGGAGTGATCGGTTTTCGCCCACAGCCGGCGATCCAGAGATCGGTTCTAGGTCGCCGGGTGCGTTTAGAACTGGCGGAGGGAGATCTGCGGGTGCAGGGCGCGATCGTGGAAGTGAACGCGGCGTCGGGCCGGGCCACGACTATCGAGCGGATCGACTCGCCTTACGATGAGGAGTGATGAGGGTGGCTGATGTCATCGATGGCAAACGCATAGCTCAAGAAATTCGAGCGGAGGTCAAGCGGCAGGTCGAAGAGCTGAGTTGCCGGGGCGTGACGCCGGGACTGGCGGTCGTGCTCGTGGGCGACAACCCCGCCAGCGCCGTCTACGTGAGAATGAAGGCAAAGGCGTGCGAGGAGGCGGGTATCTACTCGCGGGTGATCAAGTTGTCGAAGGAGACGAGCCAATCCAAGCTCGAGGGCGTGATCGATGAGCTCAACGGCGACGACACGATCCACGGCATGCTCGTTCAGCTTCCGCTGCCTTCGCAGATCGAGGAACGAGCGATCACCTGGCGCGTGGCGCCCGAGAAGGATGTCGACGGCTTCCACCCGATGAACGTGGGCCGGATGGCGATCGGCGACCCCGAGGCCTTTCGTCCGGCGACGCCGGCCGGCGTGGTCGAGCTGCTGACGCGGTGCGGTCACGACCCCGCGGGCAAACGGGTGACGATCGTCGGCCGGTCGAACATCGTCGGTCGTCCCCTCGCCATCCTCCTGTCGCAGAAGGCGCCGGGCGGCAACGCCACGGTGACCCTCGCCCACAGTCGCACGCCGAACATCGAGGCGGTGATGCGGGAGGCGGACATCCTCGTGGCCGCGATCGGTGTCCCGGAGTTCGTCAAAGCCGAAGCCGTAAAGCCCGGAGCCGTCGTGATCGACGTCGGCGTCAACCGTGTCGATGACGCGAGCCGCGAAAAGGGCTACCGGCTCGTCGGCGACGTGGCGTACGATGAGGTGGCGAAGATCGCTTCCGCCATCACTCCGGTACCCGGCGGCGTGGGGCCGATGACCATCGCCATGCTGTTGACCAACACGATCACTGCAGCTCGGGCGATCGCGGGTGCGCGGTGAACCACGACCTTTTCTTCCAGGCTGCCAACCAGCGGGCGCTCGGTCCCGAGCGGGTTCCACAGGTCTGGAGCGTCGCCCGGGTCAACGCCCTCGCGCGTGAGCTTCTCGAGGGAGCGATACCGCCGATCTGGGTGGCCGGCGAAGTCTCGGGCTTCAAGCGCTATCCCGCCGGCCACTGCTTCTTCACCTTGAAGGACCGGCATGCCCAGTTGAGCTGCGTGATGTGGCGCGAGGCCGCCCAGCGGCTGCCCGCCGAGCCACCGGAGGGGATGGCCGTCCACGCCTTCGGTTACCTCTCGCTGTTCGAGCGGGCGGGCCGCTACCAGCTCGTGGTTCGCCAGCTCAGCGCCCAGGGAGAAGGTCTCTGGCGCCTGGCGTTCGATCGGGCGCGGGAGCGGCTGGCCGCGGAAGGCTTGCTCGATGCGGCGCGCAAGCGCCCGCTCCCCCCGTTCCCACGCTGCGTCGGCGTCGTGACCTCCTCCGAGGGCGCTGCTCTGCGAGACATCGTCTCCGTCATCCGGCGGCGGGCGCCGTGGACCGACATTCTGGTCTATCCCACCCGCGTGCAGGGTGAAGGCGCGCCGGGCTCGATCATCTCGGCGCTGCGCCGTGTCGGAGGCTCCAAACGGGTCGAGGTGCTGATCGTCGGACGAGGCGGCGGCTCGCGCGAAGACCTGCAGGCGTTCAACGATGAGCGGGTCGCCCGCGCCATCGCAGCGTCGCCGGTCCCCGTGATCTCGGCGGTGGGGCACGAGGCGGACGTCACGCTGGCCGATCTGGTGGCCGATCGGCGCGCCCCGACCCCTTCGGCCGCCGCGGAGCTTGCCGTGCCCGAGATCGAGGTGTTGCTAGCCGACCTGTCGAGCCGGCGCCGCCGCATCGCCGTGGCCGTACGGAACGGGCTGGAGCACGGGCGTCGGCGCCTTGGCGACCTGGAAGGTCGGCTGGTCGGATCGCTGGGTGACGGCCTGGCGCGCCGGCGCCGCGCCGTCGAGAGCCTGCGCCAACGCCTGCTAGCGCTAGGGCCGATGGAGGTCCTGCGCCGCGGCTACGCGCTGGCTCTCGACCCGGAAGGCCGCATCCTGAGGAGCATCGGAGGTTTCGAACCGGGTGGCGAGTTTACCTTGCGACTGAAAGACGGCCGGGTCGAGGCAACCACTCGGTCGGTGAACGACGTCGTCTGAGGTCGAGAAGGAGGGCGGCGGGCGAGCCGAGCGGGGGCCGCCAACGACGCTACATTCGAGAGCTGCGCATGGCCAAGAAGCTGAGCCTCAAGCAAGCGATCAATCGTCTCGAAGAGATCGTCCGGAACCTCGAGGGCGAAGAGCTGGAGTTGGAGGAGGCGCTGCGCCTGTTCGACGAGGGGATGGAGCTGATACGCGCAGCGGAGCGTGAGATCGGCGAATCCGAGGGGCGGTTGAAGCAGGTCTTGATGGATCGGGAAGGTCGCGAGCGGCTCGTGGACTTCGAGCTCGAGAACGGGGAATGATCGGAGTGGGCGGTGGCGAGAAGTCGGCCATGCGGCCGCGGCCTTCCGGCGCCCCGCGAGCGGCGAGATCGATGCCGAAGGAGTTTGACGCTTACCTGGAAAGCACTCGGCGCCGCGTTGAGGATGCGCTCGTTCAGGTGCTGGATGAGTACCTGCACGACGTTCCGGATTGGCTCGCCGCCCCGATCCGCTACGCCTGCCAAGGCGGCGGCAAACGTTTTCGTCCGATACTGTTCGTGGCGGCGTACGAGGTGTCCGGACACGAGCCGAGCGGGCGTGTCGAGCGGCTGGCGGCGGCGCTGGAGATCGTGCACTCCTATTCCCTGGTGCACGACGATCTGCCGTGCATGGACGACGACGACTGGCGCCGCGGCCGAGCCACCTGCCACCGCGCGTTCAGCTCGGAGCTCGCGACCATCGCCGCGGCGGCCATGGTCCCGCTGGCCGGCTACGTGATGGCGGCGGAAGCCCGGGCGCTCGGCCTCAGCGCCGCGGACACCGCGACGCTCGTAGCCGAGCTGTCCGAAGCGGCCGGACCGAGCGGCATGGTGGGCGGCCAGGTCCTCGACCTGATCGCCGAGGGGCGGGAGGTGACCGGCGACGAGCTGGGTGAGATTCACCAGCGGAAGACCGGCGCGCTGATTCGGGCGGCGGCCCGACTGGGGGGTCGCGTCGGGCGTGTCGGTCCGAGGCAGCTGGCGGCGCTCAGTGATTACGGGGAGAAGATCGGGCTCGCCTTTCAGATCGCCGACGATCTGCTGGACGCCGCCGAGGCCTCCGCCGGTCAGGCCGGTCGCGATCCGCGCAGCGACCGCGAGCTGGGCAAGGCGACCTATCCAGGCCACTACGGCACGGAACGAGCGCGAGCGACGGCCCAGCGCCTGACGGAAGAGGCGATCGGCGTGCTGCGCGCCGCGGGGATCGCCAGCCCCGCGCTGGAGGGTCTGGCGGTCCACGTGGTGGAGCGCGAGAGTTAGCCACGGGGCCGGGTTGACGCCCTGTTGACCGAGGCCCCCCATTCTGACCAGGACGCCTCCGGGAGCGAGGGGATGCGACGCATCGGCGTATTCGGGAACCCGAAGTACAGCAACGTGGCCGAGGCGCTTGAGCGGCTGCGGCAGCTCGCCGGCGTCCGCGGTCTCGAGGTTCAGGTGAGCCGGGAGCTTCGAGAGGGCTTGGGCGCCGAGTTGGAGGAGCTTCCCGAGAGCCCGAGAGAGATCGATCTGGTCGTCACGCTCGGTGGCGATGGGGCGCTTCTTGGCGGCGCTCGTTGGGCGGGCCCGGCCGGTGTGCCGGTGTTGGGCGTCAACCTCGGGCGGCTGGGCTTCTTGACCGCCACAACCCTCGAGGAGCTGGACGAGGCGCTGAGCCGCATCGTCTCCGGCGACTACGTGCTGGACGCGCGCATGGCCCTGGATGTCCGGTCGGTCCATCGAGGTGGAGGCGTCGACCGTTACTACGGTCTGAACGACGCGGTGATCCATAAGGGCGGGCTTGTGCGTATGGTCCCCGTGCGCGTGTGGGTTGATGAAGAGGAAGTCGGGCTTTACCGGGCGGACGGGGTGATCGTCTCGACGCCGACCGGCTCCACCGCCTACTCGCTGTCGGCGGGCGGCCCGATACTCGATCCGCGTCAGGACGCCATCGTGGTGACTCCGATCTGTCCTCACACCATGGCTGTGCGTCCGCTGGTGCTGCCCCCGGGCTCCGAGATCACTGTCGAGGTCGGTTCGCCCACCGAAGAAATCATACTGACGATCGACGGACAGGTCGGTGCCACGCTGAGGCCCGGCGACCGGGTGACCGCGCGCAAGGCGCCGGAACCGGTGCGCTTGGTCCGCCTGCCCGGCTCATCCTTCTTCTCGCTACTGCGCCGTAAACTTCGCTGGGGTGATGTGTCGGAGCGAATCGCCCTCGATCCCTGAGGCTGGAGAACGCGGCCGACCGGACGCGCGTCAATCCCCGTGCTGACCGAGCTGAGAATACAGAACTACGCCGTCATCGAGGACTTGGCCGTTCGGCTCGAGGGCGGGCTGGTCGTGCTGACCGGTGAGACGGGGGCGGGCAAGTCTATCATCGTGGGCGCGTTGTCGCTGGTGTTGGGTGAGCGAGCCACGACCGACGTGATCCGTGCGGGCGAAGAGCGCGCCACCGTCGAGGCGGCCTTCGACATCAGCTCGCGAGAGGACATCCGGCGTCGCTGCGACGAGGCGGGAATCGACGCGGCTGACGGGTGGCTGCTGCTGAAGCGGGAAGTGAACGCCAACGGCCGCAGCCGCGCCTGGGTCAACGGCTCGGCGGCCACGGCCGCCCTGACGGGCGAGCTGGGTCAGGCCCTGGTTGACCTGCACGGACAGCACGAGCACCAGGCGCTGCTGCACAGCGGTCCGCAGCGTGAGATCCTCGACGCCTATGGCGGCGCCCTGCACCGAGCCGAGGAGCTGCGCGTCTGCTGGTCGGAGCTGCAGCGGCTGCGCGGGGAGCGCGAGGCGGTTGAAGAGCGGCGGGCGCGCACCCAGGAACGAGCCGAGCTGCTACGCTACCAGGCGGACGAGATCGCCGCGGCGGGCCTACGCGAGACGGAGGAAGACCTTCGCCTGGCGGAAGAGGAGCGGCGGCTGGCGCACGCGGAGGAGCTGCTGGAGCGCGCGGCGCGGCTGCACGACGAGGTCTACGCCTCCGAGCGGGCGATCTACGGTCGGCTCGGCCGTCTGCGCCGCGAGCTGGAGGCGTTGCGTAAGGTCGATCCCGCGGCGGCGTCCGAGCTCGTCGAATTGCTGGATGGCGCTTACTACAACGTCGAAGAGTTAGGCCAGCGGCTGGGGACCTATCGCGAATCGATCGAGCTCAACCCGTCCCGGCTCGAGGAAGTACGCCGTCGAATCGACTCGCTCTATCGGCTGAAGGCGAAGTACGGGCCCACGCTGGACGACGTGATCGCTACCGGTCGGCGCGCCACTGAGGAGCTGGACTCGCTGGACGGGGCCCGGTTCGAACTGGAGGAGCTGGCGCGGAGGGAAGCGGAGCAGGCCGAACGCCTGGAAGCGCTGGCGGGCCAGCTGAGCCGGTCACGCGCGAAGGCGGCGAAGAAGCTGACGGCCGAGGTGACGGCGATGCTGCCGGAGCTGGGCATGCCCGACGGCCACTTCGAGGTCGATCTTCGTGCGCGAGGCGAGATCGGTGGCAGCGGGGCGGAGGAGGTGGAGTTCCGCGTCACGGTGAACAAGGGGTTCGGGCCCAGGCCACTCGCCAAAGTCGCTTCCGGTGGCGAGCTGAGCCGCGTGATGCTGGCGCTGAAGACGATACTGGCGAAGGTCGATCGTACGCCGACGCTCATCTTCGACGAGATCGATGCCGGCATCGGTGGCATCGTCGGGCAACGAGTGGCGGAGCGCTTGCGAGCGGTGGCCCGGCACCATCAGGTGTTCGTGATTACGCACCTTCCCCAGATCGCCGCGCTGGCCGACCACCACCTGCTGGTCAAGAAAGAGACGCGCCGGGGAAAGAGCGTCACCGACGTGTTCGAGCTCACCGGAGATGAGCGAGTGCGTGATCTGGCGCGGATGCTGGGTGGGGACCCCGAGCGCGAGGCATCTCTCGAACACGCCCGCGCTTTGTTGGAGCCCGCCGCGAACACGCCCGACCGTTCCCGACGCTGACGCCCCAGCCCCGACTCAGTCGAACAGACCGCCGTAGTAGCGCAGGGCGACCTGCCAGAAGTTCTCCTTCGGCACGAGCCCGTCGCTCGCGCCTGTCGTGCGCAGATACGTGAGCTCGACGTCCAGAGGAATCCCGTTCCGCCGGTCCCCAGACCAGTTCGTCGAGGCGTAGCGTGCGGCGAAGCCGATCGAACGTGCCGTGTACTTCGTGCCTCGCTCGATCTCTGTCGGGAGGAACACGGCGTCGGGGTCGACCGGATCGAGCGGCGTCACTTTGTCGGCAGCGCGCCGCCTGATCAAGAAGAGGCCCGATAAGGTTATCGTGCGGGTGAAGTTGAGCCGCGGCGCCGTCGCCAGAGTCAAGACATCCCCCGGGTCCCAGCGAACGAGTGACGAGTAGGCTCCAAGCTGGATCGGCGATTCCGGCGTCGTGATCAGTCGCTCGATATCGGCTTCCCGCTGGATGTTGTACCCGCCAAACAACGAGAGCCATAGCCGGCGCCCGTACCCGACATCGAGCGTGGACCGAAGTTCCAGATCGGCCTGCCCGTCACCCGTTCCCAGAGCCGTCAGCCGGTTCGCCTCGGGAGCGCTGCCGGACGCGAAACGCCAGAGCGCGTCGAGCCGCAGCCGGATCGGAAAGCGGGATCGGGACGTCCCCGGCCGCTGGCGAAACGTGTTGATCGGTTGGAGGCTCAGACCGACCTCGATGTCGCCGAACTTGATGCCCGAGGAACGGTTGCGGGGTGACTCGATGCCGAACGCCGGGCCGGAGCTCAACTCGGCCGCCAGAGCGGGGTCGAGCGCGCGCGCCAGAGTCAGACTGGGGAGGGTGACACCGAAGTCGAAGAAGCCGGCGCGCAGCCCGGCGTAAAGCTGGCTGAGCGCCTGCCCGGCAGCGCTCGTCCCCGTGGGCGCGTAGGTGCTTTCGCGAATCTGATTCAATCCCGACTCGAGGACGCGGGCCTCCGCCAGCAAATTCTCAGCCTCGGCCTGCTGGTCGGGTGGCAGCGTGCCGGTCGCGACGATGGAATCGAGCGCGGCGATGCCAACGGCGAGGCCGTTGAAAAAAGCGTCTCCGCCCAGATCCGAGCCTGCGGCACCGGCGCTGGCGGCGAGCGAGTCGACCTGGGCGCCGACGAAGGATTCGCCCTTCACGATGGGGACCACCGCGAAGATGGCAAGGAAATCGGTCAGCCCAAAGGTCAGGCTTATGGGTGCGCGGGTGCGCTCGAACACGATGTCGTAGCGGACGGGGCCCAGGGTGCTGGGCGCCGGCGCCGGGAGGCCGAGGGCGGGGAAGAGGGTGCCGAGCACCGCGTCCAGACTATCGAGCGCCGGAGCGAGACGCGCGTCGAGCTCGATGGCATACACCGAGCTGAGCGGATCTGCCGTTCCGTCTGCTCGGAAGCGCGCGTCGTAAGTGATGTTTTGCCCGGTCAGCCCAACCAGCAGCTCGCCACGGTTGGGGAGCTGTGCATCGAGCCACTGTGCGTCCGCCTCGGCGGCGGCGGATATCAAAGCCAGGGTGATGGCGACGTATACTCTAGCCATGGGTCGTGGCGGCCGTGGAGTCGCGGCGGCTCGTCAAGAGCGGTGGCGCGGGGCCCAACAATATGCGGTCGGTCTGACCAAAATGACAGAGAGCTGACGAAATTGACAGACGCCGGCCGTGACCTAGCTTTCGCTGGTGCACAACGAGGCGCCGTAGCCAAGTGGACTAAGGCGGGGGCCTGCAAAGCCCCTATTCGTGGGTTCGAATCCCACCGGCGCCTCCTCACCGCCGGCCGCCGGTGGTCACCCGGACCGCCGCCGGCCAGCCTCAAATCGCTTGAGCATCCTCGGGGGCGCCCACTGGCGACCCCAGTAATAACTTGTTGTAGCCGAACGGATTGCGACAGGGAGCTTGATTAAGGTGCCCCTTTTTGACAACTTAAATATTCCCCATCCCGTGTCCTGCAGCCGGAAGGTCGTGGCTGTGACCCATTCTCGCGGATTGACTCGTAGGCGTCATGGCTTCACCGCCCTGGAGCTGGTGATGGTGATGCTGGTCATCGGCGTGTTGCTGGGGCTCACGGTCCCTATTGCCTCCGCGCTCGCGGGCCACTTCAAAGTGGGGAGTGCCCGTGATGTTTTTGTTAACAGCTACGCGCGGACGCGGGCCGTGGCGATCCAGTTTGGGCGGGAGGGCCGGCTGCATATGAAGGCGGCGGAGGGCCGATTCTGGGTCGAGGTGGACACGGGCGTACCGGGCGCTCTGGCCACCGACACGGTCGGTTTGGTGGTGGATGTGAGGAAGGATTATGGCGGCGTGACGATGTTCACACCGCGACAGGTACTCTGCTTCGACTCGCGAGGCCTCGCCTATTCGGGTGGCGTTTGCGAGCCTCATGACGCTATCATCGTATTCACCCGGATGGATCGCGCGGACACCGTTCAGCTCTCCCTTGGCGGCACCGTGGTTCGACGGCAATGAGAAGCCGATGAGCAAACTCGAAGGCCGATCCGGATTCACCCTCATCGAGCTGCTGCTCTCGGTGATCATCATCGCGGTTGGCGTGGTGGGCTTCGGCACGGCCGTCGGCCTTATGGCTACAGAGCTGCGAATCGGGAAACGCGACACCGAGGTGGCGGTGTTGCTGGCCGATCAGGCCGAACAGATCAAGTCGCTCCCCTACGACTCGGTCACCAGTGGTTCGCGCGTCGTTGGCGAGTACACGCTCGACTGGGTAGTCCAGGGCGCGAATCCTAAGACAGTGGTTGTCGAAGCGACGTTTTCGGGCTACAGCGGTAGCCAGCTCGCCGATACGATCGTCCTTTATATCGAGAAATGAGCTTCCGGCGCCTAGGTCGTCCGCGGGGTTTCACCCTGATCGAGGTCCTCGTCGCGATGACGCTCACGGGGATCGTCGTCGCGGGCACCCTCAAGGCGCTCACCGCTCAGAGGAAGTTCTACGCCCGCCAGGCGCGCATCCTCGACGCGCGGCATGCCCTGCGGGCGACGACGACGATCCTCGCCTCCGAGTTCCGAGAGGCGAGCGCCACCGGCAACGACCTGTACGCCATCGCCGGCGACAGCGTGGCGTTGCGTTCCACGGTCGGCTTCGCCGTCGTCTGCGGGGTGCACGGTGGGAGCGGACAGCTCTCCCTGACCCGCGTCTCGGGCCATTTCCAGCTGGAGGCGGCGGACAGCGCTCTGGTATTTGTCGAGAACACCCCGGCCGAGAACGACGACGTCTGGCGAGTTCTACCGGTCGGGGGGATATCCGTGTCGGGGCCCGGCTGCCAGCTCGCGGGCGCGACGCAGGAACGGGTGATCAACACCAGCGGTTCGTTGGCCGATATCTGGGTGGGCGCGCCGCTGCGCCTGTTCCGACCTTACGTGTTCAGGCTGTACGAATTGGATAATCGCTGGTGGCTGGGGCGGCGCAACCGGGCGGCGGGCTTTACGGACTATCCGGTCGCCGGGCCGCTGGCGCCCCCGACCGACAACGGCCTGCAGATGACGTTTTACCAGCAGGACGGGTCGCCGACGCTGAATCCGTCTCTGGTCGTGCGCGTGAACATCAGCGTACGGGCGCCGACGTACCGCTCGCTCACCGACCCGGACTACCGAGATCTGAGCACCAGCAGCTACCTCAGGAACGACGGCTGAGCGCATGGCGATGAGGGTCGACTTTCAGCGGCTGACGAGAGACCAGGGCGGGTTCGCGATGGCGATTGCCGTCTTCGCCCTGGTGCTGTTGGCCGCCGTGGTGGCGGGCGGCTATTTCGCCGCGTCGCAGGAGTTCCAGATCGGGCGGGGGATGCGCAGCCTGACCAAGAGCTTCTACGCCGGTGAAGCGGGAATCCACGAGGTGCTGGAGGACTGGGACACGGGCGTCTACGGCGCGCTGCAGCCGGGGGATAGCGTGACGGTCGGACCCTTGACCGTCGCCGGCGGTGCCATCTACACGGCGAACATCGTCCGCGTGGGTCGCGCCGCCGATTCCGCCAAGCGGTTCTTCTACATCGAGGCGGCGGGCCGGCCGCCCGCGCCGACGATGGGTGAGCGGCGGCAGGCGGTGGTCGTGCGCTCTCGCTTCGCCGACCTCTGCTGCTTGAGCGCGATCTCGGTTGTCAATAACGTCACGTTTACCGGCGGCGCCCAGTACCTGATCAGCGGGTTCAGCACCGATCCACCCGGGAACGTGCCCGCTGGGGCCTGTCTGAATTACCCCACCGACAGCGTGCCCGGCGTCCGTCACGGCCCCAGCGGCGTCGTCAACGACCCGGACTTGGTGGTAGGAGCGCCGAGCGCGATTGTCAACGATGGATCGCTCGGCTCAGGGACGATTTTCAGCGCTTCCGAGCTGACCTACGACGAGCTCGTGGCCATGGCCGACCACGAATTCGTCGGGTCATACACCCTCAACGACACCCAGCCCGCCCTGGTGAACGGCAAGTGCGACAAGAGCCAGCCGGACAACTGGGGATCGCCGGAGGACTCGAGCAGCCCCTGCTTCAACTACTTCCCGATCATCCACGTCACCGAGGATTTGAACCTCATCGGTGCAGGCGTCGCCCAGGGGATCCTCCTGATAGACGGGGACCTCTTCATGAACGGGCCGTTCCGCTTCTACGGCATCGCCTTCATCAAGGACGATCTTCACCTGGACGGGACCGTCGACTTCTACGGCGGCGCCTACGTGGCCGATGACGTTTGGTTCAACGGCGCGACTCCCCGCTTCTGGTACAGCCGCTGCGCCATCGAGCGCGCAGAGCGCTTCTCAAAGATCACTCAGCCCCGGCTCGTGTCACCCCGGGCCTGGGTCGAGCTGTTCTAAAGCCGTCCCCAGCGCGCGACCTCAGCCGACACGCCCGCCCAGCTCCACGCTCAACTCCCGGGGCAGCCGGTCGCGGTTCTCCGCCGTCACGACCACGACTCGGATGTCGGGCCGTCGCCGGAGCGGTTCGGCGTGGCGGTTCCGCCCCAGCATCAGCGTGCCGAGCACGGCGTGGGCCGCCGCCGGATCGAAGACACGCCCCAGCACCTCCACGAATCGGCTGCTGAAAAGCTCCATCTTGCCGATCTCGTCGACCACCAGCACCGGAGCGCGATCCTCGAGCCCCTCCTCCAAAGCGGATACTCCGAGCCGTTCGAACGACGCCAGATCGACCCCGTACCTTCCGACGCGTGGCCCGGGGCTTCCCAGGCGGGCGAGCGCCCCCCGCTCGCCGTCCAGCGTTACCACGTCGAATCCCACCCGCCGCCCGCGCTGGCGCAGCTCTTCGGTGTAGAACCCGGCACACCCCGACGGGCCGAGCAGCTCCACCGCCCGCCGGATTACGGTGGTCTTTCCGCAACCGGGGCGCCCGGTCAGCAGGACCCGGCGGGCCGGGCCCGACGGCACAGCCGACTGGTCTACGCGCTCAGGCCCCGGCCCAGGTGGATCCTGTCCAGTCATAGGAGTGTATGCCGGGCGGGACCATCAGTGAGAGCCGGAGGCCGGAAGCGGGGTGGCCGGGATTCGCAAAAAAGCGAACGCCCCGGGCCCTCGGGGCGTTCGCCAGAGACGAGAATGTGCGGTAAGGCGAGGCGTTGCTTCCAGAGCGGGGCCGTTCTTCCGATCGCGCCGGAAGCGACACGCCTGAAAGAAAGAACGGAGCCCCTGAGTCGCCCTCCCCCGCCGTTTTCCCTGTCCGGCTAAGACGCTCGAGACTCCGCTCTTCGGCCATAAGTAGGTGGCAAGCTGCGTTCCCAAACGGGGCCATTCTCATAAGTCGTTGTTGTGTAGTGGCTTAAGGGGAACAGGGGTCGGTCGGAGCCGGTCCGGGTCTGGAAATATTTTGCAGAAGCTGGAAAAACAAGTGCCAAACATCTGTATCTCGGGGCGTTTTCGCTGCTTATACGGCCGCGCGCGGCCGGCCGAAGCGGGCGCGGTGCGGCGCGATCGCGTGGAACTGGCCCGTAGGCCCCAGAATGGTAAGTTATAACGATTCATCAGGGTTGAGGGGGACAGAGCCGGGTGGCGGTCGGCCCGGCGGTCTTGGCGGCCTACGTTCTGCAGAAAGCCAGAGGTAAGATCGTGAACAAGAAGCTGACGTTAGCTGCGGGCGTGATCGTCGTGCTGGCGGTCTTCGGCTACTTCGCCTTTGGTGGCCTGGGTCGGAGCCTGGTCTACTTCTGGACGCCGACGGAGCTGCTGGCCGAGGGCGATGCGGCGTACGGCACGTCAGTGCGTCTGGGCGGGATGGTCGAGCCGGGAAGCGTGCGTTGGAACGCCGAGACGCGAGAGCTGCGGTTCCGGCTGGTGGACGAGGGCGGTATCGTCGAGGTCTATAACGCCGGGATACCGCCGCAGATGTTTCTGGAAGCGTCGGAGCGGCAGGAGCCGATCGGGGCAGTGGTGGAAGGCACACTGACCCGGGAAGGTGTGTTCCGAGCGACCAACCTGATGGTCAAGCATTCGGAGGAGTACCGGGCGCCGCAGCACGAACAGGATCGCAAGCAGTACTACCGGGAGCTTTTCCGGGAGCAAGGAGCGGATCGCGGGACATGACGAGCACGATAGGATATATATCGATCATCGGCGCTCTCCTCCTGTCTATAGCGGGGGCGGGGGCGGCTTTTCTTTCGGTCAAGACGGGGCGGGAGGGACAGGCGCGCTTCGGGCGTCAAGCGGCGTACGGGGTGTTGGGGCTGGCGACGGTCTCCATCGCGACGATGGTCTACGCCCTTGTGGCCCACGACTTCAGCGTGGGCTACGTCGCCCAGGTGGGCAGCCGGTCCACGCCGCTGTTCTACACGGTCATCTCGCTCTGGTCGTCGCTGGATGGGTCGATCCTGTTCTGGGGCTGGATCGTGGCGGGCTACACGGCGGCGGTGGTCTACATCTACCGTGACAAGTATCGCGAGCTGATGCCGGCGGTGGCGGGGACGCTACTGGTCGTCAACGCCTTCTTCTGGCTGCTGCTGGCTTGGCCGGCAAATCCGTTCGTGCCGGTCTTCCCGGTGCCGGCGGACGGGCCGGGCCCGAACCCGCTGTTGCAGAACCACCCGTTCATGGGGCTGCATCCACCGCTGCTGTACCTGGGCTACGTGGGGATGGCGGTTCCGTTCGGCTTCGGCATCGCGGCCCTGGTCACGGGCAAGCTCGGCGGCGATTGGATCCGGGCGGTGCGGCGCTGGATCATGGCGCCGTGGATCTTCCTGACCGCGGGCATCGTGGCGGGTGCCTGGTGGTCGTACGAGGTGTTGGGCTGGGGTGGCTACTGGGCGTGGGATCCGGTGGAGAACGCGAGCTTCTTGCCGTGGCTCACGGCGACCGCCTTCCTGCACTCGATCATGGTGCAGGAGCGGCGGCAGACGCTCAAGACGTGGAACATCCTCCTGGTGATCGCCACGTTCTTGCTGACGTTGTTCGGCACGTTCCTCACGCGGTCGGGGATCCTCGCCAGCGTCCATGCGTTCACCGAGGGGCTGATCGGTCCCTTTTTCCTGGGCTTCATCGCGCTGGTCCTGCTGGTCTCGCTGGCGCTGGTGGCCTGGCGCAGCGACGAGCTGAAGAGCGAACCGACGCTCGACGCGCTGGCCTCGCGCGAGACAGCGTTTCTGCTCAACAACCTGCTTTTCGTCGCCTTCACCTTCACGGTGCTGCTGGGGACGATGTATCCGCTGATCGCCGAGGCGTTCCGCGGCGTCAAGGTGAGCGTGGGTGCGCCGTACTTCAACCAGATGAGCGTGCCGATCGCTCTCGCCCTCATCTTCCTCACCGGTGTCGGGCCGGCGCTGCCGTGGCGGCGCGGTTCGCCGGAGCTGTTGCGCCGCAAGTTCATCTGGCCGACCGGGGTGGCATTACTGTCCGGCGCCATCCTCTGGGTCGTCGGCGTGCGCCACTTCATGACGTGGGCCACGTTGGTGCTGGCCGTATTCGCGGTGGGCCTGCTGGTCGGTGAGTTCTGGCGGCCCGCTCGGGCGCGTCGGGAGGCGCACGGCGAGAGCCTGGGAACGGCGCTCTTGGGCACGGTGCTGAAGAACCGGCGGCGCTTCGGCGGCTACACCGTTCACTTCGGCATCGTGGTGATGGCCGTGGGGATCGCACTCTCCTCCACGTATCGGAAGGAGACGGAGGTCACGCTGCGGCCTGGGGAGTCGACGATCTACGCCGGTTACGCGATTCGTCTCGACTCGCTGTACGCGGGTCGCGAGCCGCACCGCGACTTCGTCGAGGCGGCGTTCGCCATCAACGGCGGTGGTGGGACAACCGAGATGATGCGGCCGCGGATCAACTACTACCCACGCTCGGATCAGCCGATCGGAACGCCGAGCGTCAGGACGCGGCCAACAGAAGATCTGTATTTGAGCCTGATGGCCTACTCGCAGGACGGGGCCAATGCCACGGTGAACGTCATCGTGAACCCGATGGTCGTCTGGATCTGGATCGGCGGCGCCATCGTGGCGCTGGGGGCGCTGTTCGCCATCTCCACCGTCGGGTTCGGCGCGGAACGCGCGCGGCGCGCCACGCCGGCGCTTGAGCCGCGCGGCGAGCGTCTCGGGGCCGGGGTAGGAGGTACGGACTGATGAGCTGGAAGAAGCTGCTGTTACCGGCGGCGGCGCTGCCGATCATCGCGCTGCTGGGCTACGGGCTGACGCGGGATCCGAACGTGGTGGAATCGCCGCTGCCCGGTCGTGAGGCCTTCGATTTCGCCGCTCCGTCCCTCGCGGGTGACACGCTCCGCCTCAAGGATCTGCACGGCAAGGTGGTGGTGCTGAACTTCTGGGCCTCCTGGTGTGTGGCCTGCATCGACGAGCACGCCGTCTTTGTCGATGCCGAGCGGCGATATGCCGACCGTCCGTTCCAGATGCTCGGCGTCGTCTATCAGGACAGCCCGGAGAACGCGAGGCGCTGGATGCGGCGCATGGGCGGAAGTTGGCCCAGCCTGATCGATCCGAGCTCGCGCATCGCCATCGACTACGGCGTCTACGGCGTTCCCGAGACCTACTTCATCGGCAAAGACGGCCGCATCGCCTACAAACAGATCGGGCCGGTCAACCGTCCCCTCCTGTCCCACTGGGTCGAACGACTGCTCGCCGAGTCGGGAGACATCGAGGTGACCTCGAGCGGAGCCGCCGAGCCGGCCCCGGAGGTCGGCCGCAGCCCCGGCCACACCCGCGGCGCCGGCAGCGAAGCGGCGCGGGAAACGAGTGGAGGCGGCTCGTGATGGACTCCCGCAAGATCGCCATCGTTCTTCTGCTCGCTGTCGCCGCTGGCGCCTGGGTGACGCCCGGCTCGGCGCAGCCTCCGAGCGAGCCCCAGGCCGCGCAGGCGCCGGCCGAAGATCCCCAGTTGGAAGCGCAGGTCCGCGAGATCGCGGCGACGCTGCGCTGTCCCACCTGTCGCGCGCTCTCGGTGCAGGACTCGCCTTCCGGTATGGCGCTCGAGATGCGCGACCTGATCCGCGAGCAGCTGCGGGCTGGGAAGACGCCCGAAGAGGTCACGGCCTACTTCGTCGATCGCTACGGGGAGTGGATACTGCTGAAGCCGAAGGCGGAAGGCTTCAACTGGACGGTCTGGCTGCTGCCGGTGCTCATGATCGCCGGGGGCCTGATCTTCGTCTTCCTGACCGCGCGCCGCTGGGTCGCGCAGGGGCAGGCCCGGGCTCAGGCTCAGGCGGAGGTAGCGGACCCGGTGGCCGATGTCCGCGAGCCGGCATCGAGCCTTGCATCAGCGCGGGCAGAAGAAGAGGAAAGCGAGCGCTAGTCGATGGGTTTGACGGAGTTTCTCCTCGTGGTCGTGGTGGGCGGTGGGATCGTCGCGGTGTTGTTCGCCACGTTCAGGGGTGCGGCGAGCGAGGCGGAGGCGGATGCGCGCCGGCCAGCTCGAATGGCGGCTTCCGCGGGCACAGAAGCGGCCGAGCTGCTGGATCGCGAGAGCGCGCTGGCCAGGTCGTTGGAGGAGATCGAGGCGGACCTCGAGGCGGGGAACCTTTCGCAAGCCGATTACGAGGCGCTGAAGGGTCGTTACGAGGGCGAGCTGGCTCGCGTCCGGGGGCGCCTGGGCGCCGAGGCTACCGCGACGCGCACGAAGGCGGTGACCCCGACGGCCCCATCGGGCGGCCGCTCTCGGCTCGCGTCGGTGCTTGGCTGGAGTGGAGGTCTAGTGGCTTTCCTCGCCTTGGCTGCCCTGGTCATGTCCCAGGCGGTGCGACCCCGTAGCGACGAGGGGACGATCACCGGTTCGCTCCCCGGGCAGGATGCCGGTGGACCGGCGGGTCCGCCCATCGCCGCGGTCGATCAAGGTCAGCTGGATGCGCTCAGAGAGGCCGTGGAAGCGGACCCCACCGATGTGGAGGCGCTGGTCGCGCTCGGGCACCTGTATCTGCGGCTTCAACGCTATCCGGATCTGGCGCAAGTTACCGAGCAGGCGCTCCAGCTCGACCCGCAGAACCCCGAGGCGCTGAGCCATCTCGGGATGCTGCTGTTCACGACCCAGCACCCGGCGGGGGTGATCGAGACCTTCGACCGCGCCCTCGAGGCCGATCCGGACTTTGCGGAGGCGCTGCAGTTCAAAGGGATGGTCTCGTACATGCGCGGCGACTACGCGACCGCGGTCTCGGCCTGGGAGCGTTATGTGAGCGTCGTGCCGCCCGAAGAAGTCTCTCCTCGTATCAAAGCGATGCTCGCCGCGGCCAAGGAAAGCCTGCCGGCGTCCAATCCCTAGCCGCAACCGTCACGGTCCATGTTGCGACTTGATTCGATGATCAAGGCATTGGCGATCGCCTCTGTCCTTGCGCTGCTGCCGGCCACGGCGTCGGCTCAGCGTTTCGGCGGCCAGTTCGGCGGGGCCGGCGGCTTCTGGGTGGTGTTCGTCAATCCGGACGTCGGGGAAGACCGTAGCTTCGGGCTGGACCTTGGGGGCGTCATCGGGCTGGGCGGCCGGGGCTTCTTGCAGACGGGGCGCGTGCGTTTGGGTGGCGGGGCTTTCGGCGGCGGCTTTATCGACGAGGGGTTGAATCCGGCGGGGAACGAGGTGGAGGGGAGTCTGTCGGCGGCTGGATTCACCTTCGAATACCTGGCCTATCAACAGAACCTCGAGGTGACGGTCGGTGGGCTCGTGGGCGGCGGTTCGCTGACCCTAGAGGAGCGCCTAGGGTCCGCGGGGGGTGTGGATAATCTCAGACGTCGCCAGCACACCATCTTCGTCGGCTATCCTTGGGCGCGGGTGGGCTACAACCTGGCCCCGTTCGCCAACGCAGGTATCCAGCTCGGTTATCTCGTCGGCAGCCGGGATGTCGGCGGCTTTGCGATCGGCCTCGACGTTCTGGTGGGCCTGATTCCCTAACCAGCAGGCACTTCCCAACAGAATACCCTGTTTGGCGACGCGGCCAGGCCTTCGCCGGCGCGCCGGGCGCCAGGTTATGGGCAGCTGGAACCTTCTTCCCGTTGTGGTGGTTAAACATTTGACGGGGCAGACACGCCTTCGGGCACCGCGCAAGGTTATCTCACTTCCCTTTTCTCCCGGGCCTTGCGTGGCGGTCTCGCCCCGTCATTTACTTCAGGTGGACTCAGTAATCTTCCCGACAGCATGGAGGGCACAACCGTCCCAGACGCCCGTCTCTGGGTCACGCGCCTACCTTTGCTGTATATTTAGGGGTTGCGAGTCACCCGTTCGCGGTTCCCCGCCGTTTTCCGGTCCGGCCTATTCGCGGGCGAGCCGAAGGTTCTGCGGCGTCGGGCTGGCGTGAGCGAGACCGGGGGCTGGGCCGCACGGGAGGGAGGGGTAAGAATGGAGAGCGCCGTTCGCCGCATCTTCATGTTCCTGCTGGGCGTGACGCTGGGATACTGCACCGGCTTCAACGATGCCCAGAACAACGACCGCATGGTCTTCATCCGGGTGATCAACCGTGTTCAGAACTTCGCCGAGCGCACGGTGGGAGACCGAGAGAGACAGCTGGAGAAGGCCATCGAGGACGCACAGCGCTAGGGCTCGAACGATGCTCCGGCGCGGCGGCTATTCACACGGCCTCGAGCAGAGCCACGTGACCTAACCCACCGGCCGCGCAGATGCTGACCAGCGCCCGCCCACCCGTCTTCTGAAGCTGTTTGACGGTCTGCGACAAGATTCGGGCTCCGGTGGCGCCGAAGGGGTGCCCGAGCGCGACGCTGCCGCCGTTCGGGTTGATGCGATCCACCGGGACCTCTCCCAGCTCTGCCTCAACGTCCACGCGCTCCCTCAGCCAGGCACGACTGTTCAGCGCCGCGATCGTGCCCAGCACCTGGGCCGCGAACGCCTCGTGTATTTCCCAAAGTTCGATGTCTTCATAGCGCAGCCCCTGACGGGCCAGCAGCCGGGGGATCGCCAGGGCCGGCGCCATCAGCAAGCCGTCCCGATCGATGTCCACGGCGGCGACCTCCCAGTCGATCAGCCGCGCGCGGTGCATCGGCTCCTTCAGCCCAGCGAGCCCGGCCGCTGTCGCCACCCAGCAGGCGGCGGCGCCATCGGTCAAGGGCGAGGAGTTCCCAGCCGTTAGCGTACCCTTACCGCTCCTCCGGTCGAAGGCCGCGGGCAGCTTGCTCAGCTTTTCCAGCGAGGTATCGGGCCGCGGGATCCCGTCGCGTTCGAGTCCAGGGAACGTCTCGGATGCGATGACCAGATCGTCGTAGAATCCGCTCTCCCAGGCAGCGACGGCTTTCTCGTGGCTCGCCAGGGCGTAGCGGTCCTGGCTTTCGCGGTCGATGTTCCAATCCTTGGCCATGACCTCCGCGTGGTCGCCCATCGTCAGCCCGGTCGTGCGCTCCTTGATCGAGGGCAACGACAGCCGGAGGTCGCGGGGCCGGATCTGCCCGAGAGTCCGCAGCGCGGCGGTCGGTCCACCGCCCGTGGCCAAACGTCGCAGTGTGCGGCTCATGCCACGGCTTAGCCCGATCTGCGTCTGGCTCATTGACTCGGACCCGCCACAGAGGGCGAGCTGGAGCCGGCCCGCTCTCATCTGAGCGGCGGCGTGTGTTGCGGCGGCGAGGCTCGTCGCGCACTGCTGCACCACGGTCAGCGCCGTGACGCTCGGATCGAGCCCGGCGTCGAACCACACTTCGCGCGCGATGTTGCTGACGGCCAGCGAGGGGATCACGGTGCCCCAGACGATGGCATCGGGACCCGACCGGCCGGGCTCGAGCGAACGGACTGCCGCCTGCACGACGGGTACCGACAGCGCAACGGCGTCGAGCTTCGCCAGGGGCCCGTCGATCTTGGCGAACGGGGTACGGTGCCCGGATGCGACGAACACCTCTCTATCCCGGACGTCATTCTCGGACGTCATCTTGCCTCCCCAATGAGCAACGTGGCGTTACGCCCGCGGACTCCGCGCCGCCGCCCCGGCCCGCCGAATTCCGGCTTGCCGTTTGGTCAGCTCGCGGCGAGCGCGATCACCGTGGCCAGGACCGCTTGAGCGACATGCTTCATGAACACGAAGTCCAGCGTGTCCGCGCTATCGGACGGCTGGTGGTAGTGCGGGTTCCGCAGGAACGCGGTGTCCGTGATCATCAGCGCCGGGTACCGGCGGTCCCAGAACGACGCATTGTCGCTGAGACGCGTGAGCGGAAGCAGCCAGCCTCGCAGCCGCGTGCCGTACGTCACGACGGTGAGCTGAGGAACGTGATTACGCGCCGCGTGGTCGAAGGATTTCAGCAGCGAGCGCGAGCGGCCGTCGCCCACCGCCGTCAGGAACGTTCCGCTGCTGGGGACACGCTTGAACACGAGGGGCGGAACCTGCTGCGAGCCGTCCCGCCTGTCCGTGTATCCCACCATCTCGAGCACCAGAGCGCCGGCATAGCGGCGGCGTTCTCGGCGGGCGCGCTCGGCGAAACGGGCACTGCCCACACGATAGGTGCCGACGAAGTCCTGCGGCTCTTCCAGATTGAACCCGACGAATTGCACGGTGCGCCGTGGCTCGAGCTGAGCGGCGTGCCGGGCAACTTCGAGGAGAACGGCCACACCGCTGGCATTATCGTCCGCGCCGGGCGTATCCGCGACCGTATCGAAGTGGGCCCCGACGAGAAGCCAGGGACGTTCCGAGTCGTGGCCGGGAAGCGTGGCCACGACGTTGTTGTAGTTCGTCCCGTGGTGACGGAACGGTTGACGTTCGGTGCTCAGCCCTGCGGCGCTCAGCTCGTCGGCGACGAGCGACTCGGCCGCAGCCAGCGCGTCAGGTGCGGACCTCGGGTGGCGGGGCCCTTCGAGTTGCCGGACCGTAGCCTCGAGCCGGCGCTCGTCCACCCGTTCGATGAGGTCAGCGTGCGGCGTCGGCATCAGGGTAGACGGTCGCGTTGGTGGATCTAGCCGCCTTCGACGTAGGCGCGTTCGATGATGACCGGCTCGACGGGGACGGCCTCGTGGGGGCCACGCTGCTGCGTCGCGACCTTTGCGATCCCATCGACCACGTCCATCCCCTCCACGACCCGGCCGAACACCGCGTACCCCCACCCGCGCGGCGTCTCGGCGGTGAAGTCGAGCGCGGGGTTGTCCACCAGGTTGATGAAGAACTGGGTGCTGGCGCTGTGCGGTTCCGATGTCCGGGCCATGGCGACCGAGCCGCGGACGTTCTTCAGCCCGTTGTTCGCCTCGTTTCGGATCGAGGGGCGCGGGCTCTGGCGCTGTGCAAGCTCGGGTGTAAAGCCGCCCGCCTGGATCATGAATTCCGGTCTCACCCGGTGGAAGGTCAGGCCATCATAGAAGCGATTCTCGACGTGGTACAGGATGTTCTCGACGGTCAGCGGCGCCTGCTCCCGGTCCAGCTCCAGCACGATCCGTCCCTTGTTTGTCTCCAGGACGACCCGCGGCGTCGGGTTCGCGATGTCGGGTGGGAGGGGAGGGGGTTGTCCAGCCGCCGACTGGCTGGCCTCCTCTTCGCCGTTGCCTGCACACCCCGCCAGCAAGAAAACCACCAGGGAAAGCGCCGCAGTTTTCCAATTGATCACGATTCTTGTCCCTCCTTTGAGAAGGTGCCGGCGATGCTCCGGTTGGCCTTCCCGTTGCCTGGCCGCCGCCGGTTGTGTCGAGACCCGTGCTCGCCTAATGTCAGACCCTTTGAGAACGCGCTGCCTAACATGATGAATCGAGGGAGTTCGCGCCATTCCCGGCGCCGTCCAGGGGTGCGCAGACCTCCGGGTGCAAGATGAGCGGAGCTGAGTTCACACCGTCGATCCTGTCACTGTTGCCGCCGATCCTGGCCATCGGCCTCGCCATTTGGACCCGCCAGGTCTACGTGGCGTTGGCGACCGGGATCTGGCTCGGTTGGACGATCCTCAGCGGAGGCAACCCTCTGCAGGGCCTCGCCGGCACGATCGAAGGGACGGTGCAGGTGCTCGGCGAGCCGAGCAGCGCCCGCATCCTCATGTTCAGCCTGCTGATCGGCTCACTGGTCGTCTATGTCGAGGCTTCGGGCGGTGTGGAAGGATTCGTACTCTGGCTGGAGCGTCGCCGTCTGGTGCAAAGCGAGCGCGGAGCCGGACTGCTCGCCTGGCTGATCGGCGTCGCGATCTTCATCGAGTCGAACATCACGCTGCTGGTCACGGGCGCGGTGTGCCGGCCGCTGTTCGACCGTTACAAGGCGGCGCGGGAGAAGCTGGCCTACATAGCCGATTCGACGTCGGCGCCGATCTGCATCCTCATCCCGTTCAACGCCTGGGGCGCACTCGTTCTGGGGATCCTCGGCGGACTTCAGGTCGCGGACCCGATTCAGGTGTTCGTGCGCTCGATACCGATCAACATGTACGCGATCGCGGCGGTGACGCTCGCCGGGATCACGGCGTGGACGAAGCTGAGCCTGGGACCGATGCGGGGCGCGGAGGAGCGGGCGGCGCAGGGTATCGTCTTGAGCCCCCAGGGCGAATTGACGGTGGACGAAGCGATGTTCAAGGTGCGGCTCGAGAAGGAGGTGCCGCGGCGGGCCTTCAACATGCTGATTCCGATCCTCACGATGGTTGTGATGATGCCGGTCGGACTCTTGATCACCGGCAAGGGCGTGCTTGGGCAAGGTTCGGGCTCGACGGCGGCGCTGTGGGCGGTGATCGCGGGCAACCTGGCGGCCTGGATATTGATGCTGGCGCAGCGCTTCGCCTCGCTGGACGAGCTGGTGAGACTCGGCATCAAAGGGATCGAGGCGTTGCTGGGGCTGGTCTTAATCCTGCTACTGGCGATTACCCTGGGAGACGTCTGCGTCAGGCTCGGTACCGGTCCCTATGTCGCGGAGCTGGTTCGCGGCATCGCCGAGCCCGTGCTGCTGGTGCCGGCCACGTTCATCTCGGCGGCACTGATCGCCTTCGCGACGGGGACCAGCTGGGGCACCTTCGCGATCATGATTCCGATCTCGGTCCCGGCGGCGCAGGCTCTGGGCCTGCCGCTCGCCCCCTTCCTGGCCGCCTCGCTGTCGGGCGGCATCTTCGGCGACCACGCCAGCCCGATCAGCGATACGACGATCGTCGCCTCGCTCGCCTCGGCCACCGACGTCATCGATCATGTGCGAACGCAGCTGCCGTACGCGCTGACCGCGGCGGCGGTGGCGATCGTGGCGTTCGCGGTCGTGGGTGCGCTGATCTAGCGGCGCCGTAGCGGCCAGCGCGAAGGGCCGTGTGGCCGCGGAGGTGTGCGATGAAGAAGCCCGGCCCGGGAAGGGACCAGGTGGGCCGATGCAGGTGCGCGGGCGGGCTTTCCCGGGCCTAGGGACCGCTTTAGCTTCGGCCGGTGGGTGGGGCGGGGGCTTGGCGTGGTTGTGCGCTGGAGGAGGGAATGGCGAGTCCTGAGCTGGTCTATCTCAACGGCGAGTTCGTGCCGTACGGCGAAGCCAAGGTGTCGGTGGAGGACCGGGGCTTCAACTTCGGGGACGGCATCTACGAGGTGGTGCGGATCGTGGGCGGGCGCGGTTTTCGCATCGAGGCCCACCTCGACCGCTTAGAGAGTGGCGCTCGAGCGCTGGAGATCGAGCTGGCGATGTCTCGGGACGCGGTCCGCGAGGCGATGCTCGAGACGGCCCGCGCCAACGGGGTGGAGGAAGGGACGGTGTACATACAGCTGACCCGGGGCGTGGCACCGCGGCGCCACGCCTTCCCCGAAGGCGCGCGCCCCACGCTGGTCATGCTGGCGCGACACTCTGCTGGGCCGTCGAGGTCGGATTTGGAGAACGGCGCCTCGGTGATCACCGCGCCCGATCTGCGTTTTGGCTACTGCGAGGTGAAGACGATCGGGCTGCTGCCCAACGTGATCGCACAACAGCACGCGCAGTCCGAAGGTTGTTACGAAGCGTTGTTGGTTCGGGACGGCCGGGTGACGGAAGCCACTCATAGCAGCGTCTTTTGCGTTCGGGACGGTGTGGTCTACACGCATCCCATCGACAACATCCTGCCGGCGATCACGCGCCGGTTTCTGATCGATGCCTTCCGCGAGCAAGGGATCACGGTCCGGGAGGTGGCGGTCAGCGTCGAAGAGTTTCGCTCGGCGGACGAAGTGTTCCTCACGGGCACGACCACCGAGGTGATGCCTGTGATCTGTATGGACAACGCGAAGGTCGGCACCGGGAAGCCCGGCGAGATCACCCGTCTGGGCAAGGAGCTATACCGGCGTGACCTGGAGGCGGTGCGGACGGGCGGGGCGGGGTGATCAACGAGCCCACCGCCCTTTTCATCTACCTGGCTTCGCTTCTGGGCTTGATCTTCTGGTTGAGCGGCCGGCCCCGGCTGCGGCCTCTCTTTCGTGTCACCCCGGCCATCATCTACGCCTATTTCCTCCCGACGTTGTCCACCAGCTTCGGGATCACCCCGATGGCCTCCCCCACCTACGACTGGATGGTGCGTTACCTGCTCCCGTTCAGCCTCATGCTCCTGATGGTGACCGTGGACGTGCGGGCCATACTGCGGCTGGGCGGCATGGCGCTGCTGATGATGCTGGTCGGGACGACGGGGATCATCATCGGCGCACCCATCGCGCTGGCCGTGTTCGGCGGTTGGTTGCCCCCCGACACCTGGAAAGGGCTGGCCGCGCTCTCAGGGAGCTGGATCGGTGGCACCGCCAACATGGTGGCGATCAAGGAGAGCGTCGGCACGCCGGACAGCCTGATGGGCCCGATCATCGTCGTAGACACGGTCGTCGGCTACGGCTGGATGGGGGTGCTCCTGTTCCTGAGCGCCTGGCAGTCGCGGTTCGACCACTACGTCGGCGCCGACACCCGAGCCATCGAGACCGTGAATCGGCGGCTGGCTCAGCAGGACAGCGTGCGGAGGCCGCTGGAGATCCGCGACCTGGCGATGATCGTCGCTGTGGGGCTGGGCGGGGCCTACGCCTGCATCTGGGCCGGAGATCACCTGCCCACACTGGGCGATCCCACGATCATCAGCCACACGACGTGGGCGGTTCTGCTGGTTACCACGCTGGGGCTCGCTCTGTCGTTCACCCCGGTGGCGCGGATCGAGGCCGCCGGCGGCTCGCGGGTCGGGTACGTCGCGCTGTATCTGCTCTTGACCGCGATCGGAGCGCAGGCGGACTTGCGGAAGG
>CAYGAJ010000002.1:0-43791 GCA_964347815.1 uncultured Gemmatimonadota bacterium | reverse complement strand
ATGTGTTAAGCACGCCGCCAGCGTTCGTCCTGAGCCAGGATCAAACCCTCCACTTGTATAGTCTCGAGGGTCGGTCGGTTACCCGACCCGATCTCGCTCGGTGAACGCTCCGTCTCATTTCGCCAGGCGAAACGAAACGATCACGTCCGGAATTTTTTCGCTTTGAGTCCCCTGAATATCGGCGGGAAACGACACCCGCCGGGGGCCGAACGCACACATCACACACCCACAGCCCTGTCTTTTCAAACAGCGTTGGCCCGCCGACATGGGCGGCCGTTCCGTCTTTGTTGAGGACTTCTATAATACTGAAAAAACGCCGAATATCAAGAGGGTTCGCGAAATGTCAACCGGCGAGCCCACTCGAACTCGGACGCCTCAAGCCCCTGCAAAAACATGAGTTAAGCGAGGGTGAGCGACGGGACTCGAACCCGCGACCTCCAGGGCCACAACCTGGCGCTCTGACCGCCTGAGCTACGCCCACCACATTCACGGGCTCCCGAGCCCGCCTCCGGCGCCCAACTCCTTGCCACTGCCCAATCTACTTCGCCCGACGGCGACATCAAGCGCCTAGCTGCAGCGCGGCACCCCTCCCCCAGCAGCTCCCGCCGACACCTCGAGCCGGCAAGACAGCCCGCTCGCCTTGTGCACCACCTCGGCGCTGTACGCGTCCCGCGACACCCCCACCAAGCTCAGCTCGTAGTTCTCCGGCACGGGACGATTGAAGTACTTCTGCCGCAGCTCGGGCAGCTCCAGATATCGTCCCTCCAGAACCGACGCCTGCTCCTGCGCGACCTGGACGTCGTGAAGGATCGTCTTCATCTGTGTCTCGAACTGGTGCCTTAACACGGCCGGCACCTGTCCCTCCTCGGCGTCCGAACCGCAACCCGCCAGCCCCAGGGCCAGCGTCGTCACCGCCACTAACGGCCAGGCTTTGCGCCGCCGCTTCATGGTCCCCCCTCATCGCGGTAGCTCGTGACTCGACGCCCGACGTTGAATCGACAGACGTACGTTGGCCCCGCTGCTCAACATGGTCAAGCATCGACCGGCGCCGCTCACGCTCCCACGCGCTTGCCGCGGCCACGCGCGACCGCTAGGATTCCGCGCTGTTCTTCACCCTTTTTCCTCTCGCGAAGCCTGCTCATGGCCCGGTTGATCCGTCAGGCGACCGTCCGCACGATCGGCCGCCTTCTGACGCTGCTGGTCATCTCGCTGCTGGCCGCGTTCCTCCGGCTGCTGGGACCGGAGCCCGGAGTCGCCAGCGGCACCCTGCTGCTCGGCTTCCTGTTGCTCGCCGCGTTTGTCGCCGGCGAGCTGGCCCGCGAGCTGCGGCTTCCCCGGATCACCGGCTACCTCGTCATCGGCATCCTCTTTGGGCCGTACGTACTGGGCCTGCTGCCGAAGCAGACCGTCCAGGATTTCCGGCTGATCAACGGGGTGGCGCTGAGCCTCATCGCCCTTCAGGCCGGCGGCGAGTTGCGGATGCAGCATCTGCGGGAACGGCTGGTCAGCATCGGGGCGATGACGCTTTACCAGACCATCATCATAACCGCCGGCATCGTCGCGGTCGTCTTTCTCTTCCGTGGCTTTTTTCCGTTTCTCGCCGGACAGTCGACCCGAGCCATCCTGGCCGTCTCCCTCATCCTAGGCCTCGTGGCTGGCGCCCTCTCCCCCGCTACGACGATCGCGGTGGTCACCGAAGTGCGGTCGCGCGGACCGCTCACCGACACGGTGCTGGGCCTGAGCATCCTGAAGGACGTGGCGATTCTGGTATTGATCGCCGTCATCGTCCCGACCGCGACGGTGCTGGTCAATCCCGCCGCGGGATTCGATTTCCATCAGCTCGGTGAGATCAGCCTCACGATCTTACTCGCCCTGGTTCTCGGGGGAGTCGTCGGCTTGCTGGTCGGCCTCTACCTGGCCAAGGTCAACCTGCAGCCGATCCTCTTTGTTCTGGCCGTCGCCCTCGGCGTCGTCGAGATCACCTACGCCCTGGGATTCGAGTCCGAGTTCTACATCTTGATGGCCCTGGCCGCCGGGTTCGTCGTCCAGAACTACTCGGTCCACGGCCCCAAGTTTCTCGATGCGCTCGAGGTGAACTCACTCCCGCTCTACGCCCTGTTCTTCGCCGTCGCCGGGGCGGATCTCGATCTCGGTGTGATCCCGGCGATCTGGCAGGCCGCCGTCATCGTTCTGATCGCGCGAACCGTCCTCTTGTACGTGAGCACGCTGGCCGGCGCGGTCGCCGCCAAGGACGAAGCCATCGTGCGCCGCTATGCCTGGCTGGGTTGCGTGGCCCAGGCAGGGGTCACGCTCGGGCTGGCGAACATCGTCCGTGATCGTTTTCCCGAATGGGGCGAGCCCGTGACGGCCGCCATCATCGCGATGATCGCCGTCAACCAGCTGGTCGGACCGCCCCTGTTCCGCTACTCGCTCGTCCGGGCCCGCGAGGCACACTGACCATGCTCGCCGCCGCCCTGGTCTTATTGACGCTCGCCGCGCAAGCGCCACCGCCCGATTCTCTCGGTCCGCCCAACGCCTTCGCCGGATTCGAGAGCCACGAGCTGACCAACGGCCTACGGGTCTGGTACAACCGTCTGCCCGATGATCCCCTGGTCTCGATCAGCGTCGCCCTGGCCGTCGGCGCCGACGCCGATCCCCGCGGCAAGGAGCAGTTGGCCCACTTCACAGAGCACATGCTCCTGAGCGACCAACCGGGTAAGACCGAGGAAGAAGTCAAGCGCGAGATCGAGGCGCTGGGAGGCATCTACAACGCCTCGGTCAGTGCGGATCGCACGTTTTACTACGTGCGAATCGGCAAAGCGCACACGAGCTTCGCGCTGGACTGGCTCTACCGGATCCTTGCGCCACACGAGATGGATCCTCGAGTGGTCGACCGCCAGCGCCAGCCGATCGCTGTGGAGATCAACGCCCGGCCGCGCGAGCTGATCGACTGGGTCTGGGCCTACTACCTGAACCCGACGTGGCTTCGAATTCCGCCGTTCTGGGAGCGCGAATTCGGGATCGAGACGCTCGCCTCCCGCGACTATTATCCGTATGCGAGCCTCAATCGGATCAGCTCCGACGATCTCCGGTGGTTCTACGACACCTACTACGTGCCCTCCCTCATGACTCTCACCGTCATCGGCGACGTCGCGCGCGAGGAAGTCTTGGCCAAGATCGACGAGACCTTCGCCCAGCTCCCGGCACGTCCAGCACCGGAAACCACCGTGCCGCTCAGCGATCCCGGCCGCTATTGGAAGACCGTTTTCTGGACGTTCCGCTCGAACGTCCATTACTCGGAGCGCTTCAAATTCTACAACCTCAGCCCGGATCAGGAGCTCAAGCTCCTTTTCGTCAACCAGTTCCTTCAGAAACGGCTCAACGATCGGCTGCGCTTCGGCGAGCGGAAAGCGACCTACGGCGTCCGCGTGGCGATCATCAAGCGGGCGCGCGCCGCCTACATCCACGTGATTGGCTCGATCAAAGAGGGCGAGTTTGACTACGCGCGGAGTGTACTGGAAGAGGAAATCGACGCGCTCAAGAGCGGCACGATGTCACGTGACGAGTTCGAATCCGACCGCGCTGCCGTCTCACGCCAGCTACGGGTGAGCAACACCGGTGCGGATGACCTCGAGCGCTGGGTCGCCCGGTTCTTCTTCGACCGTCGGCTCTACGCGCGCTTCCCCGACGTCGCGGCAGCTTTCGATACGGTGAGCAAGGCTTCGATCGAGAGCTTCGTGCGCGAGCATTTTGTGCCCGAGCGGCGCGTCTCCTTCATCGTCTACCCACACCCGATCCCGCAGCTCCTTCTTCTGCTGTTCGTCTTGGGTCTACTCTGGGGCAGCACCGCGGTCGCGCGGCGGCGGCTGACCCGTCCCGTCGACCTGACGCGCTTGCGTTACGTGGCGCGCTTTCGGCTTTCTCCACTTTACCTGGCGATCTATGCGCTGCTGGCGCTCTTTCTGGCCGCGATCGCCGGACGCTTGCTGTTCTACGGCTACCAGGTCTTCGCCGATCGGCTACTGCTGGGCATCGAACAGTTCATCGTCCAGTGGAGCGTCTTCGCTGCGATGCTGGTCGTCACGGTATGGCTCGTGATTCTTGCGCTTGCGCATATTCCGAGGAAGTTCCTGCTCTTCGACGACCGCGTGCTGATCAAGCACCTGTCCTACCGTTCCGTCGCCTTGCCACGAGATGAGATCGCCGAGATCGGCCTCCGCCGCTTCCCACAGGTCTGGCTGTCACGGGAGATCTTCAGGTGTGTCCCGCTCGCCCTGGGCCTGATCCGACCCGGCGTCTTCCTCAAACGCAAGAGCGGGCGCGCCTACTTCTTCAACGTACGCGACCGGAACGAGCTCTTGAAGCTCGTTCGTGCCGTGCTCTACCCCGACGCGTCCGACCCCTCAATCGTTCCGTAGACCCAGGGCCGTTGAAGCCCAGCGACCGATCGCGTCGATCATTTCCTGCGTGACCTCCTCCTCCGAACGGCCAGACCGCTTCAGGACTTTGAAGGAGTGATCGCCTCCCCCGACGACATGAAGGGTGGCCCGGTCACCCAGACGCAGGCAAACGCGCTCGATCAGGTCGAGGCGGGCCAGCCCGTCACGCGTGCCCTGCAGGAACAGCATCGGCACATCCACATCTTCCAGGTGCGCCGCCCGCCCATCACCCGGCCTCCCCGCAGCGTGGAGTGGAAAGCCCACGAAGATCAGACCCCGCACACCGGCGAGCGGTGTGGCGGCGGCCGCGCTGGAGGTCATCCGGCCCCCCAAAGACTTGCCGCCGGCAACCAGCGGCAGCCCTTCGAGGTGTGTCTGCGCCGTCTGTACGGCGGACCGCACCGTCGCCTGCAGGAGATGGGGCGGATCCGGAGCGCGACGCCCTTGCTCCATGTACGGGAATTGGTAGCGAAAGGTGGCGATCTTCGCGGAGGCCAGGGCGAGCGCCAGCTTCTCGAGAAACGGGTGACGCATCCCGGCGCCCGCGCCGTGGGCGAGCACGAAACCCAGACGTGCTTCGGGCGGTCGGAGGATCAGGGCCGAGGTATGAACAGAAGTACCGGCGACGAGAAACTCGTCGTCACAGGCCGACGTAATCGGGCTCATTCCCGGGCGTCCACTTGATGTTGCAACCCACGCTGGGTTTCTGCTCTTCGGGAACCGCGGCACCCACGAGCACCGCATCCAGCGCAGCCCGAAGGTCACGACCGGTGACCGGAACGCCGTTCCCTGGCCGGCTGTCATCGAACTGCCCACGATAGACGAGCTTGCGGTCGCCGTCGAAGAGGAAAAAGTCGGGGGTACAGGCCGCTCGGAAGCGCTTGGCTACATCCTGGGTCTCATCGAACAGGAAGGGAAACTGCCACCCCTCGGCCTGGGCAAGCTCCTTCATGTGCTCGGGGCCATCCTGGGGATGGGTGCGCTCGCTGTTGGAATTGATCGCGACGACGGCGGCGCCTCGCGGCAGATAGTCAGCGGCCAGTCGTCCCAGCTCACTCAAGATATGCTGAACGTACGGGCAGTGGTTGCAGATGAACATGACCAGCAAGGCGGCCTCGTCCGCGTAATCGTCCGGCGAAACGGGCCGGCCGTCCGCCGCATTTCGCAGGTTGAATTGGGGGACTCGCGTCCCCAACTCCAGCATGGTCGAAGGTGTCAACGCCATCGATCTGAGCCCCTTCCTTTTGCGAGCCGCGGCCTCTGCGCCGGGCTATCCCTTGCGCTGAGCCGCCGGTTTCAACTCCCAGAGCACGTTGATGATGAGCCAGCGGTCGTCGACTCTGGCCACCTGCAGGTAATCGATCCAGTCGCTCGCCACGACCTTCACGCTGGCGACGTTCTCGAAGATATCGAGGATGGTGACATCACTCTGACGTCTTTCGACCGGCGTGCGGGTGCCGTAGCCTGCGCGGGTGCCCTCGATCAGCTGCTCCGCCCCCATGTGATCCAGTCGGCTTCCACCGCCTGCCGGGCTCTGACGGACGATGCGTTTCGCGAGTTGCGGGTGCAAAGCGCGCTCCATCCGCTCGGCATCCCCCTCATACCATCCCTGAATGTAGTCGAGGGCCGTTTGGCGGATCGCGGCTGAATCGGCGGCCGTCTGGGCCGAGGCCGGCGCGGCTGTGAGTACCAGCAAAGCTGAAAACAGTGCGATTGCGACTCTCATGACTCGAACCCCTCTGAGCACAGCGCGCGGTTTGCGAGTCCGCGCGACGCGGCCGGCGGCAACGTCAGCGGTGATGGACCGTGCCGCCGCCCCCTAGTGATGGCTGAGCTGCGCTGGTAGACTACGGTGCAAGTGTCGATCACGTTTCTCAGAGCACCTAAAGTGAGATCAGGACGCCAGAATGCAAACACAGCGACTGACATTCAAGGGCGCGACCGGAGCGCAGCTCTCGGCACGGCTGGAGCTCCCGGTCGGCGAGCAGCCCGTTGCCTTCGCCCTTTTCGCGCATTGTTTCACCTGCACCAAGCAGTACAAGGCGGTCGTCAACATCAGTCGAGCCTTGAGCCAGGAGCGCGTCGGCGTGCTGCGCTTCGATTTTACGGGCCTGGGCGAGAGCGAGGGCGACTTCGCGGAGACGACGTTTTCTTCGAACGTCGGCGACCTGGTGGCGGCCGCCCGCTACCTCGAGCGGGAATACCGGGCGCCTTCGATCTTGATCGGCCATTCGTTGGGCGGCGCGGCGGTGCTTCAGGCGGCGCACGAGATCCCGGAGTGCAAGGCGGTCGTGACGATCGCGGCCCCAGCAGAGCCTCGTCATGTCGAGAAGCACCTGAAGAGCTCGATCGAAGACATCGAGAACCGAGGAGCGGCGGAGGTGCTGTTGGCCGGCCGGCCGTTCACCATCACCAAGAAGTTTCTCGACGACCTCAACGCCCAGAACATGGCCGAGGTGATCCGCACGCTGGGCCGTGCGCTGCTCATCTTCCACTCTCCGAGCGACGCGATCGTCGGGGTCGAGAACGCCGCCCGAATACACGAAACGGCGGATCACCCCAAGTCCTACATCGAGTTGAATGGCGCCGATCATCTTCTGTCACGAGAGGAAGACTCGCATTACGTGGGCGCGGTAATCGCCGCCTGGGCGTCACGATATCTCGGTGCCGGCCGGCTGGCGGTCGATCGCGAGGCTCGCGAAGACGGGGTGATCGTGCGCACGGCACAATCCCGATACCATACGGAGATCCTGGCTCGAACCCATTCGATCGTGGCCGACGAGCCGCTGACGGCGGGCGGCACCGACACCGGACCGTCACCGTTCGAACTCTTGATGGCCGCGCTGGGCGCCTGCACCACGATCACGCTGCGGATGTACGCCGATCGCAAGCAGTGGCCGCTGGAGGAGATCAAGGTGCGGTTGCGCCACCGGAAACTGCCACCGGCCGAGCACTCGGCCGGTGCCGGGGGCCGGCCGCGGGAGCATGAGATCGGCCACGAGCTCGAGCTTGTGGGGCCGCTCGATGCCGAGCAGCGGGCGCGGCTACTCGAGATCGCGCACCGCTGCCCGGTCCATCGCGCCGTCGACTCGGGGGTCATGATGCCGATGGAGCTGGCCGGTGATTGACGCCGCGCTTGCGGGTGGCCCCGCCGGCGGGCGTGCTTGAGAGCGTGATTCTGCCCTTCGACCTCGCACACATGCGATCGAACGCGCAACGACGAAAGGCGCGCCCATGAATCGAAGCTCGATTTTCCCAGCCCTCATCCCACTCGCGATCTCGGCCCTGCTCCCGACCGGGCTGTTCGCTCAGGCGCCCGAGACGGCGCCGCCGGCGACGGTCTTCGAGAACGTCACCGTGATCCCGCTTGAGGGCCCCCGCTATCTGTCGGGGCAAACGGTCGTCGTCGCGGGACGGCGCATCACCCAGATCGGCCCGGCGGCCCGCATCGACATTCCACCGGGTGCCGTCAGGATCGATGGCGCCGGCAAGTACCTGATCCCGGGGCTGTCCGAGATGCACGCCCATATCCCCGCGCCGCCTCAAGCCGACGACGCCGCCGTGGATCGCGTGCTCTTTTTGTTCGTGGCGAACGGCATCACGACCGTTCGCGGGATGCTCGGCCACGAGTCTCACCTGCGGCTGCGAGCCGAGGTGGCCCGCGGCGAACGGCTCGGTCCGCAGATCTTCACCTCCGGTCCGTCGCTCAACGGGAGATCGGTGCCCGACGTCGAAACGGCGCGGCGGTTGGTGACCGAGCAGCGGGCAGCGGGTTACGATCTGCTCAAGATCCACCCCGGGCTCACCCGCGACACCTACGACGCCATCGCGGCGACCGCCGCGGCCGAGGGGATCCCCTTCGCCGGCCACGTGCCGGTCGAGGTAGGTCTAGAACGCTCGCTGGCCGCGGGCCAGGCGACTATCGAGCATCTCGACGGATACCTGGAAGCGATGGTCGTCGCCGGCGCGCCTGTCGATCCCCGGACCTCCGCTTTCTTCGGATTCAACCTGCTCGATCACATCGACGAGTCGCGCATCAGTGAGCTGGCCGCGGCCACGGCACGCGCCGAGGCCTGGGTGACACCCACCCATGTTCTGTTTGAGAACCGTTTCCTCGGTGACCCCGCGGAAACGGGTCGACGCCCCGAGATGCGCTACGTCGCGGCCAACACCGTGGCACAATGGGTCTCGGGCACGGAGAGCGCGCGCCAGCGTCTCGGCTACGACCCTGATCGCGCTCGGCGCTTCATCGAGATCCGTCGCCGGCTGATCAAGGCCCTGCATGACGCCGGCGCCGGGATCCTCCTGGGGGCCGACGCGCCGCAAGTGTTCAACGTGCCGGGCTTCGCAACGATTCAGGAACTCACCGCCCTGGTCGAGGCGGGGTTGACCCCCTACGAGGCTTTGCTGGCGGGAGCACAGAACCCCGCCGTCCACCTGGGCCGGGCGGACTCGTTCGGCACCGTCGCGATCGGCAAGCGAGCCGACCTATTGCTGCTCGACGCCGACCCGCTGGCCAACATCAACAACGTTCGCAAGCTCGCAGGTGTGATGGTGGCGGGCCGGTGGCTGCCCTCGGAGGTCATCGCGTCGCGTCTCGGCGAGCTGGCCGACGCACGCTGACGGTCACGGCTGAAAGAAGATCCCTGGCGCCGGTACTCGCAGCGCCGGGGATCTCGCATCCAGTCGGGTAGATCGACCCGACCCGGGCGCAGCTCGAGGCTAGTTCTGGGCGGCTTTGGGGGCCGGCGCCATCGTCGCGACGATGTAGCCGGCGACGGCATCGATATCCCGGTACTTCAGGCCGTGAAGCCCCCAGTTGGGCATCGCGCCCTCGTATCCCACGTAGATACGGTGGCGAATTGCGGCCAGGTCCCCGGCGTAGGACCAATCGGCGGCGAGGAAGGATGGGACGGCTAGCTCCGATTGCTGGGCCATCTCTCCCCGCCCATCACCGTTTCTGCCATGACACTTCTGGCAGCTGGCCCTCCAAACCACGCCCCCGCGCTCGAGACGCGCCTCCGGGCTCGCCCAGGTCAGCGTGTCGAACACGGCAGCGTCGTACTGCGCCTCGGCCATCATCACGGCATCTCTCCGCGCCTGAAGCTCCCGCGCCTGGCGCTCTTCCTCGCTCTCACCTCCGCCGCAGGCGGCCAGCAAAGGAAGCGCCAGCGCAACGAGCGCTGCTACGGCTCTCTCGCGCATCTCATCCCCCTCTCGCGTTGTGCACAGTGGCACCAGGTCCGAAAGTTTGCGAGTTCTGTGCCAAGAATCCCTTTTGACATGGCCGCCAGGGCCGCACAAAGCCGGGACGACTGAGGCAGGAACGGTTCGGCCGGGTGGGACTCTACCCAAAGCGTGACTTAACGTCCCGGACCCGGACGGTGACGAAGCCGAAAGAGCGCACCACGCCAGCCGCGAACGCTGGTCTGAATCTTGCCCCCCCGTATGGCAAAGCAAATTAGCAATTTTGCTCGCTAGACTTCTTCGTGCAACGGTCCCACCTCGGAGCCTGACTCACCAGGGCGAGGTCCCATGACGCCCGGGCGCCCCGTAACCTCCTCTCCGCTCAGGCCGGTTTCTGGCACCGAGACGGGTTGGCCGACCCATCCCTTCAGAGCCCTTGCGGTTCTCGATCGCCTCTCCACGCGAGCGACGCGCTGAAGGAGGACCTCATGTTGACGAGGCCAGATGCGAAGCAGATCGATCGGAAAGCCCGGATGGCGCTGCCCCATCAACTCATCCCAAAGCAAAATCCCCAGGATCGCATCCACAATTTCAGCGAGGTCTACCTCGGGTACGATGCGGAGGCGGCGATCACCGAAGCGATGCGTTGCATCCAATGTCCCGCGGCCCCCTGCACTAAGGCGTGCCCCCTTCACAATGACGTTCCGCTCGCGCTCTGGCAGATCGAGAACGGTCTATTCGAGGATGCGGCGGTGGTTTTCCGGCGGACCAGCACCATGTCCGAGGTGTGCGGTCGCGTCTGCCCTCAGGTGATCCAGTGCGAGGGCGCCTGCATCTATGTGAAGAAGGGTTTGCCTCCCGTCGCCATCGGTCGGCTGGAAGCGTTCGTGGCCGACTATCAGGCGGCGAATCGCGGTCGGGACACCGTCACCGCCGCACCCAGCGGCCACCGCGTCGCCGTCGTCGGCGCCGGTCCGGCCGGCCTCACGGTGTCTCAGCTCCTGGCGAAGCGGGGACATGGGGTAACGGTGTTCGACGCCTGGCCGGCGGGAGGCGGCACCCTCCGGTACGGCATCCCGAAGTTCAAGATGGACCACAAAGTGGTAGACGACCTCGTCGACTACTGCGAGCGGCTAGGAGTCGAATTCGTCTACAGCACGGAGATCGGCGCCGATCTCTCGGTCGACGACCTCTTCCAGGAAGGCTTCGACGCGGTGTTCCTCGGTGTGGGCGCGACTGTGGGTGTCGACCCGCGGATCCCCGGCTGCGATCTCGCCGGTGTGCACATGGCGACGCCGTTCCTGATCCGCGCCAACGTGGAGGAGGAGCTGCGACCGCCGGACCTGGCTCGGCCGGTCCAGGTCGGCGCACACGTCGCCGTCATCGGAGGCGGTGACACCGCCATGGACTGCGTGCGCACGGCCTTGCGTCTGGGCGGGAAGCGGGTGGTCTGCGTGTACCGGCGCAGCGAGGCTGAGATGCCGGGCAACGAGCGTGACCGCGCCCTCGCTCGCGCGGAGGGGGCTCGATTCGAGTTTCTGACGCAACCGCTCCGCTTCCTATCGGGTGAGGATGGGCGGTTGGGCGCCATCGAGTGCCAGAGGATGAAGCTGGGTGAGCCCGACGATTCGGGAAGGCGCCGGCCCGTACCGATCGAGGGCTCCGAGTTCACTTTCCCGATCGACACCGTCATCCTGGCGCTCGGCTATCAACCCGACCCGCGATTGGGGAGCACGATACGCGAGTTGAAGACCGACGACTGGGGTCGGGTCTGCGTGGACGAGAACACCGGGGCCACATCGCGGGCTGGCGTCTTCGCGGGCGGCGACGCCGTGGCGGGGCCCGACTTGGTGGTGACGGCAGTTGCGCACGGCCGGCGCGCGGCCGAGGCGATGCATGCCTACCTGACCGGACGCCACCAGCGGTTCCGATTCTAGCGAGCGGCAGCGCCGGCGACTTTGCGGGGCGGGTGATTCAACGCTGCGCGTCGAAGCCGGGTGAAAGACCGAGCGGTTGATCGTGCCGGCGATATTCGTCCCACAATGATAGATGTAGACCCCGATCCGGAACGTGCCCTTTCCCGACCCGCTGACCCGGCTTCGGTTCTCAGGCGACATGTTCTCGTGACCTCCTGTCCGCGGGTTCCCTACCGCGGTGGCGCCTCGTTCGTCAGGCGGGCCTTCCGATGAAGATCGAAGTGACACGTCGCCCTGCCCCGCGAACGGAGGAGGCACCGGTCGCGGAAATAGATTCCGCAACGAAAGCAGACCTCCTCGCCCGCACCGTCGCGATCGATCAGGCTGATCGAGAGCCGATCCAGCAGGTCGGCGACCTCCTGCAGTCCTTCGGTGGAGAATGCGCCGAACACCTCCTGCAGAGTCCGCGATGTCACGACCTCATACTCCCCAAGCAGCCGCTGCCCCTCGTCAGTTAGCGAGAGCTCGACCGCGCGCCGATCTCCCACCGACTCGCTGCGCCGCAAGAGCCCCCGCCGCACCAGCCGGTCGACGGCTTTGCTGGCGGCGGCGTTACTTACGCCCAGGAAGGCGGCGACCTGGCTGATGTTGTAGGAGTCGGTCTGGTCGATCAGCTTGAGGAGCTTGAGCTGCGAGAAGGTGAGCTGCTCACCGGTGACGGCGAGCAACCGTTCCTGCATGAGGTCGTTGACAGCGGTAGCGAAGATGTGCGCGCTGCCCAGGACATCCTGGATGTGCCGCACGCGGCTGTTCGCTGCCATGAAGATCCTCTTTCGTCCGCTCGGAAGCGGGCGAGAGAGCGGCGAGCGCGCCCTACTTCTGTTGAACCAGGCGGATAATGAACCTGGTTAATAAACACCCGCGACGACCGCCCACCCGCTTCCAAGACATTAGGCCACTGGCCTGCCCTGGTGCGCGATCTGTGCCAATCGGGTCCCCTTGAAGCGACTCGACTAACCCTCATCTGTACAACAGGTTACGGCTCGTGGAGGCCGCACGAGCGGCCGGTCCTCGGGCACCCACGGGATATCCTGTCCCTGACGGGTGCGTCCCGTCCCATCCAGCAGCGCCACCGCCAACTTCCGGCAGCGGCGTATTCCCCCTGACCGCTCGCTCTTCGCGGCGCGGGGAGAGCCCGGAATCTCGGCTTGGGTGGCGCGTCGCGGCCCCCAGCGCCCATCTTGAGTGACGGCTCCTGTGCATCACCCGGTCGGGTCTGCTTCTTGCCGAGGGTGAAGCGCAGCCAAGCGCGTCCCGGACAGCAGAGAGCGAGGGGTCATGAAGGGCGCACGAAGCGGTAAGGAAGATTCGAGGACAACCCTCGAGAGCGGCGGACCCCCGTGTCCCGAGTCCCAAGCCGACGGCGTGCCCTGTGAAGAGCTGGGTGCGGACTGCGAGGATTGCGACAAGGCCCAACCGGCCGCCGAAGGAAAGCCCTCCGAGGAGAGCGAAGTTTCCAACTAGCCGCCTCGCGGGCGCGAGGCGGTCGGGTCACACGGTTCGGATGCCGACGGCGGCGCTGACCACGACGAACCCATCGGCCAGCTGCGCCGCCAAGTCCTCGCCCGGTGCCGGCTGCACCACTTCAGCCACTCCGACGCCAGCCGCCGGCCGTTCTGGAATCGGGCCGCCGAGGGGAGCGGCGGCTCCGGTACGTCGCAGCACCGTGAGCCCGAGCCAAAGCGCGATGATGAAGGCCGCCAGCGCCGCACCCCACTTCAGGAAGTGCACGATCGTGCCGCGCTCGACCCTGAAGAGTGTACGGATCATGCGTCTGCTCCGCCCTGGCAGTGGTTCATCGGCCCTCGCGTCTCCTCCTCCGGCGCCCCGACCGTAGCCCGTCGCCGTCCCCGCGGTCAAGGGGCCGCAGCGCCGCGAGCCTCCGGGCGCCGAGACATGCCGCGGGCAGGAGTCACCTGAAGGCGGCAGGCTCGGCCGTCATCGCCTATGGCTTTTCGATCGCTTCGAGATGCCTACATTTGGGGGTCCGAGGCGGCAAACCCGAGTAGCCAGGAGCTGAACTCTGCATGAAACCGATACGATTCGTCTACCCGTTCGAGGACGCGGACAGCACCGACAGGCAGTTGCTGGGTGGTAAAGGCGCGGGGTTGGCCCGCATGACCCAGATCGGGCTGCCGGTCCCGCCGGGGTTCGTCATCACCACCGAGGCCTGTCGCCAATACTACAAGTCCGACCGCAGCCTGCCGGCGGGCCTCATGGACGAGGCGCGCGAGCGGATGGAGCAGCTGGAGCGCGAGACCGGAAAGACGTTCGGCCACAAGACAAACCCCCTGCTCGTATCGGTACGCTCCGGAGCGGCGATGTCGATGCCCGGCATGATGGACACCATCCTCAACCTGGGGATGAACGATGAGGTGGTGGTCGGCTTCGGCGAGGCGACCCAGAACCTGCGGTTCGCGTACGACGCCTACCGTCGACTCATGCAGGCATTCGGTGAGATCGCCATGGGAGCCGAAGAGAAACGCTTCGCACAGCTCCTCGAAGAGGCGAAGAAGCGGCAGGGTGCGAAGTACGATTACGAGCTCACCATCGACTCACTACAGAAACTGTGCGCCGACTACAAGGATGTCATCCGGGCCGACCTGGGCATCGCGTTCCCACAGGATCCCTGGAAGCAACTGGAGATGGCGGTGGAGGCGGTCTTCCGCTCGTGGGAAGGCAAACGTGCCGTGGACTACCGGCGCGAATTCAAGATCACGCCTCAGATGGCGAACGGAACGGCGGTCAACATCTGCACAATGGTGTTCGGCAACATGGGTGAGGATTCGGCCACCGGGGTCGCCTTCACGCGCGATCCGGGAACGGGCGAGAACACCCTGTTTGGCGAATACCTGGTCAACGCGCAGGGCGAGGACGTGGTCGCCGGCATCCGTACCCCCAAGCCGATCGCGGAGCTGGAGACGGAGATGCCGGGCTCGTGGGTGGAGCTTCAACGGATCCGACGGACGCTGGAAGACGAGTATCACGAGGTCCAGGACTTCGAGTTCACCATCGAGCGCGGCAAGCTTTACATGCTGCAGACCCGCAATGGCAAGATGAACGCCACAGCGTTCGTCAAGACATCGCGGGACATGTTGGATGAGGGGGTCTTGAACACGGAAGAGGCGTTGTTGCGGATCAGCCCGGATCACTTGGAGCAGCTACTTCACCGGCGTATCGATCCGACCGCCGATGCCGAGGCGATCGCCCGCGGGCTGCCCGCTTCGCCCGGCGCCGCCTCGGGGGCCGTCGTCTTCGACGCCGATGAGGCGGAGCGCCGGGGGCGCACGGGCGAGGCTGTGATCCTGGTGCGCGAGGAGACGAAGCCGGAGGATATCCACGGCTTTTTCCAAGCGCGCGGCATCCTCACCAGCCGCGGCGGCAAGACGTCGCACGCGGCGGTGGTGGCCAGAGGGATGGGCAAGCCGTGCGTGGTCGGAGCGGAGGAGATCCGGATCAACGACCGTGAGCGGGTCGCCGTCGTCAGCGGTCGGAGCATCACCGAGGGCGAGCTGATCACGATCGACGGCGGCAGTGGCGACGTCTTCCTGGGCGAAGTGCCCACGGTGGAACCCGAGTTCAGCGAGGACATGAAGACGCTGCTGCGCTGGGCCGACGAGATTCGCACGCTCGGGGTGCGGGCGAACGCCGACACGCCCGAAGACGCGGCGCTGGCACGTGAGATGGGCGCCCAGGGCATCGGGCTTTGCCGGACCGAACGCATGTTCAACGCCGCCGATCGTCTTCCCATCGTTCGCGACATGATCCTCTCCCGCTCAGCGGAAGAACGGCGTGCCGCCATCGACCGGCTCCGACCCATGCAGAAGGCCGACTTCCGAGAGATCTTCAAGGCGATGGAAGGCCTCCCGGTCACCATCCGGCTGCTCGATCCACCGCTGCATGAGTTTCTGCCGTCGCTCGAGTCGCTGCTGCTCGAAGTGTCGGCGCTCAAGAACCTGAAGTCGCATCTCGAGCACGGGAACCCCAGCCCCCAGTCGTTGACCCGCATCCTCGAGAGCGCCGAGCTTAGCGACCTGCCCGCGATCGAGCGGCTGCGCGCGGAAGTGTCGGGCGCGAAGGATGGCCGTCTGATCGACGAATTGATCGAGCAGAAGGAGTCCGTGCTCCAGAAGGTGCGTGAGACGGCCGAGGTCAACCCGATGCTCGGCCACCGTGGCGTGCGCCTCGGGATCACCTACCCCGAGCTGTACCGGATGCAGCTCGGGGCGATCCTGGAAGCCGTGGCCGAATGCGTGCAAGAAGGGGTGAACGCCGTATGTGAGATCATGGTCCCGCAGGTGACCGAGCCCGCCGAGCTGGTCCGCGTCGGAGAGCTACTCGACGAGGTGCGGGATGAGGTCGAGGGGCGGCACGGGGCGCGGCTCGATTTCAAGTTTGGAACGATGATCGAGGCGGTGCGCGCCTGCGTGCGCGCCGACGCGATCGCGGAGCGCACGGAGTTCTTCTCGTTTGGCACCAACGACCTGACTCAGGCCACGTTCTCGTTCTCGCGCGAAGATGCCGAGCAGAAGTTCCTGCCCTTCTACGTCGAGAACGGGCTGCTGCCGCAGAATCCCTTCGAGGCGCTCGACATCCCCGGGGTGGGCCGGTTGATGAAGCTGGCGGTCGTATCCGGGCGCCGGGTGAAGCCGGACCTGAAGGTCGGTATCTGCGGCGAGCACGGCGGCCACCCGCGCAGCATCGAGTTCTGCCACACGATCGGGCTGGACTACGTGAGCTGCTCGAGCTTCCGCGTTCCGATCGCACGGCTCGCTGCGGCCCAAGCGGCGCTTAGAGAGAAGCGGCGAAGCCAGGAGGAGCGCGAGCACGCGGATTACCCTTTCAACGTGCTCTGAGCCGGAGTCAGGCCGAACGAACGGGCGCGGGCCGAAGACTGGGGCGGCGGACCCACGCGACCGTCCCGGCTCAGAACAGTTTGCCCGCCAGCGTCGGCTCCTTGTCGGTCCGCGTCGCGACCTTGATGAACGTCGCGATGCGCACGGTTCCCTCAGCGTGCAGTGTCTCGTGTATCCGTTTGACCGCGTCAAAGATCGCGCCGAGCTCGCCTTCGACATTGCTGCCGTTAGCGTGGAGCTCGACGTGCAGGTCGGAGCCCTCGAGGATTCCGTGTGCGCGCTGAACCTGTTTCCGGACCGAGACACCCGATCCGATCGGAATGACCTGGATCTCACCGGTCGCCTTCATACGGCATTCTCCTCCCGTCTAAGACTCATCGCGCGGCGACGGGGAAGCCGCGCGTGCCCCGACCGAAAACGGCGGCGCGACGGTATCCCCGCGCCAAAGCGAGCCGGGTTCTTTCGTGCCGCCACGCGGGAAGCGAGTAGCGGAGCATGAAAGATGACCCGCTCCCGTCCGGCCGCTCCCACGAGACCTCGGGCGGCGCTGCTCAAAAGTATACGGCCGACGAGGTGCTTCGCGATGGGACGCGGCTTCGCATACGTGCGATCCGTCCGGACGACAAAGCCGCCCTGCTCGGGCTGTTCGACCGCCTGAGTCGCGAAGCCATCTACTACCGCTTTCTCGGGGCGAAGAAGCGGCTGACCCCCGGCGAGCTCGCCCAGCTGACCGAGCTCGATTTTCACCGGAAGGCCGCCCTCGTCGCGTGTCTCGACGATGACGGTCGAGAGCGCCTCGTAGCCGTCGGCCGCTACGCCTGCCCTCCGGGCGGTCCCGACGACCGTGCCGAAGTGGCGCTGACCGTCGAGGATGCGATGCAGGGGCGGGGCATCGGCACGCTGCTCCTGGACCACCTGATCCAGGTCGCGGCCGCGGAGGGCGTGCGCTGTTTCGACGCCTATCTCCTGGCCGACAACCATCGGATGGTTCACCTGCTGGAGAGAACCGGCCGCGTCACACAGCGCTCCGCCGAAGGCGGGCTCTGCCACCTCGTCGTCTCGCTGCCCGATCCAATTCCCCGCTAGCGCGGCTGGACACGTGTGCCCGCGACGGCTGACCGCTGAGGTGTGCCGTCGCATTTCGAGAGTGCGCTACGGCTCGCTCGGCTGCTTTGCGACGACCACTCGAGTTGCGGCCCAGGAGCGCTCCGGGTCGAGCGTGTAGCGGGCGTCCCCGAAGTAGACGATGTAGGCGTCCGACCGCTCGGTGACCCAGGTGTAAGGAAAACGCGCCCACGCAAGGTACTTGCGCGCCGCCGGTCGAGCCGACGCCTCACGTACGGCCGGGTGCACCGCAAGGCCCTCGGGCGCATAACGGTCGTAGGGCACCGTCCGCAACTCGAGCGCTCGCCCCCCGAGCCAACTGAATCTGCCCGCTTCGTACCCATCCGGACCCGCCACGATCACCCAACGCGAGAACGGCGTCACCGGTACGGGCGCCACCATCAGGCTCTGGATCTGGGTGCCCTGCGCCTCGATGCTCTGCTCGATCGCTCGACGCGCCGCCAGGTTGGAGCCGGCCATCAACAGTATGTAGGCCGCGCCGACCAACAGCGCGCCCCACGCCGCCGATGGTCGGCGGCGACCCGTCCATACCGCTGCGCTCAGAATCGCCCAGAGCCAGGGATCGATGATGAACAGCGTATCGCCGTAGAACCAGCTGGACTGGAACGGGGCCAACCAGCGCATCCCGTACACGTTCAGGAAATCGAGCAGCGGGTGGCTGGCCACGGCCACGGCCGCCAGCAGCAGCAAAGGACCGGGCCGGGCCGGTGGCCCACCCGACCGCCGCCTTCTCACCCAGCGATCCCAGAGCAGCATGGCGGCTGCCAGCAGAATCGGAAGCACCACGAGCGCCGGCAGGCCGTGCGTCAGACCGCGACGGAACCAGAGCGCGGTCTCGCCGCCCCAGGCATAGGCCAGCATGTCGACATCGGGGAGGTTGGCTCCGATGACCAGCGTGGCCGTGCCCAGCGCGGTTCGCTGCTTGAGGCCCGCCTGGGCGAGGGCGGCGCCTGTGAGCGTATGGGTGACGGGATCCAATGCGTTATCGTCTTTGGTCGTCAAGCGGCCGCGGGTCGTAGCCGCGTCGCACGCGCGTCGCCCATACAGAAAGGCCCCGCGCCATTGGGGCTCGGGGCCCGTGTCACCGCCAGTAGCGGCGCTCAAGCTATTGCCAGCGCTCCGGCCCGCAACCCTCCGCCTCGGACAACCCGGCGACCGATCAACCTACCGGATCTCGAAGGTGATCAGCTGCTGGATCCAGACGCTGGCGCGCCGATCGTTGAGTGCCGGCGTGAACTCGAAGCGGGCCGCGGATTTGGTCCAGCAGCACGGCCGTCCGGCCGCGCCCGTAACCCGTCCCCCCTGCCCTGGCAATCGCCTGCTGGCCTCTTTCTTCCTATCATACCGGCTAGTGACTCGTGAGACCAGAATTAGAGACCGATCGCCCTCGTGGCCCTCGACCGTCCGTCACCTTTATCGAGCCTCAGTCATATTATTAGAGCTGGGGCTTAGGACATGTTCGACTACACCTTACTCACCGTCGGTCACATCGTGCTCGGCGCGGTGCTGACACTCGATATTTTGCTCACCAAACACCGACCCGTCTCCGCGGTCCTGTGGCTGGCGGTCGTCTGGGCGTTTCCGTACCTGGGTGCGCTCGGCTATCTCAGCTTCGGGGTCGATCGCGTACGCCGGGGCGCATCTCAGCGCGAGGCCGCGAAGGCTCTGGTGGCCCGGCGCGCCGCGGCGCACCCAACCCTCGAGAAGCTAGCGGTCGATTACTCGCACCCCCGCCCGGGTCGCGACCCCGCCTATCCGGCCGCCCACATCTTCCGAGCCACCGACCCGGCGGTGAGGCCGAATCGCGTGTTTCGAGGCAACCGGGTCGACCTGCTGGTGGACGGCGACGCCTTTTACCCGTCGTTGTCAACAGCCATCTCCGAGGCCCGTTCCTCGGTGCATCTTCAGACCTTCATCTTTGGACGCGACCGAATTGGGCGCGAGCTGCTGGACCTGCTCGTCGAGCGCGCACGCTCGGGAGTCGAGTGCCGTCTGCTCTATGATCGCTTCGGCTCGACCTATGCGCACCTGACGCGCTTCTTCAAAAGCGCCGCCGAGGCGGGCGTGCAGATCCGCTCGATCACCCAGGCCAACCCGCTCAAGGGCCGCTTTCAGATCAACCTGCGCAATCACCGCAAGATCGCGGTCATCGATGGCCGTGTCGGGTTCGTCGGTGGCATCAACATCGCCGACATCAACATGAGCGCCTACAACGGTGGCATCGCGATCCGCGACTATCACGTCCGGGTCGCGGGACCCGCGGTATCCGATCTGCAGCTGCTATTCATCGAAGACTGGCATTTCGCCTCCGGTGAGCCGCCGGAGCGGCTGTTCGACCTCAGCTACTTCCCCGAGCAGGAGGCCGCCGGTGAGGCGGTGGCTCAGGTCGTTCCGGGAGGGCCGGACCTGGCGGGTCACGGACTGGCGGATGCCATCTTTGGAGCGATCGTGGCCGCCGAGAGCTCGATCTCGATCGTCACGCCTTACTTCGTGCCGGATGAACCCATCATCACGGCCCTGCGTTACGCCGCCCTGCGCGGCGTCCGCGTTCGGCTAGTGCTACCCAGGAAGAGCAACCACTGGTACACCGGCTATGCGGCGCGCGCGCTCTATACTCCCCTCCTCAAATCCGGGGTGCGCATCTTCGAGCGGCGCGGCCCCTTCATGCACGCCAAGGCTCTGATCGTCGATGGAGTGTACGCGATGATCGGATCGGCAAACCTCGACTTCCGCAGCCTCCACCTGAACTTCGAGTCTAATCTCGAGGTGGCCGACACCGACTTCCTGACCCGAATCCAGGGCCAGGTCGAGGAGGAGATCGCCCTCAGCGATGAGATCCTGCTCGCCGATCACCGGGCTCGCTCGCTGCCGCGCCGACTGGCCGAGAACCTCTGCTACCTGTTCCAGCCCATGCTCTAGCGCCCCGGCGCGGGTCCGCGCGGCCGATGGGGCGGACCTGGATCGGCCGCCGGGCTTCCGGCGGCCGCAGCGCCGAAGCCGGTCGCACCGGCCTTCGACCCTCAGTAGCGCCGGCTCGGCTCCGGCGCGGGAAAGGCGAAGCGGACCCGGGCACAGTCCGAACCCAGCTTTTCCCGCCTCAGCCGCTCAGCACGGAACGAGATCCCGGGCTCCAAGCCGCTGATTCCCAGAACGACCTCCGAGGAAGCCGCAGGAGCCTCGACGCGCTCGGCCGGGCGGATCTGGCCCGTCCAGGTGTCGAAGTACTGCCCTTCACCGACGGTCTTGTAGCGGAGGTTGAGGACGAGGGCCGCGGCGACCATGAAGGCCAGGAAGGTCCAGACGACGGAAGCGACATGCCGAAGCGATAACATTATCGAGTCTCCTTCGATTCGAGTCTCCACGACTCACGGCGGCGGTTTCATCGCTTCTCCCGTTTGACGCTTTAAGCCCTGCGTGCGGTTGGCTGGCGCGACGTCGACGGCCTGCACCGCCAGAGATCGCCGTGGGGCCCGAGCTCGCCCTTGTGGCCGGCCGCCCTTTGCCGGATTTTGGGAGGCTGACGCGCCGGCACACGCCGACAAGCCGCCGGTGGGTGAGAAGAGTCGACGACCGCAGCTCAAGTCTGCCAACGCATCTTCGAGGAGGGCCGATGCCGACCGCAAAGAACATCACGACCCTGTCGCTCCTGCTCGTGACGGCCAGCTTGTTCTTACCCGATCAGCTGGCAGCCCAGCGCACCGTGAAGCCCGTGTTGCACGGGCGCCACTGGGTGGCGATCACCGGGAAGCCGCTGGGCGCGACGGCCGGAGCGATGATGTTCGCGAAGGGCGGGAACGCGGTCGACGCCGCCTGCGCGATGCTGGGGGCGACGGCGACCATGTGGGACGTCCTGAGCTGGGGCGGCGAGACCCAGGCGCTCATCTACAACCCCAACACCGGAGAGGTCGTCGGCATCAACGCGCTCGGCGTCGCGCCGACCGGTGCCACGCCCGAGTTCTTCAAGCAGAAGGGCCTCAGATACCCGCCCGACCTCGGCCCACTCTCGGCGGTCACGCCGGGGACCCCAGGCGGCCTCCTGGTCATGCTCGCCGAGTACGGAACCTTGACCCTTGCCGATGTTCTCGAGCCATCGATCCAGATGGCGGACGGCTATCCGATCGAGGCCCAGACCGCGAACTCGATCGAGCGCAACAAGAAGCGGATCGCCGAGTGGCCCTACTCGGCGAAGGTCTTTCTGACCCACCCGGGCGAGGACCGGGACGCGCCCTACCCGGGCGAGATATTCCGCCAGGCTGACCTGGCGGCGACCTTGCGCAAGCTGGTCGAAGCCGAGCAGCAAGCGCTCGCCGCCGGGAAGACGCGCAAGCAGGCGATCTACGCGGCGTACGATCGGTTCTACTCGGGGGACATCGCCAAGGAGTTCGTGCGCGGGGCCGGGGAGCAAGGCGCCCTGATCACGATGCAGGACCTGGCGAACTGGAAGGTCCACATCGAAGAGCCGGTGATGACCACGTACAAGGACATCGAGGTCTACAAGCTGACCAGTTGGGTTCAGGGCCCGGTGCTCCTTCAGGCGCTCAACATCCTGGAGGGCTTCGACCTGAAGTCGATGGGCTACAACAGCGGCCGCTACATCCACACGCTCTACCAGGCGATGAACCTGGCCTTCGCCGACCGGGACTTCTATTACGGCGACCCCTACTTCGCCCCCGCAGAACCGCTCGAAGGGCTTCTCTCCAAGGGGTACGCGCGCGAGCGGGCCAAGCTGATCAACTGGGAGAGGAACGATCCGGACATTGGACCGGGTGACCCCTACCCGTTCCAGGGCGGCGTGAACCCGTACATCCGGTACCTCGAGAGCTGGCAGTCCCGCTGGCCGCCTCGCGGCGAGGTAACCAGCGATCAGGCGCTGCGGGAGACCGAGGACGGCTTCTTCTTGGGGACGACCTCGATTCAGGCCGCCGACGAGTCGGGCTGGGTGGTGTCGATCACACCCAGCGGCGGCTGGATTCCCGCCGTCATCGCCGGTCGGACCGGCATCGGCATCAGTCAGCGCGCCCAGAGCTTCGTTCTCGACCCGTCCGAGAACCCTTACAACGTGATCGAACCGGGCAAGCGGCCGCGTGCCACGCTGACGCCCACGATGACGCTGAAGGACGGTAAGCCCTACCTGTCTTTCGCCATCCAGGGCGGCGACACCCAGGATCAGAACAGCCTCCAGTTCTTCCTCAACATGGTGGTCTTCGGGATGAACGTGCAGGAGGCGACCGAGGCCGCGAACTTCAACAGCTTCCAGATGCGCAACTCGTTCCGCAACCACGAGTCGATACCCGGCCGACTGCTATTGAACGATGCGGTGCCACCCTGGGTTCGCGAAGAGCTACGAGCGATGGGTTACGACCTGACGTTTAGGAACCTGACGTCGGGACCGATGAACGCGATCTACTTCGACTGGGAGCACGGGTCGTTCTGGGGTGGCTCGAGCAACCACGGGGAGGATTACGGGATCGCCTGGTAGGCTTCGGGGCGGCCGGGCTCGCCACAGCCATTTTTCGACCTCCCGTCGGTGGGTTTAGAGCGGCTCTGAACCTCCTGCCCTGTGTAGGCCGAAAAACGGCATCGAAGGCGCTTATGGCCTGGGAAGCCCGCAGCCGTGAGCCTGGTGCTGGTGAAGTACGCGGTCGTGTGGAGGAGCTACTAAGAGGGGGAAAGGCCGCCGGACCTCGGCTGGTCCCGGCGGCCCTCGGTCAGCGCCGCGGCTCTAGTCCCCTGCCGCGGCCTGGAACTGCTCCTGCTCAGTGGAACCCTCCAGCGCCAGGGTCGAAGTGGAGCCGTGGGTAGCGACGCGGGTCACCTCGTCGAAGTAGCCGGCGCCCACGAACTCCTGGTGGCGGGTCGCCTCGTACCCGTCTTTCTCGGAAGCGAACTCCGCTTCCTGAAGCTTGGCGTACGCCGCCATTCCCTTCTCTTTGTACTCCGTGGCCAGCAGGAACATGGCGTGGTTCACGGAATGGAAGCCGGAGAGTGTGACGAACTGGTACTTGTAGCCCAGTGCGCCCAGTTCGTTCTGGAAGCTCGCGATCTGCTCGTCGTTCAGGTACTTCTTCCAGTTGAACGACGGCGAGCAGTTGTAGGCGAGCAGCTTGCCGGGATAATGTGAGTGGATCGCCTCGGCGAATTTTCGTGCTTCCTCCACGTCGGGCGTCTTCGTCTCGAACCAGATCACATCGGCGTGCGGACAATAGGCGAGCCCCCGGTGGATGGCCGCTTCGACACCGCAGCGCACCCGCTGGAATCCTTCCGGCGTCCGTTCGCCGGTCATGAACTCGCGGTCGTACTCATCGATGTCGTTAGCCAAGATCGTGGCGCTCTCGGCATCGGTGCGCGCGATAATGACGGTGTCGACACCGCACAGATCGGCCGCCAGGCGCGCCGAGACCAGCTTGGTAACGAACTCGCGCGTCGGCACCAGCACCTTGCCGCCCAGGTGACCGCACTTCTTCAGTGAAGCCAGCTGATCTTCCAGGTGAACCGCAGCGGTTCCCGCCTCGATATAGGCCTTCATCAGCTCGTGTACATTGAGGAGACCGCCGAATCCGGCCTCGGCGTCGGCGACGATGGGCACCAGCCAATCGATACTGTTCTTGCCGTTCAGGTGGTTTATCTGGTCCGCCCGTAATAGCGCGTTGTTGATGCGCCGGACCAGCTGCGGGCCGCTGTCGGCCGGGTACATGCTCTGGTCCGGGTAGGTTTGCAACGCCGCGTTCATGTCTCCGGCCACTTGCCAGCCGCTCACGTAGATCGACTGCAGCCCCGCTCGAACTTGCTGAACCGCCTGGCTGCCGGTTAACGAGCTGAGAGCGGCGATGTGTTTATCGCCCTGAAGAAGCTCCCACAGCTTCGCCGCGCCGCGCCGGGCCAGGCTGTATTCGATCCCGACCGTACCCCGCAACCGATAAACGTCCTCGGCGGTATACGACCGTTCGATACCCTTCCAGCGCGGCGATCGGCGCCACTCGCCGCTCAACTTCTCGATGAAGGCACGCTTGTCCATGGGCACACCCTGCGGCTGAGGTTCAGTCGATGCGGTCGTACGCGACTAGGGTCATGAATTCCGTGAACTCGGGTTTCGTCGTGATCTCATCGAAGATTCCAGCGGCGAGCTCGAAGTCACCACCATCGAACCGCTCGGCCCCGAGCACGCGGCGGAGCTTTTCCAATTCCTCCGCCATCGTCTGTCTCACCAGATCCGCGCTGATCGTTCGGCCATCCTCGAGCTGCGCCCCGTGCCGAACCCACTGCCACACCTGGCTCCGTGAAATCTCCGCGGTGGCCGCATCCTCCATCAGGTTGTAGATGGGGACGCAACCGATGCCTCGGAGCCACGACTCGAGATACTGGATCCCGACATCGATATTGTGACGCAGACCGCGCTCGGTGATCTGACCTTCAGGGACCTTAGTCAAATCCTCCGCCGTGACCCTCACGTCTTCCCGGCGACGATCGAGTTGATTGGGACCGGCCATGCCGTCATCGAAGATCGACCGGGCGATCGAGACGAGGCCGGGGTGCGCGACCCAGGTGCCATCGTGTCCCGCCCGGACCTCGCGCAGCTTGTCCTGGCGGACCTTCTCCAGCGCACGCTCGTTGGCCTCGGGATCGCTCTTGATCGGGATCTGCGCCGCCATACCGCCCATCGCGTGAATCCCCCGCCGGTGGCAGGTCTTGATCAAGAGCTCGACGTAGGAGTTCAAGAAGTGCCGGTCCATCGTGACCTGGCCACGGTCCGGCAACACGTAACCGGGATGGCCGCGAAACTTCTTGATGAAGCTGAAGATGTAGTCCCAGCGGCCGCAGTTGAGACCCGACGAGTGTTCGCGCAACTCGTAAAGGATCTCGTCCATCTCGAAGGCCGCCGGCAGCGTCTCGATCAGCACGGTCGCGCGGATCGTGCCCCGCGGCATGCCCAGCCGGTCCTGCGCCCAGAGGAAGACGTCGTTCCACAGGCGCGCCTCGTGATAGCTCTCGAGCTTCGGCAGGTAGAAGTACGGGCCTGTGCCTCGTTCGACCTGGGCGGCGGCGTTGTGGAAGAAGAAAAGGCCGAAGTCGAAGAGCGAGGCTGAAATCGGCTGGCCATCGATCCGAACGTGCTTCTCGTTCAGGTGCCAGCCGCGAGGACGCACGAGCAAGGTCGCGATCTTCTCGCCCAGCTCGTACTGCTTGCCCTCTGGACTCGTAAAGCTGATCTCACGCCTGACCGCATCCCGCAGGTTGATCTGGCCTTCGACGTTGTTCGCCCACGTGGGAGCGTTCGCATCCTCGAAGTCCGCCATGAACACGTTCGCACCCGAGTTCAGGGCGTTGATGATCATCTTGCGATCGACTGGCCCCGTGATCTCAACCCGCCGGTCGCGAAGATCCTGAGGGATCCCGGCAACCTGCCAGTCGGCCTCCCGGACATCTCGCGTTTCAGGCCGGAAACCGGGCGCGCCCCCTTCGTCCCAGGCCTGCTGACGCTCGACCCGTGCGGTGAGCAGCGACTGACGGCGCCCCTCGAACTCCCGCGACATCCGCCCCACGAACTGAAGGGCTTCCGGCGTAAGAATTTCCGCGTATTCGGGGGTGATGGGGCCGGAGATCTCGACCCCGGCTTGCTCGAGGCTCTTACGGATGTGGGCCGTGGGATCCGAAGCGGTGTGATCCGAGATGGTGGGCCGCATGCGCTTAAGCTCCTGGCTGATCGCGTCTTAGCCGACTGGACGCAAGAGGCAGACCCGGGGCGGGATCAGGGAGGGGCTACGAAATGCTAACCGATAACAATTACTAGTCTTAGCTTGCTTCCCCTCCTCCCTCCACCTGCGCCCAGGGTCCGCCCTGTGAGGCGGCCGCGCCACGGCACCGGTGGAAAGGCGGCCTCAGTCGCCGGCCTACAGGAACTCGCTCATGCCCAGGCGGGAGTCGAGGACCCGGCGCAACAGCTCATCGATCCGGTCCAATCGCGCCAGCTCACTCCTGAGCTCGAGCAGTCCCTGTTGCCAGGCCGGATCGATCTCGATGGTCGAGGCGATCGTGAACGAGGTCTCGTGACGAGGATTGAGGTCCGGCACCTTGACCGGCGGCTCCGGGAGCGTGCGCAGCAGAGCATGGAAGAGATCAATGGAAACTTGCCGCCGTGCGGTCAGCTCAGCCTCGTCTTGCGGCTCATCCTCATACGCATCCACCAACGCCTCGGTATACAGGGTGTCCGAGTCCACCACCTCCTCGATTCGGAAGCGCTCCACCCCCTCCGTCAGCATCAGCGAGCGCCCGTCCGGCAGCGGTTGGAAGCTGCCGATCTCCGCGATGCAGCCGATACGCCCCGGCTCGATGCGAACCTCCGTGTACAGATCGTCTCGGTGAAACAGCAGCCCGAACCGTTTGTCGTATTCGAGGCAGCGTGCGACCATCTGACGGTACCGCGGCTCGAATACGTGCAGGGGCAGGTGGCCGCCCGGCAGCAGGACGGTGGGGAGGACAAACAGCGGTATTCGCTTCAACTCGGCCATCTCGGGAGCACCCGCTTAGGATTCGCCTGACGTTCAAAGTAGGCTCTTGTCCCATGGATGTCAAGATATAACACGTGGACATCTCTTATACACTTGGCCCCTCCGCCCCACCCTCCGCTTCCCTCGGCGGCCCCTCTCGCTGGCACCCGCCTGAAAGGCCATCTTGTCGGCACCGGGTGGTCGAAGGCGTCAACAGCGAGTGGGAGGGAGATCGCGCCCGGATGAGAAAAAAAGCGAATGCCGGACCTCGATCCCTGATCCGAACCGTTCAACGAGCGCTCGTCATCACGCTTCTCGGCTCGGGGGCTCTGTCGTGCGCGGCCTTTCAGCGGATCCGTTTCGAGCAGCCGGATGTCAGCCTGGAGGCGATCGAGGTAACCGGTCTCGACCTTTCTGGCGTGTCGCTGGTTCTCTGGCTCGATGTGTTCAACCCGAATGACTACGAGCTACGGACGACGCGGGTAGAAGCCGATCTCGAGCTGGAGGGCAGGCAGTTCGGGCGCGCCCTGCTGAACGAGGCCGCCGCGTTAGGAGCAGGCATGCATACGCGAGTCCGGGTCCCGGCCGAATTCACCTGGGAGGGGTTGGGCGCCGGTGCCCGCGCGTTGCTGGAGCGCGGTTCGGTCAACTACCAGCTGGAATCGCGGCTCCGAGTCGAGACCTCGTTCGGCGGCCGCAACCTCAGCTTCCGAACCCGCGGCGAGGTGCCGGTCAGGAATCCGGGGTTTTGACTCCGACCGCCCGCTCAAGTCGAGCCAGCCGTTCCTCGATCCGTGCCAACAGGTGGAGGATGATGACGTGGGTCTTCTTGGCGTCGATCCCCACCGGACTCACGTCGCTCTCGATCTCTCTAGCGATTCTCGCATAGACGTCTTCAGGAACTTGCACGATAGACCCCTCACGATCTGTTTGAGCGGGATGTCTTGACTAACGGCGATCTCCTTCCCATTTGACCGTCCAGACGGATCTTCCGCAATGGAGCACGCAGATGGCCGCTCGATCGCTTGATGAGCTGCTCGGAGGTTTCGGCCGGCTCGACGACGCTCCCGGATCGGAGACCGGGAGGACGCGTTTCCGTAACTTTCTTCGCGACAACGCCCCCGATCTCGACGTAATTGACGATTACATCCGGACCTGCCGTGCCCGCCCGGATGAGCAGCACGATCGCGCGCTGCAGGATCTGCTCAACCACCTCGGCACCCGACTCGGTTTCGATGTCGAGTACGGACCCTACGTTCGCCTACCCGGGTCGATCGCCAGTCACGGGCGCTGGGTCTCGCCCGCCGGTGACCAGGTCGTCGTGGAAATCAGGCGCCGCGAGTCGTATGCGGACCAGCGCCCGACGCTTGCCCGCCTCCTGGAGCAGCTCATCCACGAGCGGCGGATCGCGGGTTGGGATCGGGCTTTGGGGCTGTACATCCTGACCGAGCCCGGAATTGATCCACGCCACCTGGAGAAGTCGATCCAGTCGGAGTCCCGCACGCACTCGCTCCGCATGGTCCGGCCCGAGTCCTTGCTCTCGCTGGCCCGACTGGTTGAGTCGGGGTCGATCGCCCACGCCGACGTCATGACACTGCTGGGCGCCACGCGCCCGGAGATCGATCCGCTGGTGGAATTGACGTCTCGCATCACGACGGGCTCGGCGGCCGCCGGCAGGCGGCGTGCCCAGGTCGAGTGGGAAGACCTGGCGGAACGGGTGGGCGAGGTCATCGAACGGCTCGGCGACCTCATGGTCGAGGGTCTCGAGGCCGTCTTTGGCACCGAAGCCTGGTGCGATCCGGATCGCCGGACGGAGCGATAGCAGGGCCGCGCCCTCGGCCCTCGTCCGTGCCGCCACGGGCTCTCGTCGACGCGGTCCCTATGATTGCGGTTCTGCCCCCGCGCGTCGCGTTGCGCTAAGCAAGCGGCGAGTCAAGCTCCTCGGCAATCAAGTCTTCGAGCGTCTCCCGACGCCGGACCACGCGGTAGTCGCTGCCGGACACCAGCACCTCGGCCGCTCGGGGGCGGGAGTTGTAGTTCGAGCTCATGACCGACCCGTACGCACCTGCGTAACGCAGGACCAGTAGTTCGCCCGCCGCCAGATCCGGAAGCCGACAGCCCCGAGCGAGGAAGTCCCCCGTCTCGCACACCGGGCCGACGACATCGGCCGTCGTCGTAGCCGCGCGTTGGCGAACGGGTTCGATCGGATGCTCGGCGCCATAGTAGCTGGGCCGCAGAAAATCGTTTGACCCGGCGTCGACCACATAATAGAGCTGGTCCCCGAGATGTTTGCGGTAAAGCACCCGGGTAATCAACACGCCCGCCGGCGCGACGAGCCAGCGCCCCGGTTCGACCAGGCAGGTCATCTCGAACCGCGCGGTCAGCCCGGCGGCCGCTTCGGCGATGGCCCACAGCTCGAGCGCGGTTGTGCCGTCGTGTGCGACGCCGAAACCGCCGCCGATGTCGAGGTAGCGGAGATCGATGCCGCGCCCCCTGATCCGCTCTATCAGGTCGGCCAGGCGCTCGAGCGTCTGCAAGTACGGCTCATGCGATAGAATCTGAGAGCCGATGTGTGCGTCGATTCCGACCGGATCCAGATGCGCATCGCGAGCCGCCAGCCCGTACAGCTCCTCCGCTTCTTCCCAGGCCACGCCAAACTTGGTCTTGTAGTGACCCGTCTGAGTGAAGCTGTGCGTCATGGCTTGCACACCCGGGTTGACGCGCACTGCGACGGGCACGCGTGCCCCTCGAGCCGCCGCCAGCTCGGCCAGGATTTGCAGCTCGTGCTCCGATTCGACGTTGACCAAGAGCACACCCGCGGCGACTGCCGCCTCCAGCTCGTCGGTTCGCTTCCCCACCCCGCCGAAAACGATCTCATCACCTGCAAATCCAGCCTGCTGGGCCCGGTAAAGCTCGCCGAGCGAGACGACATCCACACCGGCACCCAGGCTCCGCATCAACCGCAGTATCGACAGGTTGTGATTCGCCTTGACCGAGTAGAAAACCCGGTGTGGCAACGACGAGAAAGCGCTCTTGAAGGCCGCGAAGCGCTCCCGGATCGCTGCCTCGCTGTAGACGAAGCAGGGCGTGCCCAGCTCCGCCGCGATCTCAGCCAGCGGCACGTCCTCGCACCAAAGCTCGTGATCGCGTTCGTGCAGGCCCGTCGGGCCGGCGCGGGAAGAGACCCGCGTCATAGGTTCAACCTCGCTTGCATCAGGCGGCGGTGTTGAAGGGTCGGGGGCGCGTACGCCAAAGTTGCGTAGAGAACGGAGTTGACGCCAGAGAGGTCAGCGGCCTGCAGGCCGGCGCAGATCCAGCACGTCTCTTACGCGACGGGCCAGCGACTCCGGTGTGAAGGGCTTGTGGAGGAAGTTGGTGCCCGAATTCAGGGTCCGGTCACGCAACACGGCGTGGTCGCTGTACCCGGACATGTAGAGCACCTCCATCCCGGGCCGTTGAGGGCGCAGCCGATCGGCCAATTCTCGACCGTTCAGTCCGGGCATGACCACATCGGTGAGCAGCAGGTGTATCGGCTCGGGGTGGACTCGGGAGACCTCTAGAGCCTGTGTGGCGTCCGCGGCCTCCAAGACTCGATAGCCACGGTCCACGAGAATCCTTCGAGCAAGCTCTCGAACGGAGTCCTCATCTTCGACCAGCAGCACCGTCTCTGAACCCTGAGGTGCGGCGGCCCAACGGGCGGGGCGCTGCGGGGTCGCCGCGGTGTCGTCGGCCCTCGGCAGGTAGACCTTGAAGGTTGTGCCCTTCCCAAAGTCGCTGTGTGCCCAGATGAAGCCGCCGCTTTGCTTCACGATCCCGTAGACGGTGCTGAGACCGAGGCCGGTTCCCTTGCTTCGCTGCTTGGTCGTGAAGAACGGCTCGAATATCCGCTCACGCGTCTCGGCGGTCATCCCGACGCCGTTGTCGGAGACGAGCAGCGTGACATAGCAGCCGGGAACGACCGCGTAGTGGCTGTCGGCAAACTCCTCATCCACCTCCAGATTGCCGGTTTCGATCACGAGCTTACCACCGCGTGGCATCGCGTCCCGGGCGTTGACCGCGAGGTTCATCACCACCTGCTCGATTTGACCCGGATCCGCCTCGACCAACCAGAGCGCAGGATCGAGCAAGGTGATGAGCTCGATGTCTTCGCCGATGAGACGGCGCAGCATGTTCTCGAGGTTGACGATGGCCGAGTTTAGGTTGACGATCTTGGGGCGCAACATCTGCTTGCGACTGAAAGCCAGTAGCTGCCTCGTCAACGACGCCGCGCGCTGCGACGCTTCGCGTATCCCCTCCAGCTCTTCCCGTCGCGGGTCTTCCGGGCCAAGGGCGCTCAGCAGGATGTCCGCGTTGGACAGGATGACGGTCAGTATGTTGTTGAAGTCATGCGCCACCCCCCCGGCCAGCTGTCCAATCGCCTCCATCTTCTGCGACTGACGCAGCTGTTCCTCCAAGCGCCGCTGGCTTTCCAGGTCCATCGCCATCCCCACGACGCAGGGCCTGCCGGCGATCTCGATCAGTGTCCCGGTAAAGAAGTACGGTGTCGTCGAGCCGTCCTCTTTCAACAGATCGGCCTCTGAGCTCGATGAGCCTTTGCTGAAAACATCCGCCATGCAGCGCTCCAGCCGCGGTCTGTCCGCAGGGGCCACGATATCCAACGGTTGCATGACGCTGAGGTCCGCCGCCGTGTAACCGGTCACCCACTCCAGGTTCCGATTCCAGCGAAGGAATCGTCCGCGCTCGTCGAACAGGTAGAACAAGCCGGGCAAGCTCTCGAGCGCTGCGTCTGAAAACTCCTTCTCTTTGCGGAGCGTCTCCTCGGCGATCTTGCGCTGAGTGATGTCGTGTATGATCCCCTGGTAGCCGATGACTTCGCCATCTTCCCCGTGCTGCAGGCTCGAGCTCAGCAGGCAGTGCATCACCCGCCCGTCCTTCGTGACGAGCTGCACCTCGAAGTCCTGCACCGAGCCCTGGCTCTCGATCGCCTCCTGAAAGCGCTTGCGGTCCTCCCGGTGAAGGTAGAGCACCTCCGCATTCAGCTCTCGCATCTCCTCCGGGCTGTACCCGAACATCTCGAGCATCGAACGGTTGAACTCCAGCAACACCCCGTCGGTCGAGCTGACGTAGATCGCGTCGCGTGAGTCCTCGAACAGCCGGCGGTACCTGCGCTCGCTGACCTTGAGCGCGTCTTCAGCCCGTTTCCCCGGGGTAACGTCGAATGCGACGCCGAGGGCGCCCAGGATCTCGCCGTGCGGGTCGCGCAAAGGCTCGACGTGGCACCGAAAGGTTCGATCCTCCCAGGAGAACTCGTAGCTGCTCTCTTGTCCCTGTAAGGCTTTCAGATGGGCCGCGATCGGGACGAAGTCCGGGTCGTCCGTCCCGAAGTACTCGAAGAGCGAAGTCCCCAGCACCTGGTTCGGGCTGAGGTTCAAAGTCGCGAGCGCCGCGCCCAGCGACGAGGTGAAGCGTAGCTCGGCGTCCACCGACCAGAGGATGGCCGGCATCTGCTCCAGCAGCAGACTCAGGAAGACGTCGCTCTCGCGCCCCGCGCGCGCCGCTTTCGAGTAGTCACCCATAAAGAATCGCCCGCGCCCGCCGAAAGCGCGTCGGTCCGGTCGGCGTCACTACCGCGTGATCAACGTGCGTGTCAGGAGCGAATCGCTCTGGCCAGGCGCCATCACCTTCCGCTCGCCAATAGGAGATGGAACGGGCCCAAGCCGACCCAGAGAACGTTCAGGCCAGCAATATGCCGCGGCGCGGGCCAAGGATCAACGAGGTGCCCAAAAGGCCGCGACTCGACGCCGGTCCCGTTGACGCCTAATCTTGCTGAGCGTTGCCGGCGGATCGCGGGTGCGCCGGACCGGGATCACGAAGACGTGTCGACAGGGTACGCGATGAAGGCGATGGTTCTGAGGAGGCTGGTCGACCTGGGCCGCGAATCGGCGCCGCTCGAGCCCTGCGAGCTTCCGATCCCCAAGCCCGCCTCGGGAGAGATCCTGGTGCGCGTTCGTGCCTGTGGCGTGTGCCACACCGAGCTCGACGAGATCGAGGGCCGCACACCGCCACCGCAATTGCCCGTCGTTCCCGGACACCAGGTCGTCGGCACGGTGGCGGATCGCGGCGCCGAAGCCGACGCGTTCCGGGAGGGTGAGCGGGTCGGGGTGGCCTGGATCCACTCGGCCTGCGGTGACTGCGCGGCCTGCCGCCGGGGCGACGAGAACCTTTGCACTGATTTCCGGGCCACGGGTAGAGACGTGAACGGTGGCTATGCCGGCTACATGGTCGTGCCCCAGGACTTCGCCTACCCCATCCCCGATACCCTGACCGACACCCAGGCGGCTCCCCTCCTCTGCGCCGGAGCGATCGGCTACCGTTCGCTTCGACTGACGGGGCTGGTTGACGGCCAACTCCTAGGGCTCACGGGGTTCGGCGCTTCCGGCCACCTGGTCCTGAAGATGGCGCGGCGACGGTTTCCCCGATCGCGGATCTACGTGTTCGCCCGTAGCGAGAGGGAGAGGGCGTTCGCGCTCGAGCTCGGGGCCGTCTGGGCCGGTGATACGCCGGCGCACCCGCCCGAGCCGCTCGACGCGATCATTGACACCACCCCGGTCTGGAGGCCGGTCGTGGAGGCCCTCGACAAGCTGGCACCGGGCGGGAGGCTGGTGATCAACGCGATCCGAAAGGAAGACGTCGACAAAGAGCAGCTGCTTCGACTCAGCTACCCCGAGCATCTGTGGCTCGAGAAGGAGATCAAGAGCGTGGCGAACGTGGCGCGCCGCGACGTTCGCGAGTTCTTGGCGTTGGCGGCGGAGATCGGAATCGAGCCTGAAGTCGAGGAATACGCGTTGGAGGATGCCAATCGAGCCCTGCTCGAGCTGAAAACCGGGACCATCCGCGGGGCCAAGGTCCTGGTGACGCGGTAGGCGTTCGGCGCGGCCCGAGGCGCGCCACCGCCCTCGGAAGCCGCGTCGGGCAAGGGCTCCTCGCGACGCCGACCCCCGTGGCACGACACAACGTCCGCCTCTTGATCAACCTCCGCCGTGTAACGAGATTGTAGCCCCGGGTCGCTCCGCGGCCTCAGCCGAAATACGTCAATCTGCCGATCCACTGAGGCCAACACTTGCCTCAATCATGAAGATCGCCTCCGGCGTCGCTGCCCATCCCGCGGTGCGTGTGCTCACTGTGCTCGCGCTGCTCTTCGTCTTCATGCTGGGGGTGAACGGCCTCGGCGACGGGTTCAAGTCGCTGGGGCAGCGCTTCATCGACACGTTCTTCGCCGCGACGGCGAACCCATTCATGGCTTTGATGGTCGGGATCCTGGCGACGACGATGGTCCAGAGCTCGTCGGTCACCACCTCTCTGATCGTGGCTCTGGTTGCCGCTCCAGAAAACCCCCTCCCGGTGGCCAACGCGGTGCCGATGGTTATGGGCGCGAACATCGGGACGACCGTGACCAACACGATCGTCTCGTTGGCTCACATGGGCCGCAGACAGGAGTTCTACCGCGCCTTTTCCGTCGCCACCTGCCACGACTTCTTCAACTTCATGGCCGTCGCCATGCTGCTCCCGCTCGAGATGGCTACGGGCTATCTGCGCAAGACGGCCATCTGGCTCGCGGCGTCCCTCACGGGTCTCGGTGGCGTGCAGTACGACAGCCCGATCCGCGGGGCGCTCAAGGCCGTGCTCGCTCCCATCAAAGCTGCGATCGCGGCGCTGTTCGATTCTCCGCGGACCCAGGCGATCATCCTCATCGTGCTCTGCGGGTTGCTGATCTACGTAGCCTTGATGTTCCTGGTGCGTGTCATGCGCCGGGCCATGCACTCGCGCGTGGAAGCGATCGTTTCCCGCGGACTTCACCAGGCCCCCGTTTTCGCCATCATCGTCGGAATCCTCGCAACCGTCATGGTCCAGTCGAGCTCGATCACGACCTCGTTGCTCGTCCCCCTCGCGGGTGCCGGTATCATCACGCTGCAGCAAGCTTTCCCCATCACGATCGGTGCGAACATCGGGACGACGATAACCGCGCTAATGGCGGCGCTGGCGGTGACGGGCCCCAACGCTCGCTGGGGCATAATGATCGCGCTGGTGCACCTGGCGTTCAACATCAGCGCCACCCTGTTGATCTATCCGTCCGTCAGGGTCCGCAATATTCCTCTGACCGCCGCCCGTCGCCTGGCCGCTCTTGCGGTCCACTCCAAGGGGTGGGCTATCTTTTACGTGATCGTTCTCTTCTATGGACTTCCCGCGATTTTCGCGGTGCTCAACCGGCTACTCGGGTAGCTGGAGGCCGATATGCTTCGGGAACTGCTCAGCATCTTTCGCTCTGAAAGACCTCTGGCCGCAATGGGCCAAAACTTCGCGAGAATGCTGCAGATCACCTACCAGATGACTCTGCAGGCCGGAGAGATCTACTTCGGAGAGACATCGGCGCCCGACGAACGTACCGGCATCTACAAGCGCGATGTCGAGGTCAACCAGCTCGAGCGCGCGATCCGCCGACAGGTGATCGCCCACCTATCGCTCCAGGGCAGCTCGCCCTCCCTACCCTATTGCCTGCTCCTGATGAGCACGGTGAAAGACGTGGAGCGCCTGGGCGACTATGCGAAGAACCTGTCCGAGGTCCGGGAATATCACCCCGACCCTTTGCCCGATGACGAAATCGTCGGCGAGCTGAGGGAGATCCGCGCCGGCGTCGAGGCTGCGTTCGCCGTCACCTCGGATGTCTTCGCCACCTCCGATCGCGAACGCGCGATTACACTCACGCGCCAGGGGCGCGACCTCGCGCACCGCTGTGACGCCCTGATCGAACGGGTGGCGCGCAGCGACTACACCGCGCGTAACGCCGTGGCCGTGGTCATGGGAACGCGATTCTACAAGCGGATCGGCGCCCACGTGCTCAATGTGCTCTCCAGCGTCGTCATGCCACTGCACAAGCTCGACTATTACGACGAGAAAGAGCTGGCGCGAAGCGACTGACCCGCCCTGCCAAGCCGCCGAACATCCTCCCAAACGCCAGGAGAGCCCCGCGGCAGGTTCACCGCGGGGCTCTCCTGTCCCGGTTCCACGGGTCTGCCTGAAACGCTAGGCGATCCTCTTCTTCGCATCTGCTCTCACCAGGGCGAAGAAAACGTTGTTGAAGTTGTAGTTGGCGACCTGGGTGAACAGCTCGCGAGCCTTATCATCGTTACCGGCAGCCTTGTGAGCCAGCGCCAGGTGGTACGTCGTGTAGATATTCGTGGGCGTCCCCTGCTCGAAGTGCGCGATGGCCTCCTGCGCTTTTCCCTGCTGCAGGCTGATGAAACCCAGGAGCTCGTGGGCCGGCTCGTTCTTCCGGGGGTTCGGGTCCGGTTCTAAGTGCTTCATCGCCTCCTGGGCTTTGGCGGTTGCCGCCTTGAAGTCGCCCTTTCGCGCGGCCAACCAGCCGTCGAACAGAGCGATATTCGACAGTTGACCGCGGCGGAACGCATCCGTCGCCACGCGGTCGGCCTCCTCCATCATCAAGACGGTGCGCCGCTTGAGTGCTTCTTCCGCCGACTTGTAGTTGCCGGTGTGCAGTGCGATGACCGCCGCGTTCGAGAGCGCATTGATCTTCAAGCCCGTGGGCTCGGGCACGCCCATCCCATCGATCTGAGCCACTAGCGTGTTGAGCTCATCGATCGCCGCCTGGGCGTTACCCGCGTGCACGCTGACCAGGGCCCTCCAAACCGCATACGACGGCCGGTCATTTGCCTTACCCAGCGCCATCGCCGCGTCGTAGTCGGCCCGCGCCTGATCGTAGTTGCCCAAGAACGAGTTGACGTGACCACGCTGCTGCAGCGGCAAGCCATCGGTCGGGTCTAGCCCCGCGGCCCGTGTGTAAGCCTCGCGCGCCGCTTCCAGGTCACCCTGCGCCCGGTAGACATCACCCTGGAGATCGTGAGCGATGGGCTCCTGGGGCTCCAGCTCGCCCAGCTTTTGCGCGTACTCGCCAGCCTTGGCAAAGTCACGCGGCTCTGCGAACAGGTAGGAGTTGATCAGGTTTATGTAGGCCGGAGCGAATTGGGGCGCCAACTCGGTCGCCCGCGTCATCGACGTCCGGGCCTCTACGTTCTGCCCCAAGCTCGCCTGGACGTTCGCCAGCTCGAGCCAGGCGCGCGGGCTCGAAGGCTGGATCTCGACCAAACGCCGCGCCAGCGTCAGCTGGCCCTCCACGTCGTTGTCGAATCCGCGTTGAGCGATTTGAATCAGGATCTGTTCGGCCTCGCTCGCGCTTTCAACGTGATCCGCCGCGTTCTTGAGGTTGGTGCGGAACTCGTCGAGCGAAGTCGCGGTGTTCGCAACCTGGAGGTACCCGAACGCGAAGCTGGGGTCGGCCGCCACGGCCTGCTTGAAGTACTCGTTGGCTTCGACAAATTCACCCATGTCCATGGCTCGCTGGCCCAGCATGAATTGCTGTCTCGCCGACTCCGAGCTGGTGGTCACGGGGAGCATCATCATCGCCTCGGCGCGCCCTCGCGCCATCTCCATCTCCGCGGCTTCCTCACGCTGGCAGCCCACCAGAAGGGCGAAGGCCGCCAGACAGATTGCCGATCGATTGAGCGTGGTCATGAGACACCTCCTGCGGTGGAATGGCACACTGGCCCCTACCCGCTTAGCTGTGTTGCAGACCTGACAGAAAACGCGGCGACCGCTCGCTGGCATCAAAGCGGTCACCTCGAGAAGCGATTCCGATTCGCGCCCTCAGCTTCTTGGGTGACGGTTCCCAATATCGAGCTTCAGCTAGAGTACGGCAAGCTTCAACGGCTTCGACTTGGCAAGAGGAACCGACGCGGTAGATTGGCAGCGATCGCCCGTTCGATTTGCCCCACCCAGAGCCCGATTACAAACAAGGGAGGCCACCCACCATGTACCGGGATCATCTCGCTCGTCTTCGTACATTCGGCTTGCTGGTGCCGGTCCTCGCGCTGTTCGCGGCAGCACCGGGAGAGATGACGGCGCAAACGCCCGAGCTTGCCGAGCGGGTCGAGATCCGCCGTACCGCCTACGGCGTCCCTCACATCCTCGCCGAAGACCTCTCCGCCGCTTTTTTCGGCCTCGCCTATTGTCATGTCGAGGACTACGGCGAACGCGTGGTGATGGGGCTCGTGGAAGCGCGCGGAGAGCAGGCCCGTTATCTGGGTCCGGACTCACTCGAGAACGACTTTCGAAATCGGCGCACCTTCGCTCGTGCTGTCGAGACCTACCACCTTCTCGATTCTGACACGCGAGACGTCTTCGCCGGCTACGCCGCTGGCGTCAATCACTACATCGCAACTCACCCCGAGGAGTTCCCGGATTGGATCGAGCCGCATTTCACCGGGCATGACGTCGCTGCACGCTGGATAACGACGGCGAACCAGGGCAAGGTCCGAAGGTTTCTGGCCCGGCTCGCCGCGGCGGCCGCGGACACCGCGCGGGCCGAGACGGAAGAGGGCTCAAACGCCTGGGCGTTCGCGCCCAGTCGCACTCGCTCGCGCCGCGCCATTCTGCTTCGCAACCCGCACCTGAACTGGAACGCGGGCTACTACGAGGCTCAGCTGACGGTTCCGGGCGTGATCAACTTTTACGGCGATTTTCGCGTCGGTCACCCGCTCTTCTACAACGGCGGCTTCAACGATCGTCTCGGCTGGGCCACGACCAACAACGGCCCCGACCTCGAGGAGATCTACGCGCTAGCGGTCGATCCCGAACGGCCCGACCATTACCTGTTCGATGGAGCGTCGGTGCCGCTGCGTCGGGAGACGATCACGGTCGAGTTCAAGAACGGAGACGGGCTGGGGCGCGAGACCCGCGAGTTCTGGCGGACGCCGCTGGGGCCGGTCATCCATAGGGGCGGCGGGAAGATCTATGTGGTCCGCGCCGCTGGGGACGGCGAGTATCGGGCGGCCCAGCAGTTTCTGCAGATGATGCAGGCGCGCAATCTGGATCAGTGGAAGGCCGCGATGCGGATGCGGGCTCAGCTCAGTTCCAACTTCACCTACGCCGACCGTGACGGCAACATATTCTACTTGTGGAACGCCACCCTTCCGGCGCTCCCCGTTGCATCGGGCGGCGACACGTTGGCCGTGCTGGCCGCCCGTAGCGATGACGTTTGGACGCGCATCGTGCACTTCGACTCGTTGCCACATCTTCAAAACCCGCGGGGCGGCTACCTGCAAAACGCCAACGATCCGTTTCATTTCACCAACCTGAACGCGGTGATGGACTCGGCGTCATTCCCGGCTTACTACCCCGCGCCCGACCTGCGCCTGCGGAGCCAACATAGCCTCCAGTTGGTTCACAACCGGCGCCGGCTTACGCTCGATGACGTCATCCGGCTCAAGCACAGCCCACGCATGCTGCTCGCGGATCGCCTCAAAGATGAGCTGGTCGCCGCGGTGCGGGCCTCAGCCCCGGATTCAGTGGTCGCGGCCGCGATCGAGGGGCTCGCCAGTTGGGACAACAGCGTGGCCCCGGAGAGCCGGGGTGGGGTGCTGTTGGAAACCTGGTTCAGACGTTATCTGGTGGGTGACTCGACCGGGGCACGCGTGACAGGCGAGATTTGGGATGCGGCCTTCCGCGAGCCGTGGAACCCCAAGCAACCGACGGAGACGCCGCGGGGACTGAGCGACCCCCAGCGCGCCGCGGACGCGTTCGTCTGGGCCGTAGGTGAGACGCAGCGGCGTTTCGGCAGCTGGGACGTCGCCTGGGGCGAGGTGCATCGTCTGAGGCGCGGGGATGTGGACGTTCCCATAGGAGGATGCAGCGGCACACTTGGTTGCTTCCGCGTGCTCCAGTTCGAAGAGGAAGAGGACGGGATCCGCATCGCCAGCGGCGGCGACGGGTGGGTGCTTGCCGTGGAGTTTGCTGACCCTCCGCGGGCTTACTCGGTGCTAGCCTACGGACAGAGCTCTCGCGAAGACTCGCCACACTTCGATGATCAGGCCGCAATGTTCGCGCGTGGCGAACTGAAGCGTGTGGCGTTCACCGAGGACGAGATCGCGGCCCAGCTGGTTCGGCGCTACCATCCGGGGGAGGAAGCGCGGCGGTAATACGCCTTCGTCAGAGGCCGCAGACTCTAACGACTATCTTCGTCGACGCGAGAACATGTCATTGATCGAGACGCTGAGATCTCTCCTCACCCTTGGTCGAGGTGTGCTCAAGGGCCTGTCCGAAGAGACGGCGGGCTCCGACCCGATCGCCCTCTTCGGTCGGTGGTTCGAGGACGCCAAGCGGACGGGGCTCTATCTGCCCGAAGCGATGATGCTGGCCACGGCGGACAGGGACGGCGCGCCTTCAGCCCGGATGATGCTGCTCAAGGGGTTTGACGAGCGCGGTTTCCGCTTTTTTACGAACTACGGAAGCCGGAAGGGCTTGGAGCTCCGTGACAACTCCAAAGCCGCTCTGGTCTTCTATTGGGGACGCCTGCAACGTCAGGTCCGTGTTCAAGGACAGGTAGAGAAGCTCACGGAGGAGGAGTCGCGCGCCTACTTCGGAACACGTCCCCGTGGCAGCCAACTGGGCGCGTGGGCATCGGAGCAGAGCGCCGTGCTCGCGTCCCGGGACGAGCTCGAGCAGCGATACAAGGAGTATTCCGAACGCTTCGAGGGACAGAAGGTTCCGCTGCCGCCGTTTTGGGGCGGGTTTCGCCTGGTCCCTGATCGCATCGAGTTCTGGCAGGGCCGCGCCAACCGTCTGCACGACCGTCTCGCTTACACTCGGAAGAGCGAGGGCTGGGAACGCGTCCGGCTTTCGCCGTAGCGCGACGGCAGAGGCGGCGACCCGGAGGCCGGGCCGCCGTATCGTCCAAAGATCTCGCCCGCCGGACCGCCGGATGCCTACGGTCGTCCGGTTCCGCCGCCCCGGGGCCAGCGGTTGTTCTGCCGATCGACGTCGGGATAGACCGCGCGCGGATCGAGCGCCGCCCTCTGCACGCGCCGGCCCCGGGTCCGGTATACGAAGTCGGGTCCCTGATTCCACATCTCGACCGGCAGGCGAACCGTCTGACTGGCCCCGTCGGCGAATTCGAGGCGAAGCTCGGCAGGCATGATCATTCCGCCGCGGTTCCGGATCAGCACTTCGGACCCGTCGCCGCTCGCTGTCACCGACTCGATCGCCTGATCCAGGCGCGAAGTGCTGTAGAGCCACCCGCGCCAGAACCAGTCCAGATCCATCCCCGTCCCGTCTTCCATCATTCGGAAGAAATCGGCGGGTGCCGGGTGCTTGTTCGTCCAGGCCGCGACGTACTCCCGGAAGGCGCGATCGAACCGCTCGGCCCCGATGACCTCCGTACGCAGCAGATGGAGCATCAGCGCCGGCTTCTGGTACGCGGTCCAGAACAGATCACGCTGCTCGGCCGGCGGCAGGCTCATCGCCTGCTCTTCCCCGGGGACGGCGTGCTCGGGGTAGAGGTTCAGCAAGTGGGTGACGACGGTATCCGCGTACGCTTCGCCGCGGAAGTAGTCCTTGATCGATTCGATGTCGGCGAAGGTGTTGAAGCCTTCGTCCATCCAGACGTGAATCCGTTCGTTCGAGCCGACCATCATCGGGAACCACTCGTGCCCGAACTCATGCGTGAGCACGAAGAACAGATTTTCGCGCTGGTCGTAGGAGGGGACAAAGGTCAGCATCGGATACTCCATCCCCTCGATCGGGCCCTCGACGGTCGTGGCGTGCGGGTACGGATAACGACCGAGCTGCTGCGAGAAGTGACGGATCGACGCCCGCGACATTCGGTTCGCTTCCTCCCAGGGGAGTGCTTCCGGCCGGTACAGCGTCTGGATCAGGATCCCGTCCCAGCTGCTGGCGTCCCAACGGAAGTTGGGTGCGGCGGCGAAGGCGAAATCGCGAACGTCGTCGGCCCGGAATCGCCAGGTTCGGGTTCCCGCAGCGCGCCGCGTCCCGTTGACTCGCGCCTCCTCCGCGTTGACGATGGCAACAGGTGTCTGGGACATCCGGGCACGCGCCAAGCGCTGCCGCTGCTCGGCGCTGAGCACCGACTCTGGGTTTTGCAGAACCCCTGTGGCTGCTACGAGATAACCGCTCGGTAGCGTCAACTCCACTTCGAAGTCGCCATACTCCAGGTAATACTCTCCCGGGCCGATGAACGGCTCGGTGTTCCAGCCGTCCAGGTCATCGTAGACAGCCAGGCGGGGATACCAGTTGGCCACCTGGTAGAGCGTGCCGTCGCGACCCATCCGACCGAATCCGTACTCCGGAATTCGCCACGTCCAATCGATCTCCAGCTCGAATCGGGCGCCCGAGACCAGGGGCGCCGGCAGCTCCACTCGCATCGTCGTCCCGTAGACCGAGTAGTCAAGGGGGCGACCGCCGCTGTGCACCCGACTCAGCGTCACGGCCGAGCCTCCCTTGCAGGAGAAGTCGAACACCGCGTCGCCAAAGACGAGTGGCGGCTGATCGAGCACCGCCGAGACGCTCTCGGATCCGCAGAGGTTGCCGTCGAGCTGTATCCACAAGTAGCGGAGCTGGTCCGGCGAGCGATTGGCGTAGGTGATCCGCTCGCTGCCCTCTAGCCTGTGGGTCGCGGCGTCGAGAGAGGCGCGGATCACGTAATCGACCTCCTGCTGCCAGTAGTCGGGGCCCGGCCGACCGGCCCCGGTCCGCAAGCTATTGGCGGCCGGCAGGTCGAGCTGGGCAAAGGGCGAGGGCCCGTTCCACGTCGCCGGCGTCGCCCCCGGCTGGGCGGTGCCGGAGCCCGGGACGGGATCGCCCGGCTGCTGAGGGGCGGATTCGGCTTGGGCGGCGAAGGCGATGAAGGTCGCGGCGAGCGCCGAAGCTCGCAGGAGTGCGGTCAACGGCCGACCCTTGGACACAGCTCCCTCCTTTGGCTGTCTCGATCGTCGCTGGTGGGCACGAGGAGAAACCGAGGCGCCGGCGATCGAAGCCAGGCCTCGGTTCAAAAGCTGGCGTGAAGCGAGCGTGGGCGCCAGACCGCGGAGCGACGCCCTCGGCGCGAAAGGTCAGCGGTCCACGCGGAACGTCACCGGCAGCACCACCCAGACGGGCACGTGCCTGTCCATCAGCATCGCCGGCCTGAACTGGAATTCACGCACGGCGGCCAGGGCGGCTTCGTCCAACTTCTCGTAGCCGGACGACCCCTTGACCAGGGCCTTCGTGACGACGCCGTCGGCGTCGATGAACGCCCAGACTTCGACGCTACCGCCGATGCCGGCGTCCTGAAACACCCTCGGGTACTTGCCCTCGACGATTCGCGCCGCCCTCGCCGGGTCCTTCAATTCCGGAGCGACGGTATACGGCGTGATCGTCGGCCGGTCGGCGAGGCTCGCCGGGTCGCTCGGAGGCGGCGGAAGGGTTTCCACCGGGTTCTCTTCGAAGGTGGTCGGCGCGATCGTGATGTCCTCTTCCAGATCGGCCGTTGCCACCACGGGCAACGCGGGTCGCCGGATCAGCTCCGGGGGTGGCGGAATCTCGACCTCGGGTGGCAGCTCGATCGCCTCGAACTCGTTGATCGAGAAGCTGAAGTCGGCCGCGGTGAGTTCGGGAAAGAAGCGGATCAGGCCGAAGTGGGCCACGGTGGCGAACATCAGGCCGCCCCAGAACCAGGCACGGCCGCGGCGCTTGAACCGGTCGTTGGCAGTCTCGAGCAGGATGGCGGTGGCGTGAGTGGCCATGATACACCTGTGGCTGCGAAGATCTACCGCAGCTGGCCGGCCCCAGCGGGTCGGCTCTCAACCTGCCCCTATAT
>CAYGAJ010000001.1:0-60443 GCA_964347815.1 uncultured Gemmatimonadota bacterium | reverse complement strand
CGATCATGTTGAACGCCAGGTGCCACAGGCCACCGTGAAGAAACATGTAGGTGACGGGCGTCCACGGCCGCACAGGGATCAGCGCTGGAACCAGCCACAAGGCGGGAAAAAGGCCTGGCTGCAGCTGCGTCAGCACGAAGACAGCCGCGTTGGCGTAGATGAGCCTTGAAACCCAGCGGGTCATAGCCTGATGGCGTTCACGGGTTTAGACCAGTTAAGACCCGCGAATATATCCCGCAATTTGCGGCGGAGCGAGGACCCTGGAGTCGAGTCGCCGCCATAGACACCCTGGCCGGAAAGCAGCGATCAGGACTCGACTTTTACGCCCTTCCAGAAGGCCACGTGGTCCTTGATGTTCTTTGCCGCGTCCGAGGGGTCGGGGTAGTACCAGGCGGCGTTGCGATTGGTGTTGCCCTCGACGACGATATCGTAATAGCTCGCGGTACCCTTCCAGGGGCAAACCGACGTGTGGTCGCTCTCACGGATATAACGGCGATCGATCGAGTCGGGTGGAAAGTAGACGTTGTTCTCCACGACCTCGTACGCATCGCTCTCAGCCAGGACAGCCCCGTTCCACGTCGCTTTAGCCATCTAACTCCTCCCTCGACTTCACAGTTCATGACCCGATCCGGCTTCGGACGGCTCGTCCAGCACCTCCCTCACCTTTCGGAGCAGTGATTCCACGCCAAACGGCTTCTGCAGGAAGGCGACCCCGCTCTCGAGCATCCCTCTTCCATGCACCGTGTCGTGCATGTAGCCCGACATATACAACACCCGAGTGGCCGGCCACGTTTCCCGTAACCGTTCGGCCAGGTCGCGACCGCTCATATGGGGCAGGACCACGTCAGCCAGCAGAAGCGAGACCGACTCGCCGTGTCGGTCCATCAGTTTCAAGGCCTCCTTGGGATCGGAGGCTGACAGCACGGTGTAGCCGTGATCCTCGAGGATACGCCGCGCGAGCGCTCGGACCATTTGCTCGTCCTCCACGAGCAACACCGTCTCGGACCCGCGCTGCGAACGGGCCTGAGCCGGCTTCACCTTCACGCGTTCGGCCGTTGCCGCGACGCGCGGCAGATAGACGCGGCAGACCGTGCCCTTGCCGGTTTCGCTGTCCAGCCAAACCTGGCCGCCGCTCTGCTGAACGATCCCGTAGACCATCGACAGACCCAGACCGGTGCCGCGCCCCGCTTCTTTCGTCGTGAAAAAAGGCTCGAACGCCTGGCGGCGCGTCTCGGCGTCCATGCCGCAGCCGTTATCCTGAACCGAAAGCAGGACGTACGCTCCCGGCACGAAGCCGACGTGCGAGTCGGCGAAGGCCTCATCCAGCTCGATGTTCCGTGTCTGGAGCACCAGCCTTCCGCCGCCCGGCATCGCGTCCCTGGCGTTGATGGCCAGATTGAGGATCACCTGCTCCAACTGCACCGGGTCGGCACGAACGAGTCCCAGGTCGCGATCGGGATCGATCGCAAGCTCGATGTCCTCTCCGATCAGTCGACGCAGCATGCCCTCGAGGCCCACGACGACCTCATTCAGATTCAGCGTCCTCGGCACCAGCACCTGCCGGCGGCTGAAGGCGAGGAGCTGTCGAGTGAGCGCCGCTCCCCGCTCCGCCGCCACCCTGATCTCCTCGACATCGCGCCGCACCGATTCGGCGAGTGTGGCGTTACGTAGGAGGATCTCCCCGTGGCCCAGAATCGAAGTGAGCAGATTGTTGAAATCGTGCGCGACACCGCCGGCGAGTTGACCTACAACCTCCATCTTCTGCGCCTGACGGAGCTGCTCGGCAAGTTCCTGCCGCTGTTGTTCCGCCCGCTTGTGCTCGGTGATGTCTTCGTAGGATCCAAAGACGCCGATCACCTCACCACTCTCATCACGAAGAGGTAGCTTGGTCGTGCGCAGCCAGAGTTCAGTGCCGTCGACTCGCACCTGGGGCTCCTCGTAGTTGATCTTCGATACGCCCCGTTCGATGACCGCGATATCATCCGCGCGGTAGAGGTGCGCCGACGCCTTCCATGCCAGTTCAAAATCGTTCATTCCGATGATCTGTTCCGGCGACTCAAGACCTGCGTCCCGGGCGAACACCTTGTTGCAGCCGATATAGCGATAGGCCCTGTCCTTCCAGAAGAGTCGCTGCGGAATCGTGTCCATCACCAGCTTCATGATCCGCTGTGACCGCCGTAAGCTGTTTGTCGCGTCCCGCTGTTCCGAGATGATCCGCTCCAGACCGAACACGGCGGCGAGAGCGAAGGCGCTCACTAGCAAGCCGGGCAGCTCTTCGGGGTTGCCAACGAGAGAGATCGACCAGGTCGGATCCGTCGCCAGAAGGGTGAGGATCTGACGCAGGGCCATCAGCCCCACCATCACGCACAGCAGCGCCATCCGCCAGTCGCGAAGCTGGCGCAAGAGGGCGACCGCCCAGCCGAGCGCGGCGAGACGGATCAGGATGGATAGTACGAGAATCAGGCTCACGGAGCTGCCTCTATTCGGACGGCGCCGCCGAGCTGACCCCGGGGACGTCTCGGGCCGCTCAACCTCCTCGACTGCCTGGCGGCGGACTGTCCCGGCAGGTCAGCGCCTGAACCGTCGCGGGACCGAGCGGGGCCGCCAACAAGAACAAGTTCGGGACAACGGCGTTCTCGGTCAAATGCGAGACGACATCGCCCACGCCGTCGCCCCCGATTCTCGAGATCGAAGCGGCGATCCACAGGACCAGTGGGGTCCGCACCGACGACGCGGCGCTCCGGTGCCAATTCGCGCGGTCGAGGTCGCGGTGAGCGGCGGGGTCGTAGCCGCCCTCGGGTCTGCGGTGTAGCGTAGAGCCACGCCAACCATGCCGTTAGGAGTATGTCACGAAGCATCAACACGGAAATCCACCTCCCGGGTGCGATCGTCTGTTCAGCGGACTGGAGCTTTGCAGCAGCCTCTCAAACATGTGCGCGGCCGCGCTGGCCGGCTCGTGCGTCCCGCGGGGCTATGCGCGCAGGTCCACGAGCACTGCCTCCGCCGCCCGGAGGCCAGAGACCAAGCTCCCCTCGATCGATGCGGTGTCCCGATGGTCGCCGCAAACGTACAACCCGGGTCTTACCCGAACCTGTAGCCGCTCCGCCTCGAAGGCGGGCGGGCGCTGCGCAGGCAGCGCCGACGCGATGCGGTAAGTTCGCAGGTGGCGCCAGCTATCGACGCGGGCACCGAACCACTCTTTCAACTGGTCGCGTACGAGTCGCTCCAGCGTCGCATCATCCACCTTCGGGTTTCCGACGATCGACGCCGAGATCAGCGCGGCACCGGGTGGGGCGTACGAGGGCGATACTTGACTCGGCACACAGAGGTTGTTGACCCACCCTCTTCCCTCGCCGTTGAGCACGAGGATCGGCTCGTCGATCGGCGGTTCGTCCGCTGCGAAATAGAGACAGGCCGTCGCGTTGAAGGCGGGCTCCGCGAGCTCGGGTAGCAGGCGCGCCGCCGCGACCCCATCGGTTGCGACGACGACGGCCCGCGCCTGGATCCGCGTCCCGTCACGGTGTACCGCCGCCCCGGGCTCGATGGCTCCGATTACAGTTCTGAGGTGCAGCACGCCCTCGCTGAGCCGGCTCGCGAGCTGTTCGCCCAGCGCCCCCATGCCGCGAGTCGGCAAGGCTGCGTCGCCCCGGGCAAACATTCCGAAGACGAACTCGAAGAAGCGGCTCGAAGTGTCGAGGTCGTTCTCGAGGAAGATCCCACTCAGAAACGGTCGCAGAAACCGCGCGATCATCGACTCCGAAAAGCCTCGAGCCCGGAGCGCAGCCAGAGTCGAGCGTTCCGGTCGCCGGAATAGCTCCCCGGCGTCGGCCCTCTGGACCGAGGCTCGAAGGCGGCCGATTCGCAGCTTGTCCGCCAAGGAACCGACCGGTGCCTTGAGGGTCTGGGGCAACGCTGTCAGGCGCCGCATCGGATCGGCGACGCGGTGAAAGGCTCCTTCGGTCCTGACCAGCGCACCGGGAATGAAGGTGCGCAGATCTAGCGCCTCGAAGTCGAAGATGCGGCGCGCTTGCGGATACGCCGTCAGTAACACCTGAAAGCCCCGGTCCAGGAGGAACCCGTCCAGATTGTCGGTACGCGCCCGGCCCCCGACGCCATCAGAGGCCTCGAGCAACGCCACTCGCGCTCCTCCTTCTTCCAGGCGCGTGGCGCAGGCAAGACCTGAGAGCCCGGCTCCAACGACGATCGCGTCGTAACTCAAGACGTTGACCTCCTGCCGCTCGTCCGCGACTAAGCGCTCACCCGTGTGCGCACGGTGGACAGACCGCCGTCGATTCCCAAGATCTGACCCGTGACCCAATCGTTTCTTGGGTTGAGGAGCCAGGCCGCCACCGAGGCGATGTCCCGGGGCAACCCCAACCGGCCGATCGCGTGCATGGCGATCGATGCCCGCTCGGCCGCCTCGTTGGTTGTAATCATCTCGGTCAGAGGCGTACGAACCAGGCCAGGGGCAACCGCGTTCACCCGGACGCCATACCGGGCGTACGATGCGGCCGCGGCCCGAACGAGCCCTTCGACGCCCGCCTTCGCCGCCGCGATGGCCTCGTGGTTCACCAGACCTACGCGGGCGGCGGCCGACGAGATCAGCACCAGCGATCCGCCGGATTTCATCATGGCTCGGGCCCCTGCCCGAACCACGGCAAAGGCAGAGCCCAGGTTCAAGTCGAGCGTCTGCTGCCACTCCTCCTCGCTGGTCAGATGAGCTGGCTTCAGCAGCACCGAGCCGACGCAGTTCGCCACGCCATCGACACGGCCGTACCGCTCCACCGCTTGCTGCACCCCGCGCTCAACCTCCTCAAATCGGGTCGCGTCGAGGACGTGCGGCGTCGCGTCGATCGCGCCCGCCAGCTCCTCCAGCTTGTCCGGGTCGCGGGCCGCGACGACCAAGCGAGCTCCACCCGCGGCGAGCCGGTGGGCCAGCGCCGTGCCGATCCCACCCGTCGCGCCGAGCACGACGTAAACGGCGCCGGGTGCGGGCTCGAGCGGGTCGATCTCGTTCATCGATCTCTCCTCCAAGTCGCGCCGGATCGGCGCGTCTACCTGTAGATTGTCTGAGCGGGGAGAGGGTGATACCCTTCTCCCCGCATCGACGCTGCTTGAGTGGCGGATTCACCCGCCACGTCGGAGAAACTCCCTTACAGTTTCGGCAGAATCACGCTGTCGATCACGTGAATCACGCCATTGCTCGCCATGATGTCCGTCTTGACGATGCGAGCATTGTCGACCATGGGCTGACCGTCTTTCAACGAAATCTTGACGCTCGAGCCCTGGGCCGTCTTCGCCGACTCCAACTTCACCACATCCTGGGCCAGAACCTTACCCGGCACCACGTGATACGTGAGTACGGCCTGCAGCTTGCTGCGGTTCTCCGGCTTCAGCAGCTCCTCCACCGTGCCCGCAGGCAGCTTCGCAAACGCGTCGTCGGTCGGCGCGAAGACCGTGAACGGACCGTCGCCCTTCAGCGTCTCGACGAGGCCCGCGGCCTTCACGGCCGCAACTAGCGTCTCGAACGAGCCGGCCGACGCGGCGATGTCGACGATGTCCTTCTCGCTCTTCTTCGACTCATAGCTATGCTGAGCCAGGCCGGTGCCGACGAAAGTGAAGACGGCCGCCAGGGCCACGAGAGAAGTCATGGTGCGCTTCAACATCGGTTACCTCCTTTGATGGTGTAGTGAAACTTCACACTGCTCGCTGAGAACTCTACTAACCGCGGGCCCAGGCGAGGGCCCAACGCCGCTGGATCGCCCGCCACGTTACGGCCTGATACAGAGCGCCCAGACCCACGAGGCAGTAGACCAGCCGGCTGAGAAGGCTCATGTCGCCGAAGAGGCTGGCGACGAGGTCGAAGCCAAGCAGCCCGACGAGCCCCCAGTTCGCTCCGCCGATCACCAACAACACGGCGGCGATGACATCCAGACTCTTCATTGCTTGCTGTCTCCTTTTTGTTTTACCTATCGCGGCGCCTGAGAGGCCCGCGATCACTGTTGTTCAGTTGTTGTCCGACAATATAAATAGACGGGATAAGTCTGTCAAGATTATATCAAGGATATCTATAGACACGATATGTACAGCATAGTACACTCCCCTGCGTACTGTACAGAATCGTGGCTTCCGACTCGGTGCGAGCCCGGCATGAATGGTAAGAAAGAACACCCTATTGGAGTCGTCTCGCGGCGGACCGGCCTCTCCCGGGACGTCCTGCGCGCCTGGGAACACCGGTACGGGGCGGTGCAGCCCGAACGCAGCCCGGGTGGCCAGAGGTACTATTCGGACACCGACATCGAGCGCCTGCACCTGATCAACCGCGCTCTCGAAGCGGGCCGGCGAATTGGACAAGTCGCCCGTCTCACGACCGACGAGCTGGAGCGCCTGGTCCGCAAAGACCAGCGAGCGGAGACGGAACGGAACGGCCGAGGTACTTGGCAGGGGCGAGCGCAGAGCTTCCTGGAAGAGGCGCTCGAGGCCGTGCAAGACATGAATGCGCGCCGCCTGGAGTCGATCCTGGGCCGGGCCGCCCTGGCGCTCGAGGCGGCCGAGCTGATCGACGACCTTGTCGCCCCGCTGATGACCCGGATCGGTGACCTCTGGTGGCACGACCAGCTGACCCCGGGCCACGAACGGCTGGCGACCACCGTGGTGCGACGAACGCTGGATGCCATCCGGGCCAACGCGCAGGGCGATGCGGGACCGTCCCTGGTGGTGGCCACGCCGTCGGGACAGCATCACGAGATTGGAGCCATGCTGGCGGCCGCCGCCGCCGCGGCCGACGGCTGGCACGTCACATACCTGGGAGCGGATTTGCCGGCGGCGTCCATCGCCACGGCCGTGGAGATAACCGGGGCCCAGGCCGTGGCGCTGAGCCTCATCTACCCGCCGAGCGATCCGAAAGTGGCCGAGGAGCTGCGCGAGCTGCGTCGCCTGCTTCCGGCCAGGGTGCCCATTTTGGTAGGAGGTCAGGTGGTGGGGAGCTATCTCGATTCACTTGATGACATCGGTGCAATGAAGCTGACCGATGCTTCAGCCTTCCGGTCGGCTCTGGAGGGCCTTCGAACGTTGCGATTCCACAGTGCGACCCGTGGCTGACCGCAGAGAGGGCGGGCAGAGCTCAGGTTCGCGCCTGCCTCTGGAACGCATCCGGACTGGAAACGATGCGCCGATTTCTCAGGATGGCGAGTACGTCCTTTACTGGATGATCGCCAATCGCCGGACGACGTGGAATTTCAGTCTACAACGCGCCATCGAACTGGCCTCCCAGCTTGACAAGCCGCTGGTGGTCCTCGAGGCGCTCCGTTGCGGATACCGCTGGGCCAGCGACCGGCTCCACCAGTTCGTGCTCGACGGCATGGCGGACAACGCCGCGCGTCTGGAGCGCACGCCGGCTCGCTACTACAGCTACGTCGAGCGCAGAACCGGTGACGGTCGCGGACTTCTCGGCGCCCTCGCCGACCGAGCGTGTGCGGTCGTCACCGACGACAATCCATCGTTCTTCTATCCACGCATGCTGCACGCCGCGGCACAGCGCTGCCGTGCTCGTTTCGAGGTCGTCGATTCCAACGGCCTCTTCCCGATTCGGTCAGCCGGAAGAGTCTTCGGAACCGCTTTCGCGTTTCGACGCTACCTCCACAAGCACCTCCGCCCCCACCTATCCAGGCTCCCCGACGCCGATCCGTTCGCCGCGGCACGCCTACCCCGCCTAACGGAGTTGCCGGCGGAGGTCACCAAACGCTGGCCCGACTCCACGCGGGAGCTGCGCGGTGGATCAGGTTACCGCCTGGGCGAGCTGCCGATCGATCACGCGGTGGTCCTCTCCGCCATCCGAGGCGGGACTTCTGCCGGAGTCGAGGCGCTCGAGCGCTTCCTCTCTGACCGCCTGGCCCGCTACGCGGCGGAGCGAAATCATCCCGACATCGAGGCCACCAGCGGTCTCTCCCCGTACCTCCATTTCGGACACCTATCCAGCCATCAGATCTTCGCCGAGCTGATGCAACGAGAGGACTGGGATGTGGACAGGCTCGGACGCGAGGCCACTGGCCAACGTCGCGGCTGGTGGGGGGTCAGCGAGAACGCCGACGCGATCCTGGACCAGCTGGTAACCTGGCGCGAGGTGGGGTTCAACATGTGCGTTGAGCGTGACGACTACGACACCTTCGACTCGCTACCCGATTGGGCGCGAGAGACGCTGGCCGCGCACGGCTCGGACCCGCGGCCCCATGTGTACGACATTCGCGAGTTCGAGGAGGCACGAACTCACGACCGGCTGTGGAACGCCGCCCAGAACCAGCTCATGAGGGAAGGGCGGCTGCACAATTACCTGCGGATGCTGTGGGGCAAGAAGATCCTCGAGTGGAGCCCCACGCCGAAAGATGCCCTCGAGACGATGATCGAGCTCAACAACAAGTACGCGCTGGATGGCCGGGACCCGAATTCGTACAGCGGGATCTTCTGGTGCTTGGGCCGCTACGACCGGCCCTGGGGTCCGGAGCGACCGATCTTCGGGAAGGTGCGCTATATGAGCTCGGAGAACACCGCGCGCAAGCTCCGGGTCGCCGATTTCGTCGAAATGTATGGCCGATGAACAGCTTCCGCGCGCGCCTCGACCAACTCAACGCGAAAGCCCGGGGCCGGCGCTGGATCTACGTCCCGTACGACCAGCTCTCGGACCGGATCGGTCCCCTGGCGCAAGAGCAGCCGGGCGACGTCGGCATCGTCCTGATCGAAAGCAACTGGAAAGGCGAGCGGCGACCGTATCACAAGCAGAAGCTGGGCTTGATCCTCGCCAACCAGCGCCACTTCGCCCTGGAGCAGGCGAAACGGGGCGTCGCCGTCCGATACCAGACAACCGATCGGCCCTATCCGGAAGCGCTCGAGCGCGTCGCCGGGGAGCTGGGCTCCCTGCGAATGATGGAGCCGGCGGAGCGAGAACTGCGCGTCGATCTCCAACGCCTGGTCGACGACGGGGTTCTCGAGCAGCTGGACCATGAGGGTTGGCTCACCACGACCGAGCAATTCGAGGCCAGTCAGAAGAGTGGTCCGCCCTGGCGGATGGACGCCTTCTACCGACACCTGCGCCAAGAAACCGGCATTCTGATGGAGGACGGAAAGCCGGTGGGTGGAAAGTACAGCTTCGACGCCGAAAACCGGGAGCGCTGGGACGGCGATCCGCCGGCACCCGAGGCGCCGACCTTCCCGGTCGACGAGATCAAAGAGGAAGTGGCAGATCTCATCCGTAGCCGCTTCGATCATCATCCCGGCACGCTCGAACTCGACTCGCTACCGGCCACCGCGAAGGACGCGGAACAGCTGTGGGAATGGGCGAAGCAGCATTGCCTGGCTAGCTTCGGTCCGTACGAAGACGCGATGTCAGTGCGCTCGAGCGGCCTCTTTCACACGCGCGTGTCGGCTCTGCTGAACCTGCACCGTCTACTCCCAGCCCGGATTGTCGATGAGGTCCTCGCGTTGGACATCCCACTTCCCAGCAAGGAGGGGTTTGTCCGTCAGGTCCTCGGCTGGCGCGAGTTCGTCCGCCACGTCCATCGGGCCACCGACGGGTTTCGACAACTCCCGGACGGTGAGATGCCGGTTGGCGAAACGCCCGGCGACGGCGGCTACGAGCGCTGGTCGGGTGAGCGGTGGCCGGCGAGCGAGCAGGTGGACCATCTCGACGGAGGCGCGGAACCGTCGGCACTGGAGAGCCGCCAGCCTTTACCGGCAGCGTTTTGGGGCGAGACCTCTGGCCTGCGCTGCCTCGATCACGTGGTCGCCGACGTCTGGGCCAGCGGCTACGGGCATCACATCACACGCCTCATGGTCCTGTCCAACATCGCGACGTTGATCGACACATCGCCGCGGGAGCTGACGGACTGGTTCTGGGCCGCGTACGCCGACGCCTACGACTGGGTGGTCGAGCCGAACGTTCTGGGGATGGGCAGCTTCGCGCTGGGCGAGCTGATGACGACAAAGCCGTACGTGTCGGGCGCAGCCTACATCAATCGGATGAGCGATTATTGTGCCGGCTGTGAGTTCGATCCCAAGACCGACTGCCCCATCACGAATCTTTACTGGGCCTTTCTGGCGCGTCACAAGAAGCAGCTCGACGACAACCCACGCCTTCGCCTGCCGCTCGCCAACCTGAGCCGCCGCGATAAGAAGCGTCGACGCCACGACGCTGAGGTTTTCCGCTGGGTTCGCGACACGCTGAACGATGCCGAGACTTTGAGCCCGGCGGACGCGCCCAGCGAACCCGATTGATCCGATGCCGGTTTTCAAACGACGCGTTCTGCTCAATGCACCAGCGGCGGAGGTCTTCGACTGGCACGCGCGGGAGGGCGCGCTCGAGCGCCTCATACCGCCATGGGAAAGCATCCGCGTGTTGGAGCGGACGGGTGGAATTCAAGAAGGCGCACGCACGGTCATTCAGCTCAAGAAAGGTCCGTTCAAGCTGCACTGGGTCGCCGTTCACAGCGACCTCGAGCCCGGACGACGTTTCGTCGATGAGCAAGTGAGTGGACCCTTCGCGGTCTGGCACCACGCGCACCGGATCGATGCCGCGAACGGCGACACGTCGTATCTGGAAGACGAGATCACCTATCGTCTTCCGGGCGGCATGCTCGGTGAACTGCTAGCCGGATCGAAAGTCCGTAGCGACCTTCACCGTACGTTCAGCTTTCGCCACCGACGCACCGCCGACGATCTGGGCCGTCACCGCGCGCACGGGGGCCGGCAGCGCCTTCATGTGACCATCAGCGGAGCCTCCGGTCTCATCGGGCGCAACCTGGCGGCGTTCCTCACGACGGGAGGCCACAAGGTGACGACGCTGGTTCGCCGCACTCCGCGACCTGCCAGTCGGGAGGTTGGTTGGAACCCTTACGCCGGGCACATCGATCCCAGCGGTCTCGAAGGCACGGACGTCGTGGTGCACCTGTCAGGGCGAAGCGTCTCTGCCTGGCGCTGGACGGACTCGCTAAAACGCGAGATCTGGGACAGCCGCGTCAAGGTCACCCGCTTCCTCGCTGAATCGCTCGCCCGTCTCGATCGACCGCCCCACACCCTGATCACCACCTCGGCGGTCGGTTATTACGGGGATCGAGGCGACGAGGCGGTCCATGAAGACAACCCCCCGGGCGTTGGCTTCCTCGCCGAGTTGTGCCGCGAGTGGGAGGCCGCGACGGAGCCGGCTCGGGCGGCGGGAATCCGGGTCGTCAACCTGCGGGTGGGTCTGGTCATCACGGCCGCAGGCGGCGTCCTGCCGCGCCTGCTGCTTCCCTTCCGTCTGGGCCTAGGCGGTGTGCTGGGCAGCGGGCGGCAGTACATGAGCTGGATCGCCCTCGACGACCTCCTCGGCGCCATCCTCTACCTCGCCTACGCCGATGACCTGGAAGGCCCGGTCAACGTCGTTTCCCCACAGCCGCTCAGCAACCGGGCCTTCACACACACCCTCGGAGCGGTGCTCCGCCGCCCGACGTTCCTACCCGTTCCGGCCTTCGTCCTGAGGACGGCTTTCGGAGAGATGGGGCAGGCACTGTTCCTCGACGGAGCCCGGGTCGAGCCGCGCCGCCTCCAGCGCTCCGCGGGATTCCGTTACCTCTACCCGACGCTGGAGAGCGCTCTACGGCACGAGCTTGGCATAATGGATCCGGACGAAAGCGATGGCGGAGGGACATAGCATCCTGCGCTGGGCGCGATCGCTGCGGCCTCTCGTCGGGCAGCCGCTGGTGCAGGTCGACCTGCCGAAGCGGTGGGCCGAACGAGGCGCTGGTTTGTCCGGTCAACAGCTAAGCGAGATCCAGACCCACGGAAAACACCTGCTGTTGCATCTTTCAGAGGGCTTCACGCTCCATTGTCACGCCATGATCTACGGTTCATGGCAGTTCGGCAGGCCGCCGCTGAAGCTGCGTAAGCCCGAGAAGCACGTCCGATTGCGGCTTCGCACCGCAACGCACGAGGCGGTCTTCTTCAACGGCCCTGTCGTTGAACTGTTGACCTCGGAAGAGCTGCGGACGCACAAGCGAATCACCTCGCTCGGCCCCGACATCCTCCAGCCCGGTTTCGATCGAGATCAGGCTTGGGAGCGCCTACGCCGCGCCGACGACCGAGCGCTCGGCGACGCCGTGCTCGATCAACGGATCGTCGCGGGCATCGGCAACATCTTCAAATCAGAGGGATTGTTTCTGGCGGGACTCGATCCACGGGCGACTGTGAAGTCGCTGCAGCGAACTCAGGTCGAGCGACTCTGGGACCGCCTGATTCCCGCCATGCTCGAGAACGCGCGCCGTTCCGGTCCGGTGGTCACCCTGCACCCTAGCCTCCGGCGGGGCGGAGAACGCTACTGGACGTACCGCCGACGGGGCCTTCCGTGCTTTCGTTGCAACTCGATGATTGAGATGGTGCGCCAGGGTGAGCTTCGAAGGACGACGTATTTCTGCGTAAGCTGTCAGAACAGTTTGGCGAAGTCATAGAATTTGTTTTCTCTCCGTGGGGCCGACCTCTTTCTGATGAGACTTGACTCTCCGACCCTGAGCTAAGCCGCTGCACCGGCCTGCAGCGCGCCGATGGGGCGTTCCCCACCATTCGCGTTCATCGCCTTGACCATCCCACGCAGCATCCCGGCGAAAACGAGCTGGTGAAGCGGGTAGAGAGTGTACCAGTACAGGTGGCCGAACAGGCCGACCGGGTCGAAGATCGCGGTCTGACGCACGACGCTTCCATCGCCCTGGCGCGTCACCTCGAACTGAAGCCAGGCGCGTCCCGGCAGCTTCATCTCCGCCGACAGGCGCAGCAGTTCGTCGGGCGTGAACTGCTCCACCCGCCAGAAGTCCACGGTTTCGCCGGGCGCGAGCTGCTCCGCGTCGCGACGCCCGCGACGCGAGCCCACGCCACCGAACCAGAGGTCGATAAAGCCCCGGAGGCGCCACAACCAGTCGGCGAAGTACCAACCAACTTCTCCACCTAGCCTCCGAATTGGCCGGAACGCCTGCCGGGGCTCGTAAGGAACCCAAACCGACCGCGAGTCCACGATGCGGGAGCCGAACTTCTTGCCCCCCCAACTCTGACGGTCGCCGGATGAGAGCGCGTCGGACCAGCGCGTCTCCGCAAACTCTTGGTCTTCATTGATCAGCGCGCGCCTGATCGCCTCTTTCACCCCACGGGGACGTACGTCGAAAGCCCGCAAGGCCGCATCATCCTCCACCACCGTCGGATTGCGAACACTGTCGATGAGATCTCTTCCCACCCGAGCGTAGACGGGGGTAACGAGCCCCAGCCACAGACTCGACAGCTTTGGCGAGAGGACAGGAACCGGAATCATCAATCGCCGCAGTCCACGCTGGCGCGCGTACTCCCTCATGATGTCCATATAGGAGACCGGGTCCGCGCCACCGATCTCGAAGACGGCGTCGCCCTCGACCGCGACCTCCAGCGCCTCTACCAGGTAGTCGATCAGATCTTCCACGGCGAGCGGCTGAGCAGGCACCCGCACCCAGCGGGGCGTCACCATCACCGGCAGCTTCTCCACCAGTGAGCGGATCATCTCGAACGACAGACTGCCCGACCCGATGATGATCGAAGCGCGGAATTCGAGCGTCGGCACTCCCGATCCGCGAAGGATACGCCCGACCTCCTGCCGGCTCCGCAGGTGCTGTGACAGACCGGGCTCTCGACCCAGTCCACCCAGGTAGATGATTCGCCGAACCCCCGCGGCTTCCGCCGCTCGCGCGAAGTTCTCCGCAGCGCGCCGATCTTTTTGCTCGAAGTCCTCCGAGGAACCCATGGAGTGGATCAGATAATAGGCGACATCCACCCCGGTCAGTGCCCGCCGCAGCGACGGCAGATCGTCTGCATCGCCTTTGACGACCTCCGTTCCCGTGACGACTTTCGGCTCCAGGTACTCGGGCCTCCGTGCTAAGCAGCGGAGGCGCACGCCGCGCCGATTCAGCGCCCGCATGAGACGTCCCCCGACGTAGCCTGTCGCCCCGGTCAGCAAGACGAGCGGCGGCTGGCCGGCGACCGGCGCAAGCTCCGCCTTCGCCTGCTCGGCGGCTTCCCGCGGGCCGGACGGCTGCCGCTTTGCGCGCTGGTCCGCGTACTGGCTGGGGGTGTGTCGTCGATCGCTCATACCCGGGCAAGCTCAGGCTGTTGGCAAATCTGGCTGCGATTTAGAGTGAGCACGGGCGCCGCTATTGCGCTGCCACATTTTCGTCAGCAACATAACCTAGACAATAAGTATTGTCAAGGCGTTATACAGTTATTATATTGATATTATCTAAACACAATGACCCCGGCACCCGCTCGCGCCCCCCAGGTCGCCGGCGGCCGATCCGGCCAGTCTTTGTGACATGTCGATGACGCAGGAGGTGCGGTTGAATGGATGAGCAGGTTAGGCCGGTCGTCGTACTGAGCCGCTGCCTGGAGCTTGAACCGGTTCGTTACAACGCCCAGGTAATCCCCTACGACTTCGTGCGTGAGCTGGAGCCTTGGGTGACCTTCGTCCCCGTGTGTCCCGAGCTGGAGATCGGCTTGGGGGTCCCGCGCGAGCCCGTCCGGATCGTCGCCGTGGGTGGGGAGGCGCGGCTGCTGCAGCCGGCGACGGACCGCGACGTCACCGCGGACATGCAGGACTTCTCCGATCGGTTCTTGACCTCCCTTGGCGCCGTGGACGGCTTCATCCTCAAGAACCGATCGCCGTCCTGCGGCATCTCGGACGTCAAGCACTATCAAGGTCTCGACAAATCGGCGTCGTCCACCCGGGGTCCCGGTCTGTTCGGCGGGCGGGTGCTGGACCTGTACGGCGGATTGGCGATCGAAGACGAGGGGCGGCTACGCAACTACCGGATCCGCGAGCACTTCCTCACAAAGCTCTTCAGCCTGGCCCGTTTCCGGGCGCTCAAGGGCTCGGGATCGCTGGGCGATCTGGTTCGCTTCCATTCGGTGAACAAGTTCCTGCTGATGGCTTACAACCAGAAGGAGATGCGCACGCTGGGGCGGATCGTGGCGAATCACGAGAAGCGCCCCTTCGCCCAGCTGATCGATGCGTACGAACGGCACTTTCAGGCGGCGCTGGCGCGCACGCCCCGCTACACGTCGGTCATCAACGTTCTGCAACATGCCTCGGGCTACTTTTCCGACCAGCTTAAATCCAGCGAAAAGCGGCTGTTTCAAAGCTCTCTGGAGCGGTACCGAAACGGGCGAACGCCGGTGAGCGCCGTAACCTCCATCCTCCGGGCCTGGATCGTCCGCTTCGATCAGGACTACCTGAAGCCGCAGACGTTTTTCGAGCCCTACCCGGAAGCTCTGATGAGCGTCAGCGATTCCGGTAAGGGGAGAGAGCTCTAGACCGCGGGTCCGGGCGGGTTTGCGAGCAGGACCTGAACTCTACGGCCGCCTCCCGCACCCTACTTCAGCTTGGAGAGGGCGGCCCGCAACTCACCCATGTCGGTGAGTTCGATCGCTTCGATCTCGTCCAAAACCTTGCGGTAGCTGGAGGTGGCCGCGCCACCCACGAGGATCGGTACCGCCGGCGGGAGCTTGAGCCGCAATTCGCGCAGCTCGTTCTCGAGATCGGCGTCCGCCTCCGGATAGACAAGGCTGAGCGCCAGCGCTTCGGCCCCCGTGTCCCGTACGGTGGCGGCGAGATCATCGGCGGGCAGGTCGGGGCCCAGATAAGTGACTCGCCACCCCTCGGCCGCCGCGATCACAGCGGCGAAGAGCGCGCCGAACTCGTGCCCGTGATTCGCGGGTGTGGCCACCACCAGATTCGGTGCGACGCTCGGCGGCTCGGTCGCCTCGAACACCTTCCCCAAGACACGAAGCAGCACTGCCGACGACAGATGCTCGTGCGACGGGCGCACACCCCCTTCGCTCCACCGCGCACCCAACGTCCGCATCAGTGGAGCCGCCACGTGCTCGATCAGAACCGGGGCGCTAAGCACGGCCGTCGCTCGGTTCAGCACCCTCTCCAGCTCCCGGCCGTCCAGGCGCTCCGCCGCAGCCAACGCCGCCTTGAGGTGGACCTCGGCCGCCGCAAAATCGTCCCCCAGAACCTCCGGTCCCGCCACGGCCTCTTCGCGCTCATCCTCGTGCACGAGCGCCGCCAACTCCTTGGCGTCCAGGGCGGCGATCTGGCTGATGCGCCGGCCGGCACGACTCGCCCGCCGCAGCAAGCGCAGGCGCTCGATGTCATCGTCGGAGTACAGACGCCGCCCGCCCTCCGAGCGACCCGGCTCGACGACCGAATACCGTTTCTCCCACGCCCTCAGGACGTCCGCGCTGAGCCCAGTCCGGCGGGCGACCACCTGGATTGGATGGCGTTTACGGGTGCTATCGAACTTGTCTGTGGCCATTTGTCGAACCGAAGTGTAGCACAAACGCACGACAGCCGTCAAGCCTCAACAGCTCCGTCCTCGCCTCGGCCCCATGGTCCCGTCGAGCGATCGGCGGCAGCGCAAAGCGCCCAGCGCCGGCCCGAAGCCCACGTGTTATCTTGGAGTGGCGGCGATAACGCGTCCGATTAGACTCAATCCGGAATTTGGCGGCCCGCCCTGGGCGCGGTCGCCCGGCTCGCCGAACAGTTCGCGTGACGAACAGCGAAGCTAGCGCTTGTTTGGGAGGCGACGATGCTGCTCAGGCGGTTTTACGACGACAAGCTGGCTCAAGCGTCTTACCTGGTCGGCTGCTCCGCCACAGGCGAAGCGATGGTGGTCGATCCCAATCGCCGGGTGGACGCCTACGTGAGAGCGGCGGAGCAGGAGGGGCTGCGAATCACTCACATCACCGAGACGCACATCCACGCCGACTTCGTTTCCGGCGCCCGGGAGCTGGCTCGCTGCAGTGGCGGGCGGCTTCTCCTGTCCGACGACGGAAGCGCTGACTGGAAATACGAGTTCGCTGCCGAGGAAGGGGCCACCCTGCTCCATGACGGTGATGCCTTCATGGTCGGCAACGTGCGGGTCGAGATCCTGCACACGCCGGGACACACGCCAGAGCACATCTGCTTCGTGATCACCGACACCGCCGCCGCCGACCGTCCGATGGGAGTGTTTACGGGCGACTTTGTGTTTGTCGGCGACGTCGGCCGCCCCGACCTGCTGGAGCGAGCCGCGCGGATCGAGGGAACGATGGAGGAAGCGGCGCGGCAGCTTTACGAGTCGATCCAGCGCTTCAAGGATATGCCCGACTACCTGCAGCTCTGGCCGGGGCACGGAGCGGGCTCGGCGTGCGGCAAGGCGCTGGGCGCGGTTCCTCAGTCCACCCTCGGCTACGAGCGGATGTTCAACTGGGCTTTCAGGGCCGCGAACGCGGACGACTTCGTCGAGGCGGTGCTCGCCGGCCAACCCGATCCGCCCAAGTACTTCGCTGAGATGAAGCGCATCAACAAAGCGGGCCCACCGGTGATCGCGGGCTTTAGGCGACCGGAGCGATTGCCGGAGTCGCGGCTTCCCGATCTTCTCGCGGACGGTGCGTTCGTCGTCGACACGCGTCACATCGGCGACTATGCCGAAGGTCACGTGCCCGGCACAATCAACATCCCGCTGGACCGGACGTTCCCGACCTGGGCCGGTTGGCTCATACCGTTCGACCGCGATTTCTATCTGATCGTCGACGAAGACACGGACCCCCACATGATCGACGAGGCGGCGGGTGACCTGCGGGTGATCGGGCTCGACCGCATCGCCGGGTACTTCGGTGGCGGCGCCGTCAACGCCTGGGCCGAGGCCGGCCGGCGACTGGCGACCACCAGCGAGATCACGTCCCAGCAGCTGGCCAAGATGCTGGAGAACGGCCGGGTGGCGGTGGTGGATGTCCGCAGCCTGCCGGAGTGGGAAGCCGCCCACCTTCCCGACGTGCCCAACGTGCCGCTCGGGTATCTCACCGACCGCCTGGACCAGATCCCGAGGGACCGAGACGTCGTACTCCACTGCCAGACCGGTTGGCGCTCCGCCATCGGAGCGAGCCTGCTCAAGGCACACGGCTACGAACGCGTGGCCAATCTCAAGGGCGGAATCCGCTCATGGGTGATCGAGGGTCATCCGATCGAACGTGGCTGAACCGGCTCACGGCGCTGGCTGGCGACGGCCTCGGCCGCTAGCTTCACGACGTCCGGCACAGCGCTGGCGATCTTTCCGACACGACCGCCGGCGCGACGCGGCCACGTAAAACACTGATCATCGGATAGAGCGGGAGGCATCGCATGGGGATCGCCCGGGAGATCCTGCTGCGAGGATCGCGGAGCGAGTGGCTTGCCAGCCAGCTCACGCGTCGTCGGTTCACGCGCCACGCAGTCGAGCGGTTCATGCCGGGCGAGGACGCGGCGTCTGCCATCGACGCGAGCGAGTCGCTGCGGCCCAAAGGGATCGGCACGATCCTGACCCTGCTGGGCGAAAACATCACGCACAGCGCAGAGGCCGATAGCGTGACCCAGCATTACCTGGACGTGCTCAACCGCGTAAGCGAGCTGTCGCTCGACACCGACATCTCGATCAAGCCCACACAGCTCGGCCTTGATCTCGACTTCGACCAAACCCTTTGCCGTTATCAAACGATCATCTCCCGCGCCGCAGGGCTCGGCCGGTTTGTCGCCATCGATATGGAGGATAGCTCCTATGTCGACCGAACGATCGAGCTTTACAGGCGCCTGAGAGCCGATCACGACAATGTGGCGCTCTGTCTCCAGGCCTATCTGCACCGGACGGCTGCCGACCTCGCCACGCTTTTGCAACTCGCACCTGTCATCCGGCTGGTCAAAGGCGCATACAACGAGCCGCACAACGTGGCCTACCGGCGAAAGAAGGATGTGGATGCCAGCTTCCTCCGCCTCGCCGATGTCTTGATCGAGCAAGCTTCCCGGGCCAACGGAACGCGGGCCATCTTCGGAACCCACGACCCTCGGATGATCGCAGCCGTTTGCCGTCGTGCCGAAGCGATCGGGCTGCCCAGAGAGGCTTACGAGTTCCAGATGCTCTACGGCATTCGGCGAGAGGCTCAGCTTCGCCTCGCCGAAGACGGGTATGCGATGCGTGTTCTGATCAGCTACGGCCAGTCCTGGTTTCCCTGGTTCATGCGGCGGCTCGCGGAGCGGCCCGCCAACGTGATGTTCCTCGTCCGAAATCTCGTGCGCGGTTGAGACGAGAAAAGGAGGAGGCATGCCGAAGTGGATCCTCGCCGTTCTCGGCGTGCTGGTCGGGCTTGTCCTCTTCGTCGTGCTCGTCGGCGCCCTGCTTCCTCAGAACCACAAGGCCAGCGCATCGATCGCCCTCGGCCAGCCTGCGGACTCGGTATGGAACGTCATCCGCGACCGGGGCGGCTCTGCCGACTGGTGGGACGAGATCGAAGCCGTGGAGCGCGCCGACGTCGGCGACCGCGAAACGTGGAATCAGCGGGATCGGCGCGGGCAAACCATGCCGATCGAAGTCGTGGAGTCGCAGCCTCCGCGCCGGCTCGTCACCCGGATCGCCGACGAGGACCTCCCCTTCGGTGGTACCTGGACGTTCGAGATCTCCGAGTCCGCCGGCGGCTCGACCCTCACCCTCACCGAGGACGGCGTGGTCCACAACGCGTTCTTTCGGTTCATGGCTCGATTCGTTTTCGGTCACTACGCCACTATCGAGTCGTTCCTTCGGGCCGCCGGCCAGCGGTTCGGCGAGGACGCCACGGTTCTAAGGGTGGAAGGCGCACGATCACGCCATTCGGCCATCTTGACCGACTCGTTGTCCCTCCCTGCACCCTCGCCTCCGCCAGCGCAGGTCCGCGAAACGCCCGTGGGGGCTACGTTCAGCCGTAACGTTCCCGGCTCCGTTACCGTATCGTAACATCCCGGTGGATCGGGCGCGGCGGAGCCGGTCGGGGCTTAGCTTCATAAGTCAAGCATCCACAACAGATTACCGCTCTCGATGTCAGCGGTGCCGGCCTGGTACGGCCTGTGCACATCTACCCCACCGCAGTCGGCACCCCCCCGGTCCGCTGCTTGTGAGAGCGACGATGACCCAAGATCGACTGATGTTCTGTCCGCACTGCCACGAGGTGAGCGACTGCGTGTGGCCCGGCTTCGGAAAGGACTGGGTGCTGTGTCACCACTGTCAGCGCCGGGTGCGCTGGACGGAGGTGGAGACACGCTATCTGCTGCGGGACGACGGCGCCGAGCGGCCGACGGCCCAGAACTCCGCCTATCATTAACCGCTCATTAACCGCCGTCGTAACGATGAGCCGAGAAGAGTTTCTGGAGCTGTTGACACGTACGCCGCGGGATTGGCGTTTGGCGTCGGGGAGAATACGCCGCGGGACGGTCTCCGACCCCGACTGTCCGCTTTCGGCCGTCGCGCGAGAGGCAGCACGGGCGCACCGCACGAGCGCTTCGGCTTCCGCGCCGAAGACGGAAGGCTTGCACCTCGCTCCCGACCTGGTGAACGCGATCCTGGCGGCCTCCGACAACCTCGATCAAGCCGATCCGTCGCTGCGGCTGAGTCTTCTGGAGGCCTGCGGTCTATTGGTACGGCGTAAGGCTGTCGTTCTGAAGCCGCCGGTCGAGCCTTCCCTGCGCTGAGATCACAGCCGGCCGCCGCCGGCGCGTCAACCCGTCTTCGGGCCGCACGACGCCCACACCACCAGCCAACCTCACCCGTCGCCCGGCACCCCAACCCTCTGAACCGCCTGCTTCACACCGCCATTTGAAACCTCGCGCTGTCGGCTTCGCGTACGGAAGATCAGAGACGTGACCCGATATAAAGGTTTGGGCGCAACCTTATACCGGGCGAGGCGATCTAAAGGGCTGAAGCGACGGACCTCAGTCTCAGCCCCAGGAGAAACCGCATGCGGTACGCGCCTTCCATTTGGCGGCCTCATCGCACCGCCATAAGATGGTCGCTCCCTGCCCTGCTCTTCATAACGCAAACGATTCTCGCCGCCGCTGCCGAGACGGACCGCCTTCTGGCTCAGACCCCGCGCCCGCAGACCCCAGAGAGCAGCGAAGAAGAGTTTCGACCGAACGAGAAACCGACGCTCGTTGTGAGTCGCGCACCCGGACCGATCGAGCTGGACGGCGAGCTCGACGATCCCGGGTGGGTCGGCGCCGCCCGCGCCGATAACTTCTCGGAAAACTGGCCGCGTGAGAAAGCCCGGCCGGCCGTGGAGAGCGAGGTGTGGGTCACTTACGACCACGAGAGCCTTTACCTCGCGTTCATTGCGTACGACGATCCCAAGACCATCCGCGCATCGCTCCGCGACCGGGACGAGATGTGGAGCGACGACTACTTCGGCATCCTGCTCGATACCTACGGTGACGCGTCGTGGGCTTATTTCTTGTTCGCCAACCCGCTGGGTGTCCAGGGTGACTCGCGCTTCTCGAGCATAGGCGGCGAGGATGACGGCTTCGATATCGTCTTCTTTGCTGAGGCCAAGATTACCGATCACGGTTATCAGATCGAGATGGCCATCCCGTTCAAGAGCTTGCGCTTCCCGAACCGCGACACTCAGTCCTGGCGTGCGACGTTCTGGCGCACCCGTCCGCGAGCCAGTCGGGCCCAGCACACTTGGGCCGCGATGAACCGGGACGATCCCTGCTTCCTCTGCCAATTCGGTACGCTCACGGGCATCCGCGACGTGAAGCCCGGCGGGGCTTTGGAGCTGCTTCCCGCCGTCATCGCCAATCAATCGGCTGAACTGCGAGACAACGAAGATCCCACTTCCGGGCTGCATAACAGCGGTCTCGACGGCGAGGTGGCGCTCAGCGTACGCTATCCGTTCTCGTCGGGTCTGACGGCCGAGGCGACGCTGAACCCCGACTTCAGCCAGGTGGAGTCGGACGTGGCCCAGATCGACGTCAACACGACCTTCGCGCTCTTCTTTCCCGAACGGCGGCCATTCTTCCTCGAAGGCAGCGACCTGTTCGATAGCTACTTCAACATCCTGTACACGCGACAGATCAACGACCCGCAGGTGGCCGGCAAGTTCATCGGGCGTCTCGGGCGAGCCAGCTTCGCCTATCTGGGAGCGGTGGATGAGAACTCACCGCTGATCCTGCCGTTCGAGGAGCAGAGCTTCGTGGGTCAGGCGGGCACGAGCATCACCAACGTCGCGCGTGTCAGGAAGACGTTCCTCCGCCAGTCGTACGTGGGCGCGATCGCGACCGACCGGCGTATGCAGCACAGCGGCGGCTCAGGATCGACCGCCGGCATCGACGGGCGTCTCCGCTTCCTCGAAAAGTACAGCATCGAGTTCCAGGCGCTGGCCAGCCACACGCAGGAGCCGGACGACCCGCGCCTGACGGAGGGTGTGAACGGACTGACCTTCGACCGCGGCAAGCACACGGCCGCCTTCGACGGCGAGTCGTTCTGGGGGCACGCAATGTACGCGAGCCTCGAGCGGAACGCCCGTGTCTGGGGCTTCGACTTCGACTACTGGGCCTCAAGCCCCACGTTCCGCGCCGATAACGGGTTCGAATTCCGAAACGATTACCGGCGTGTCTCGATGTGGCAGGGGCTGTTCTTCTATATGGACACCAAGCTGCTCGACCGCATACTCCCGAACATCTACATGCAGCGGAGCTGGAACTTCGACGGCGTTCGCAAGAACGACTTCATCGCACCCTCGCTCGAGTTCAGCCTCAAGGGCGACTCCTACATTGACATCGAGTATCAGTGGGAGCGCGAGCGCTTCGCCGGAATCGAGTTCACCGATCTGTACAGCGTGTTCCTATTCGCGAGGACCAACGCCCTCGAGTTCATCCGGCCCGGCTTCTGGGTCTCTCACGGCTGGCAAGTCGCGCGTTTCAACGATCCACCGGTCAGGGGCAAAGGGACGAACGCCGAGGCCTGGCTCACGCTGAAACCGCAGACCCGGCTGGTCGTTGAGCCATCGCTGCAATACTCGCAACTCAGCGACCCGGCCGGAAACGAACTGTTCGAGGGGTTCATCCTGCGGACGCGAACCGCCTTTCAGTTCAACCGCGAACTGTTTCTCCGGCTGATCGTCCAGTACAACAAGTTCTCGGAAGGGTTGTCGATCGAGCCACTTCTGACCTACAAGATCAACCCGTTCACGCTCTTCTACATCGGCTCGACTCACGGCTTCCAAGACTACGACCGCCCGGACGATTTCGCTCAACAGTCCCGGCAGTTCTTCGCGAAGTTTCAGTATCTCTTCCGCGGTTGAGGCGATCGCCCGCCAAGCGAAGAGGGCGGCTGACGAAACAGCCGCCCTCTTTCTTACAGCCGGCACCTCCGCGTCAGAGCGCGCCCAGGTCAGCTGCCGGTGTCGAGCGTCACCTCGTGGATCTCGAGTTCGGCGTGACCCTTGAACATCTCCTTCGGTGGAACGCGGCTGTGCGCCTCCTTGAAAGCCTCGCTCTGCGTCCAGGCACGGAAGTGCTCGTCGCTCTCCCAAAACGTGAGGACGATGAACGTGCGTCCCTTGATCGGCCGGAGCACCATGTTGCGTATGAAGCCGGGCTGCTGATCCACCAGCCCGCGGCGCGTGCGGAAGCGGTCCAGAAACGCTTCCTCCTGGCCCTCCGCCACCGGCACCCGATTCTGAACGACGATCATTGCTTCGGCGCCTTCAGCTGAGCATGGAACTCCTGCACCTCGCGCAGGCGATGCAGCTCGGATTCGACGCCCGACAGTTGGCGCTCCAACAGGTCGAGCCGCTGCGCCATGATCGACATCTCCTGGCTGGCCCCCTGCGACTCCTTGATCCTGGCGATCGCCTCGGCGATCGGCTTGAGGGCGAAGCGGACCGTTATCCCCGCGACGGGAATTAGAACAATCAGCGTCCCCATGAACACGGCAACGACACCGGTGACATCGATCGGCAATATTGGTGGGCCCTGCATGGTCATCTCCTTGATCGCGCGCGACAAGCGTTTCGACGGCGACTAATTTCGCGTGGCCACCTCGGCTGCGCAAAGCCGTCGCGGGTCAGGCCGGATAGTCGAGGGCCTCGGGGATCATCACCGTGGTCAGGGCCTGCGCCGCCCGGTCCTTGGCCAGACGGTAGCCGGTCAGGCAGCCGTCCAGCTTGTTGCGCCGCAGGTTGAAGGGCTCGTACCCGTCGAAGCGCACGCAGGGGCCGCGCTTGGACGGCAGTTCGCCGTCCTCGTCGAGCGCGTCGACGGCGCAGGAGCAGAGGCCCGGCATCACGCTCTCGAGCACCGTCAGCTCGCGCGGACTGTAGACGCGCTCGCCTCGCTCGCTCCACGAGGGGTGGCGGTTGTACCCGAACACCAGGCCCGAACAAAGACGCGCCACCTCGCCCGCGGCCCCCGCCGCTTGCACGTGAGAGAGGTCGGTGAAGAAAAGAACCAGCCCCGGAAGTGCTTCCGCCAGTCTCGGATTTTTCGCGCCCTCCGTCTCCAGCTCGATCAAATCGAGGATCTGATAGCGTGAGGCGAGCAGCCAGCAAAGAGCGTCCGCCATGGCGAAGGTGACACCCTGTCGGTGCCCTTTGTAGAGCGGCTGGCCGTCGGCGTCCTGCGACTCGAGCAGGTGCCGAAGCGTCCAGACCCAAAGATCCATGGCCGAGGCCAGCGCGCAGGCGCCTGAGCCGGGGCGGCGCGCGGCGATGCGCCGCATCTCGCGGATCCACCCCTCGAACGCGGCCAGAAAGATCGGATCTGTCATCGTCACGCTCAGCTGACGACGCTGGACCGCTTCCGGCCCCTCGTAGGTCGCCTCGAGTTGCGCGTCCATCCATTTCTGCGGCAGGAAGCCGGGACAGTCCTCGGTGATGCCGTAGCCCCCCATCAGGCTGACCGCCTCCCGCATCATGTTCGCGCCATGCCCGGTGTTCCAAAGCTTCACCGCCGGAGAAAGCACGCTGGCCAGTGCGTCCTTGACCAGGTACGCAACCAATTCGTTCCGTTTCAGCTCCTCGAAGCGATTGTGATCGCGCTCCGAACTGGGCTTTGCCTCCAGCCGCAGGTACTGGACGGCCTGATCCGTCCAGCCAGCCAGGGCGCGCGCCGCCCGCCGCCGCCCTTCCGGGATTTCGTACTCGGCGAAGATCTCAGCGCGTCGCTGACTCAACGGATCGAACTCGTCGAACAGACGTGCCGCCGCGAAGCCGAGCGAGGCGCTCGCTTCGCCGGTGGCCCACACATCGACCAGCCGGTGCAGCGCGTCCTCCTTCATTTGCAGGCCCAGTTCGTGACGCGGGCTGCGGGAGACGGCCGCAGTACCATCACGGAAGCGCCCGCGCTGGTAGCGGATGATCGGCTCCACCGCGGAGAGAAGCTTGGCCGATGTCATCAAACCGACGGTCACGCGGGTGCGCTTGAAGACCGCCTCGATCACCTCCGAGTGCGTGAAGTTCGGCACGATCACGCCGTCGGCCACCGTATAGCCGCCGACGATCCGGCTCGCCGGAACATCGAGGCTGAAGACCGGGTCGCTATTCGAAGACAGCTGATGGGCCAGCTTCCGGGTGGGTGTACCGCGCTCGAACGTGCCCGGGTCGGTCTCTTCCAGAACGATGATGCAGCTTGTTTTGATGCGTTCGTCGGCCGTGTCCACCGCTGCCGCCACGAAGTTGGCAAAGGCCATGTTGGTGATGAAGCGGCCACGCTTTTCGACGTGCAGGATCGGCTCTTCTCCGTCGCTCCACTCTTTCACGGTCACCCGGCCGCCCAGCACGCCGGTGTCGACCCCCACGTAGGGGATCGGTTCGGTCAACGCGAACGCGCCCCGCCAGACCTCGCGCTTCTCGCCCGGCTCGGGAGGTGCCGCCCGACTCATGTAATACTCTCGCTGCTCCGGCGTCCCCTTCTCGCGTATCGGCGCCAGGCTCAGATGGCCGGCCATGGCCCCGATGGCGGCCCCAGCATCCACCCAGGCCAGCTCCAGCGCCGCCAGCGCCAGCGCCAGATTCGTTGATCCGTCCAGGAGGCCGCCGTACTCCGGATCGAGCACCGCGGAGCTGATTCCCGCGGCGTCGAAGGCCTCGAGCAGTGCCGCCTTTTCGGGCGTCCATTCGTGAGTGTTGCGGCCACCGGCGGCAACCAATCGCGCCACCGGCCCACGGGCCACCGACCTCACCGCCTGGATGAACCGCTGCAGATCAGCGCGGGCTCTGAACCGCCACATGATCTGACGGACATCGTCCCCCGGCAGCGTAGTCAGGGTCCGTTGTCTCGGCCCCTCGATCTGCGACGTGCTCATGACCGACTCCTTCTCCGGCCGTCCGGCGTGGATGAGCGCCAGGTCATCGCCCCGACGTCATGCGCCGGGCCTGTGCTCAGCGGCGTGGGAAACCACCTGCCCCTGGATGATACGCATTGCGACAGCCGGCGGCGAACGATCGCTGCGGCTGCCGGCCCGCCCGGCGCGCCAGCACGCGGCCGGCTAGCCACCCTCGGGAAGCTCGACGGGGCTCGTGTGCTTGCAGCAGTCGAGGAGCATCTCGAGGCGCTCGGGGTTGAATCCGATGATGAAGTCGTTGCCATGGGCAACGACCGGCACCCCCACACCGCCGGTCAGCTTGCGCCACTCCCGCAGTTCGAATACGTCTTTGCTGATGTCGGCTTCGTCGAACTCGCAACCGTGTTCTGATAGCCAATCCTTGACCATCTTGCAGTAGGGTCAAGTCGGGGTGGTGTAAACCTTGATCGTCGCCATGGTGGCTCTCCTGTCCAGGGCCGCTGAAGTCACCAAATGTGAACTCGCGCTGAGTGTGGCCCGAAGCCCGTCATGACGTCAAGCCCGGAAGCGCTGACACCGTTCCCCCAGCAGCGGGCCGCCATCGAAGCGCCGCTGGGACCGACGCTCGTCCTCGCCGGCCCCGGCGCCGGCAAGACGTTCTGCCTGATCCGCCGCGTCGAGTACCTGATCGAGGAGAAAGGCTTCGCGCCCGAGCGCATCTGCGCGGTCACCTTCACCAACAAGGCGGCGGAAGAGGTCACGGCCCGACTGCACCGCCGGCTGGGCGATCGCGCCGACCGCGTGACCCGCGGGACGCTGCACTCGCTTTGCCTGAACATCCTACGCGAGCACCCGGAGCCGGTCGGTCTGCGTCGCGGATTCGGGGTGGCCGACGAGCAATACCAGCGCCTGATCTTGCGGCGTCTGGGCGTGCGGCCGGCCAAGCGACACGGCCCCCTGCTCACCCTCTTCGGCCGTAACCGGCTGCAGGGCTATAGGCTCACCGAGGGCGACGATGCGCTTCTCGACAGCTACCTGTCGATGCTACGCCAGAAGAACCTGGTGGACTTCGACGACATCATCGCGCTCACCGACCGGCTGTTCCGCGATCACCCTCCGATAGCGGAGGCGGTGGCCGCACGCTGGGGCTACCTGCTGGTGGACGAGGCACAGGACCTGGACGCCGCACAGTACCGAATCCTCAAGCGTCTAGTACAAGAACACCGGAACATCTTCGCGGTGGGCGACGACGAACAGTCGATCTTCTCCTGGCGCGGCTCGGACCCGCGCATCCTCTGGCAGTATCGGACGGACTTTGAAGTGGAGGATCCCATCATCCTCGACCGCAACTGCCGCTGCAGCCGCCAGATCTTCGAGGTGGCCCGGCGACTGATGCGGGAGAACCCCGAGCTGTTCGTCAAGAAGATCGAGGCGGAGCGCGAATCGGAGTTCAAGGTCGAGTGCTACAACTTCGACGACGAGACCGCCGAAGCGGACTGGCTGCTCGAGAGCATCGTCGCCGATCGTGAGTCCAGCGGCTGCGGCTGGGGCGACTACGCCGTCCTGTACCGAAAGCACCAGATCGGACGCGAGCTGGAAAAACGCTTCGTCGCGGCCGGCGTCCCCTGCCGCCTGGCGCGCGGCCGCGCACTGCTCGACGACCCGGTGATCGCCTACGTCGTCGCCTCCTTGCGCGTGATGACGACGCCCGACGAACCGCTGGCGTTGGAGGCATTCGCCGAGCGGTTATTGCCGCGCGAGTTGATGGCCGAGGTTCGGACGATAGCCGCCGGCCGCGGCGGCGACCTGCTGGGCGCGATGCGCGCCTACGCCCGGCGGCACCCGAAAGGACACCCGGACAGCAAGAAAGCCTGGCGCTTCGTGTATCACGTCGAGAACTTGCGGGCCGTCTACGAGTCGCACTCCACCCTGACCGGCCTCATCGACGAGCTGCTCTCGCAACGCATCAAGCGTTATGAGAACCGCCTCGAGGAACGGCACGACGAGCTGGAAGACCCCGAGGTGGCTCCGGCAGCCCGCCAGCTTGCCGATCGTCTGACCGCGGTGGTGGCGAACGGAGGGTCGGTGTATCTCGCGCCGCTGGGCGGGATCGAGGTCGCGGCCCGTGGGATGCTCCAGGCCGTGGAATTGCCGGCGGCCTGCGAATACCTGACGACCGCGGTCGAGCCGCGCCCCGGGGACCTGGTCCTCGGCACCGATTCGCAAACCGGACGACCGCTGGCCACCACCCTGTTCAAAGCGCTCCAGCTCATTCAGGCCCGCAGCTTTCGTGACGTGCTGCAGGACTACGTGACCTTCGACATCGAGACCACCGACCTGGACCCCGGCAGCTGCGAGATCATCGAACTCGGCGCCGCCAAAGTGAGCGGCGGGGTGGTGGTGGACACGTTCCGTTCGTTCGTGAGCTGCCACAAGCCGATCTCGCTCAAGGCGACAGAAAAACACGGCTATACACAGCAGGACCTGCAGGGAGCCCCGAGCCTCGAAGAGGTGTGGCCGCGCTTTTTCGAGTTCGTCGACGGCCACGTCATGGTCGCCCACAACGGCCACGGCTTCGACGTGCCCGTGCTTCGGCGCAACGTCGAGCGCTTCGCGAACGTCGACGACATGATCTTTTACGATACCCTGCCCCTAGCCCGCTCGCTCTTTCACGAGAGCGCCCGCCTGGAAGACTTGGCGACGCGTTTCCACATCGACGCCGGCGTCGCCCATCACGCCCTGGACGATGCCGTGACCCTCGCTCACGTGTTCCAGGTCCTCGGCCAACACAAGCGCGCCCGCGCCCGCAAGGCGGCTCTCATCAACCTCCTCGACCATCTGGCTATCGGGCTGGCGCTGGAACCGCCGGGCCGTCTGCAGGCCGAGGACCAGCTACTGCTGGAACTGGCCGTCTCCTTCGCTCTGGGACGCTACAGCGACTGCCTCGAGTTCTATGGGGGGGAGCGGGATCGAACCCCCGGCCCGGCCCCGGATCTGGAAGAGCTGATCGCCCGGCTCGGCGGCCGTCAGCTGATGGAGAAGATCAGGACCGAGCGCCGACCCGCCGAGCGTTATCCGGCCGCGGTGGCCCGTCTTCGGACCCTCATCGAAGCCAGCCGGGCGGAGGAGCTGGGCGAGTCCGTTCGCCGGCTGCTCGAGCGTGTGGCACTCTCGACCTCGGAGGGCGTCGAGGCCGACCCGCACCGCGTGAACCTGTTGACCCTACACTCGACCAAGGGTCTCGAGTTCTCACGCGTCTATCTCGTCGGCGTGGAAGACATGCAGATCCCCGGCTACTACGCCGTCGTCGACAACCGCCGAGATGAGATCGACGAGTCGCGCCGCCTGCTCTACGTAGGGATGACGCGCGCGAAGGACCGCCTGGTCCTCACCCGCACGGTCCGGCGCCACGGCCGCGAGTCGGGAGGGAGCCTCTTCCTCGATGAGATGGCACTGACCCCAACGATCAGCGGCTCTCCCTAGCGTCCTCCGACTCTGACGATCCCGCCGAACGGGGCCGTAGCTCCGGGAAGGTTCGTCCGCCGTCGCCGCGGTAGCGATATCGGAAAGCTACGCAGCCGGGCCGTCCCCCCGGACAGTAGTAGCCCTGAAAGCGCACGACGGCATACTTGCCGTCCGCCGTGCGGACGGCGAAGGCGCGGTCGGCCGGCTGCAAAACGTGCGAGGTCCAGCTGTAGTCGTACCAGTCCTCGAGCACCCGGTTGCGGGGCGTGTCGCCACGGCGCTCATCGGCCACGTAGCCCGCCTCCGGCAGCCCGAGCGCCGACTCGATGACGGCCGAACCCAAGGGAGACACACCCGCACGACCCAGCGGATTCGTGGCGCCCCCGTTCGTGATCATCCGGTGGCGCTGGAAGGCGATGTCCCAGTCGAGGGACCGCCGCGAGTCGACCGGCACAACCGAGCCACGAGAGAAGTCGAAATAGACCCACTCGTCGTGCGAGCGCGCGTCCACGGTGTAGAGCCGCGGCCCGACCACGCCCTCTCCCACCTCTTCCGGGGCGGCCGGGCTTGGCAGGAACACCTCAAGCTCGGGGCGGATGAGGCTACGGGCGACCAGGCCGACCACGAGCGCAACGAACAGCGTGGCGACGCCGGCGAGAATCAGGGTCGAGAGTTTGGGGGGGGCCATGCCCGAAGATAAGCCGGCGCGCGCTCACAGCCAGCCGCACGGCCTTTCATTCGGTCGACCGCGAGCGCTCCGGCGGCCCGACACGAACGCCGTTCCGGTGCGATCGGTCCCTTTACACCCACGAGGTGGACGGATAGCCTTGAGCGTGCACACCGCCATCGTGCTCTCCTTGCTGCTCGCCGCCGCCGGCCCGGTGCGCCCCGCACTTAAGGCTTCGCTGCCCGAGGTGCTGCTCGAGAACCGTACCGCCCGCGATCTGCAGGTGGAGATCGGGGACACGGTCTGGGTCTCGGGCCTCGACACCAGCGAGCGCGGCTTCGTGGTGGTGGGCACCTATCGACGCCCGGCCGACCCGGCGACGGTGACGGTGCGCGACTACCGCGCGATCTTCCACCTCCCCGACCTGCAGGAGCTTCTTGGGGCGGGTGACCGGGTAGATCGCTTCAGCGTCAGGCTGCGCCCGGGTGTCGATCGCCAGACGGTCATCGCCCAGATCGATCGCCTGGCGTTCGGGGCCGATGCTTTACCGAGCGAGATGGTCGCCAACGCGACGTCCGAGACATTCCGCGTCGTCTCGCGATTCCACCGCGCCCTGGCCGGAATCACCATCACCGGCAGTGCCGTCTTCCTGTTGTGCCTGGTGGTCCTCAAGATCGAGGAGCGGCGACTCGAGGGAGCATCGATGCGCGACGTCGGTATCTCACGCCGCACGCTCTTCCTCTGGATGTTCGCCGAGACGCTGGCCATGGCCGCGATCGGCACGGCGCTCGGCTTGGCACTCGGGTGGCTCGGCTCCGCCGTGATCAACGCTTATTTCCGCGAGCATTACGACACCTCGCTCGCCTTCGCCAAGGTCACGCCGGACCTGGTCCTGCTCGTCAGCGTCATCGGACTCGCCACAGGCGTCGCCGTCGGCGTCCTGGCCGGGCTCGGGTTGGTGCGGACCCGCTCGGCTCGCCTGCGCGAGATATGATCAACGCCCTCGTCATCGGCTGGCGCACGCTGGTTCGCCGTCACGGCCGACTCGCCCTGTTCATCGCCGCCGTCACGGTGGCCGCCGCCGTCCTCATCGACATGGTGATGCTCGCCGCGGGCCTGCAGCGCAGCCTGACCGATCTGCTCGAAGCCACCGGCTATCAGGTTCGCGTGCTTCCAAAAGGCGTGCTGCCGTTCGAGACCGAGGCGGCACTGCTCAGCTCCGATTCGCTGGCCGAGCTGCTGCGCGCCGACCCCAGGATTGACGAGGCAACGCCGATCTGGGCCCGCACGGTGTACGTCGCGCCGCCCGAGGAGGTGAGTCGCCCGGAGGCAACCTTCTGCTACGGCCTGCCGGCGGGGACGACCCCGGCCCTGCGGCTACTCGAGGGTCGACCGGCGGCAGCGGCCGGCGAGGTGATCGTCGATGCGCGTCTGGCCAGCGATCTCGGGTTGAGCCCCGGCAGCACGCTCGAGATCGGTCTCGAGCCGGACGCCGCCCTGGGAGCGATGCGGCGCCAGCGCAGCGCCCGCGTCGTGGGGGTGGCCGAGTTCATGTTCGCCGCCGAGGGCTCGGCCACCATCGGCCTGACGCTCGAAGATCTGTGGAACCTCGCCGGAACCCTCTCGCGCCCGGCCGCGATGATCGCCTTGCGCGTGGCCCGCGACGCGGACGCCTACGCCGTGGCCCGCGACTACCGGGACCGTCTGGGCTACGTCGATGTGTACGCGATCCCCGAGATCATCGAGGCGGCGGGCGACCGCCTGACCTACTTCCAGCAGCTCTCATTGGTGCTGGGCACGGTCAGCCTGGGCGTCGCCTTCTTGCTGGTCGCCACCCTGCTGACCCTCTCGGTGAACGAGCGCTGGGGCGAGATCGCCGCGCTTCGCGCCCTGGGCGTCACACGGGGCCGGATGCTGGCCCAGGTCGCCTGGCAGGGATTGATCATCTCCACGTCGGGAACCGCCGCGGGTATCGGGGTGGGCCTGATCGTCGCTCGCTACCTGGACGGCATCCTGACCCGGTTCCCCGGACTGCCGCTCGACGTGTCTTTCTTCATCCTGGAACCGTTCGACGCCGGCCTCTCAGTGGCTCTGCTGCTGGCGACCGGCCTGCTCGCCGGACTCTATCCGGCCTGGCGGGCGGCGAGCGTGAACATCGCGTTGGTGTTGAGGCAAGAGATCGAATGAACGAAATCGTTGCCGAAGCACACGACCTACACCGCGCCTACCAGCGAGGGGCGACGCGCGTGCATGCCGTACGCGGCATCGACCTCTCGATTCGCGCCGCCGACTACGTTGTCGTGGTCGGCCCCAGCGGGTCGGGAAAGTCTACGCTGCTCAACTTGCTGGGCGGAATCGACATCCCCACATCCGGCAGCGTGCAACTTCTCGGACACGATACCCGCGGGCTCAGCGACCGGCGCCTGACCCGGCTTCGCCTGGAACGGGTCGGATTCGTGTTTCAGCGTTTTCATCTGCTTCCGGCGCTCAGCGCCGCCGAGAACGTCGAGCTGCCGATGGCCGAGGCCGGTGCTCCGCGCCCGCACCGCCGCGCCCGGGCGCGTAAGCTGCTCGAGTACGTGGGTCTCGGCCACCGCGTCGACCATCGACCGGGGCAGCTGTCGGGGGGCGAGATGCAGAGGGTCGCCATCGCGAGGGCGCTCGCCAACGAGCCGGCCATCATCCTGGCGGACGAGCCGACCGGCGAACTGGACCGGGACACGGGGGCGGAGATCGCCGAGTTGTTCAAGCGACTCAACCAGGACGGGACGACCCTGGTGATCGTCACTCACGACACCGCTCTGGCCAAAGCGGCGACGGTGGTTCGAGAGATGCGCGACGGCCGGCTCACCAATTCGGATCCGCTATGATCGGCCGCCTGGTCCTTCGTCATATCGCGCTGCACCCGATCCGCTCGATCGTCTTCCTGGGCGCCTACGCGTCGGGCGTCGCGGTCATGCTCGCCTTGCTCTCGATCGGCGAGGTGATGGTCGCGCAGTCACGCGACGAGAAGTGGGTGGGTGGAGGCGACGTGTCGGTGCTGCCCGCCGGCGTCGATCTCGAGACGCTGAGGACAGGCGGCGCCGTCTTCTTCGGTCTCGAGCAGGCCCGGTTCGTCGCCCGCTCGATACTCGACGGACCCCGGCTGGCGGACGCGGTCGATGCCGTCGCGCCCTGGATCGACGGTCGCGCCGTCTACGTCCGGCGCTCCGGGTCGGACGCGGCACTCGCCGTCCGGGCCAGCGGTCAGATCCCGTCAACGGCGCAAACGTTGGGCGCGGCGCCCGAGGTCACGAGCGGTGAGTGGCTCGACAGCGAGGCCGACCACCTTTGGCTCCGCCCGACCCCGTACGAGCTGTACTCCGAGATCGACCGCTTCCATCTGCCGCCCCAGAGCGTCCGGGGCGATTCGACCTGGGCCGAATGGCACTACTTCAACTTGCTCTGGCCCGGCGAGGAGCGCTGGCTGTACCTCTCCTATATCCTGGGCGGCGATCTCTCGAGCGAGCGCTGGGGAGGCCTGGTGCTGGCACGGCTGCGGACGCCCGATGGGCGCCACCGCTCCTTCGCCGACACGCTACGGGCCAGCGCGATCGAGTTTTCCACAACCTCTCCTGACCTGCGCTTCGGTTCTCACACGGTCGAGCTGCTCGACGAACCGGTTCGTTATCGAGTGCAGGCGGTTCTTCCAAGCCTCGAAGGACGTTCGCGGCTCCGGGTCGACCTGGAGATGGAGCCGGCCCCGCACCGCTACTTTCCCCCGGCCGAGCTCGCCTCTTCCGGCTCTTTCGTCAGCGGCTATGTAGTGCCGGCACTGCGGGCGCGGGCGCAAGGGACGATCTGCTGGGACAGGCGCTGTTGGGACGTCGACCAGACCCTCGCCTATCACGATCACAACTGGGGAACGTGGGGCGGAGTGCTCTGGGACTGGGGCATCGCTCACACCAGCGACGTAGATGTGCTCTACGGGGGCGTTCACGGGTCAGGGGTCGATGAAGCGCGCCAACGTGGAGCCCGCTTCCTCGTTTACGCGGTCGACTCCTTGGGCGTGACCGCTGTACTTGAGCCCGATCGGCTCGAATACTCCGGTTCTCGGGCTGTCGTCTTCGGCGGCGAGAGCGTGCCCGCCCCGGAGAGGGTGACCTGGACCGCACGCCGTGGAGACGACTCGCTGACCGCGGTGATCGACCTGCGACGTATCGGCCTCTCGCGCCTGGCGCTCGGCGCCGACGCGGATGTCTTCTTCGCGCAGATGCAAGGAACGATGACGCTAGCGGGCCGGCTCGGATCGCGGCCCGTTTCCGCTCGCGGACCGGGGTTCTTCGAGACCTACATACGAAAGCCTTAGCTGGATTGTTTGCGCGGAACGGCTTACCTTCAGACCCTTCTCAGTCCACTTCGCACAAAAAAAACGGCGTGTATGGCGGCCCGTTGCCGGACCGCCGTCTCGGCGAGATGCACCCAAAGATGGAGGTAACGATGAAGAAATGGCGCTATACGCGGGCTACGCTGTCGGCCACTGCGCTGGCTCTGGCGCTGGCCGTGCCAACGCCCGGGCGTGCCCAAGTCGACACGGTACAGGCGCAACGACCTGCTGCGCAGGAGCCCGGCGCTCAGCAGGAGCCGGCGGCGCAACCGGGGCCCGAGCGAGCGCCGGTGGTCCTGCGCGGCCGCACGCTCTTCTATGTGCAGGAACGCGTGCTCTCTTTCACACCCGAGGACCGCGCCCGAACCATCGCCGAACGGCTGGAGAGGATCTATAAGGATCCGCTCTCCAGCGTCGAGCCGGTGAGCATCGAGGAGGGAGAGACCTCGTCCGACCTCCTCATCGGGGACCGGATCGTCATGAGCGTCACGGACCGCGACGCGCGGGCCGCAGGGCGCCCGCGTCAGGAGCTGGCGACGGAGCTGGCGACGCTGATCGACACTACCTTACAAGAGCTTCACCGACAGTACAGCTTGACCAGCTTGTTGCTGGGTGCGGGCTATACGGCGCTGACGCTCATCGCACTGGCGCTGATCTTCTTCATCTTCGGCAAGCTCTTTCCGAAGCTCTATGCCAAGCTGGACTCCTGGCGAGACACGCGGATTCCGTCGCTGAAAATTCAACGACTGACGCTCGCAACTTCGTCTCGACTCACCGACCTGCTCATCTGGTTGGCAAAGGCGGCCCGAGTCGCGGCTACGATAGTGGTACTCTACTTCAGTCTTCCCCTGATACTGGGGTTTTTCCCCTGGACCCGAGGCTATGCCGCCATCATTTACCGCTTCATCGGCACACCTCTCGGCGCGGTGGCACGCGGCTTCGTCGCCTACCTGCCCAACCTCTTTTTTATCGCCGTCATCATACTCGTCACCTATTACTTGATAAAGTTCACGAAGCTCATCTTTAACGAGATCGGCAAGGGAACGATAGCACTCCCCGGCTTCTACAAGGGCTGGGCAAGGCCGACCTTCAAGATCGTCCGGTTCTTGATCATTGCGTTCACGGCCATAGCGATCTTCCCGTACCTGCCCGGCGCCGGTTCCGACGCGTTCAAAGGCGTCTCGCTGTTTCTCGGTGTCCTCTTTTCTCTAGGATCGACGGGTGCGATCGCAAACATCGTCGCCGGCGTCGTCCTCACTTATACGCGTGCGTTCGACATCGGGGATCGCGTCAAGATCTCCGATACCGTCGGCGACGTCACAGAGCGAACGCTGCTCGCCACATACGTGCGTACGACCAAGAACGTCGACATCACCGTGCCCAACGCCATGGTACTGGGCAGCCACATCATCAATTACAGCACGTCGGCGCGGACCGGCCTCATCCTGCATACCGGCGTCACCATCGGCTACGATGTACCGTGGAAGCAAGTGCACGAGTTGCTCTTGGCGGCGGCGCGTGATACGGAAAACGTCGAGGAGGAACCCGCACCGTTCGTTCTACAGACGAGCCTCGACGACTTCTACGTGAGCTACGAGCTGAACGCTTACACCGATAAGCCTCAGATGATGGCCAAGATCTACTCGGAGCTGCACCAGAACATCCAGGACAAGTTCAACGAGGCGGGTGTCGAGATCATGTCGCCGCACTTCTCGGCCGTGAGGGATGGGCACCAGATCAACATCCCGCAGGACTATCTGCCGAAGGACTACGCCGCGCCGGCGTTCCGACTCAACCCGCTGCAAAACCTTGTACCGAAGAGCTGAGCCAGCGCGGGCGTCACCGGGCGCGGCGCCGGAGCGGAGGGTCCGAACCGGCGAAACGAGACGCCTCGGCTAACGGAGGAACCCATGGAGGATTTTGTGCAGCGCTGGTTGTTCGACCCGACCGTGGGCAAGTTGCTCGCCGCCGTCCTCGGGTTGCTAGTGATTCATGTGGTCGTGCGTATCGCACAGCGTGCGATCGCGCCGCACATCAAAGACTCGGACGCGCGGTACCGCACGCGGAAGTTCGTCACCTTCATCGGCTACGCCGCGGGCCTGCTCCTGCTCGCCGCGGTGTTCAGCGACCGGCTGGGTCGCCTCACCGTCGCCTTCGGGGTCGCCGGTGCGGGCGTGGCTTTCGCCCTTCAGGAGGTCATCGCCAGCGTGGCCGGCTGGGTCGCCGTCAACTTCGCCACCTTCTACCGCGTCGGCGATCGCGTCCAGCTCGGCGGCATCAAGGGCGACGTGATCGACATCGGGATACTGCGGACGACGCTGATGGAGTGCGGCCAATGGATCAACGCCGATCAGTACAATGGCCGCATCGTCCGGGTCGCCAACAGCTTCGTTTTCAAGGATCCGGTGTTCAACTATTCCGGCGACTTCCCGTTCTTATGGGACGAGATCGTCGTTCCGGTGCGGTACGGCAGTGACACACGCCTGGCACGCGAGCTGCTCGTCCAGGTCGCCAATGAGACCGTCGGTGGCTACGCGGCGACCGCGAGAGAAGGTTGGAAACAGATCGTCAACCGCTACCGGATCGAAGATGCGCGGATCGATCCGATGGTGACGCTGATCGCCAACGACAACTGGCTGGAGTTCACGCTCCGATACGTCGTCGATTACAAGAAACGGCGCACGACCAAAGACGAGCTGTGGCAGCGCGTCCTCGAGAAGGTCGATGAGACCGGCGGCCGCGTCGCCCTCGCTTCGGCCACCTTCGAGATCGTGCAGACTCCGGTGATCGATGTTCGTCTAGCGGACGGAGCGGCTTCGCGCACGGCCTGACGCCGAACGGGCGGTGCGTCGGGTTAGGCCACCGTCCGATCGGGCGCGAGACCGGAAAGCCCCGACCCCACTCGGCCTTCACGCACCAGCGCCACGGACAGGCCGGCGGCCAGCACGATGGCGCCCAGCACCGGCAGCGAGAACGCCTGCATCAACCTCCAGGCCGAGGACGAGACCAGGACGAACGAGACCAGGCCGGTATAGAGCAGCAAACGTCGTGTGCCGGCGTCCCCTTGATTCGTGCGCACGTAATACACCGCCGCGGCGTAAGGGAAGAGCAAGAAGACGTAATGGTTGATCCACGAGATCGGCGACACGAACAACGTGGCGATCCAAATGAGCGAGTACTCGAGCGCGAGGACAGGCCGGTCCCGATGGCCCAGCGGGGTCCGGCAGACCGCGGCCAGGAAGATGAGGATCGCCAGGACCATCGCTTTGATCAGGCGATCCGCCGTGCCCAGGCTCATTGAGAAGAGGTTCACGTAGAAGCTGCCCACGCCGCCGCGGTCCCAACGCGCGGGAACCTCAGTGAAGTAACGGTGAAAGGCGGCGGCCAGCGACTGGTTAGTGTCCCTGAACCCCTGCAGACCTTCGGCGAGCGTGCCCTCCGCAATGAAGCCGCTGACTATGTCGTACCACCCCACCATGATCTCAACGAAGTTGGCAGGGCCGAACACCAGCGGCGGAATCAGGAACCAGCAAACGATGACGGCCAGGCCGGCGCCCAGCACGACGCGGTAGGCCCGCTTGTATAAGAAGTAGAGAACGAATAGCCCGGGCGTCAGCTTGAGCGCTGTGGCGAGTCCCAGCAGGCCGCCCGCGGCGAGATCGGCGCGTTTTCGAACGGCGTAAAGAGCGAGACAAACGACCACCAGGGTGACCGTGTTGACCTGAGCCGTCTCGAGATTGCTCCCGATGATCCCGGCGGTCAGCACCAGCGGCAGGACGATCAAGACTTTGTCCCGACGCGCATTTTCCGGTCCGCCGACGGTGACGGCGCACAGGTAAGCCGCGCCCACGGCCAACCCCAGGCTCAGCCAGAACCAGAGCGACGCCCCGATGATCGTGGGCAGCGGGACCAGCGGCGCGAACAGCAGGCCGAAGAAAGGCGGATACTTGGTGATCGTGTAATCGGCCGGGTACTCCCTGTACACGTTGAGCTTGGCGTACACCAGGTCCCGGCTGAAACGTATGAAATCGTCGTACTGCGAGCCGTGACCGTTGACCGCCCGGCGCACCATGTTGTACCAGAGAAAAGCGACCAGCAGTACGAGCAGGACAGCGTAGACCCGCCTTGCGGTCGACGAGCGGAGCGCCCGCGCGATCCGGCTATCGCTCCACCCCCCTGAAGGACCACTCACATTACCTGCCAGCGCCAACGATCCTCCCGACCGGGCAACACCCGGCGCCGATGTACCGATCCGCCTGACCGATCATGCCCGCACACAACGAGCGCAGCGGTTATTCCAGGGTTTGCTCGAAGAACGTAGATTGCCCAATGTGGCGCATCCGGGCCGGCCACCGGTCTGCCTTTGACCAACGCTTGTGCCAAGGACGGGGAAAGATAATGCGCTATCCGCTCGCTGGAAGGGAAACGCTGGCCGCCTTGACAACCGGGGGCGGCCTGTTTGCCGGTGCCCTCGGTCTGGCCAAGGCTGCCGCCAAGCGAGCGGTGGGGCCGCTGGCGGTTCCACTCGCCGTCGGCGGCGGCTTGATGTGGCTGGGGCGCAGCCTGGGCGACGCCTTCGTCGACATCGGCGAAAACGAGCTGCGGGTCAAGCTGGGCGTCTTCTTCGACGAGACGATCCCGCTGAGCGAAGTGGCGAAGGTGAGGGAGACCCAGTGGAGTATCTTGGGCGGGCTCGGCGTCCGCACGAACCTTAGGGACATGATCGCGGTCGTGACGAAGATCGGACCGGTAGCGGAGCTCTCATTCTGGCGGCCTCTCCGACTTCCGGTCATCCCGCGGGTCTATTACGTGCGGGCTCAGCGCCTGCTGGTCAGCCCGGAGCAACTGGGGAGTTTCCTCGAAGACCTCCACCGCCGCCTTCGAAAGTAGGCGGAGCCGGCTGCACCCCTTCGCCCAGCCCGTTCAGGCGCATCTGCACCCGGTTCAGAACCCGCTCGGCGCGGGTCATGTTGGTGAGCGAGTGGCGCGCCTGCCGCACGGCCCTGGCCAGCTCGGAGCCCAGTTCGGTCAAATCGGACTGCAGGTGACCGAGGTGTGCCAGCAGCTCGCGGGCACTCTCTTGCAGCCGAAACCCCGACATACCCAACCGCACGACCGTCAGATAAGCGTAGAGCGTGTTCGGCGAAACCGGCACGACGCGCTTCGACAGCGCGTAGCGCATGAGTGGCTCCCCATCCAGCTCGAAGCCGTCCAGCGACATCTCGTGAAAGATCGACTCCGACGGGATATACATGAGTGCCACGTCGATAGACCCGTCGTCCGGTGACAGGTACTTCGCGGCGACCTCGTCGACATGACGCCGAACATCACGGGCGAACGCGCGTCGCGCCGCCTCACCGCCGGACTCCGAATTCTGACGCTGGTCGAGGTAACGACGGAAATTGTCGAGCGGGAACTTGGCATCGAGCGCAAGCAGACGTCCCTCTCCGAGAAAAACGGCGGCATCCACACGCACGCCACTCGTCGGGAAGGTGTACTGCAGCGCGAAGCGTTCCCGCGGTAGCAGATCGGCCAGAGCCTCCTCGAGCAGCCGTTCCGCGAACGCTCCACGCAGCTGCGGCGGCTGCAAGATCTTCTGCAGCTCGTCGAGCCCCACACTTAGCCTCTCGACTTGTCGGGTGGCCTGCTGCAGCCGCCCGATCCGCTGGCTCAGTTCCTGAGCTTGCTGGAAGTTCTCACGCAGCCGTTCGTCGACACCCGACCGAAGCGCCTGAACTTCTCGCTGCAAGAGGTGCAGCGACGCGGGCGGCGTCTCCGCCAACCTCTCGAGCTCCTTCTGCGCGCGAGACAGCCGCCACGCGAGCCAGATCGCGCCCAGTAACAACGCCGAGAGTAGCAGCAGCACCAGCGCATCCATCTTCCCCTCCCTGGATGCACGCCGGCCGCACGGCGGCGTGCCGTCCATAAGCTGCACGGATGTCTGGGGTGTCCGGGCTGGAGTGCCGCCTAAGGGTAGGGCCGGCGGGCCCGCCGTGGCAAGGACTCGCGGCGAGCGGGGCTTCTTCATAGATTAGTGTCCAATGGAAACACACGACATGACCGAGGAGCCGCAGATGGGCGTCGAGGAATACTCCTTCAAGGCGTTCAGCGAGCATGCGTTTTACCGAAAGGTGAACGAATGTCTGGTGGATCGCGCTCAGCTCAAGCGCGGCTGGACGGTGGTCGACGTGGCCTGCGGCAGCGGGGCCGTCACCGAGCTAATCCTCGAGAAGATCCGTGGCGCGCGTGACGCGATGGTCATCGGCGTCGACATGTCCGCAACGGCGCTTCGAGACGCCCGGCAGAAGGTTGCCGGCGTCTATGATGCCGTCATCGAGTTCGTTCAGGCCCGGGCAGAGGATCTCTCCCAGTCGATCAAGCGCGCTGCGGACGCCGTCGTCTTCTGCAACGGCATACACTATATAGAGGACAAGACCGGCCTGGTGAAGGAGATTCACCGCACGCTTCGGCCGGGTGGGATCTTCGCCTTCAACACCGGCTTCTTCGAAGGCGCCTTACCGCCGGAAACGATCGCCTACTACCGGCGCTGGATGATGAAGGCGCTGCGGCAGCTCAAGACCGAATACAACCTGCGCCCCTCGCGCGACAGGGTGGAGTCGCGAAACCAGCTGACGCCCGACCAGTACCGCGAACTGCTCGAGGGGGCCGGGTTCGAGGTGAAGACTCAAGAGATCGTTCCGAGCGAAATCACCCAACAAGGCTGGGTGGACCTGAGCCGCTTTTCCGATTTCATCGCCGGGGCGTTGCCCGGTGTGCCGCTGAAAACGGCCAGCGATGTGCTGGTCGCGTCACTTAGCGAGACCTTCGACGAGCTCAAGGTCTCCGCCTGGCCCCGGAACTGGCTGACCGTGGTCGCCGCTCGACCGTAGGGACCGGTGGTCGGTAGGCGGTGGGCGGTAGGTCGCTTTAGCCCCCCCTCTCTCAAGCCGCAGAGAAATCAGGCAACGACCCGCACAACTTCTTCACCAGCCCGGGATCGTCCAGCAGCACGCGCGTGCGGGTGCCTCGCTCGTGTACGATCAGCACATCGCGGTCCGCCAAACCCAGAAAGAAGTGCGGAACCCATTCACCGGCCTTGAGGAAGAAGGCCACGGCTTCCAGCGCATCCACCAGCGAATGGACTCGGAAAGACCGGGCCTTGCCGGTCAGATCCGGATAAGCGGGACCCGGGCAAGGCTCTTCCTTTAGATGCCGGTACAAGCTGACGCAGATAGGGTCGAAGTGCGAGCTGCCCGAGCCTGAAAGCTCTGAGTCGCCGACCGTGAAGATGTAGGTGGCGCGGTCGGCCCGCTTCTCGAAAACCAGCGCGGTGACCAGGTTGAACAGGACACCGAAAAACTCCGCCTCGCTCAGACTGTAGGTCTTGCCCCCCAGCTCCAGTCGAAAGCGTCGTGACGACTCACCTTCCATGGGGCGCCTCTTTGCGCGGGTGACGGGTGCCATCCTCATGATAGGAGGCGGCTCGGCCGCAGGCAACTTATCTTCGTGAGCGGTGGACGGCCCCACGGCGCCCGGCGGCGCACGAACCCGTTGCCACCCGGCCGTTGATCCGGCAGCTTTTCCTAACGAGCCGGCACGCACCCGAAGGATTGACGCCAGAACCGTTATGCCCGCGAACCTGCCACCGATCTACCACGCCGCCGAGAAGCGATTTCGCCAGGCCAATACGGCCGAGGAGAAGATCGAAGCGCTCCGTGAAATGCTCGCCGTCATGCCCAAACACAAGGGCACCGACAAGCTGCAGGCGGACATCAAGCGGCGTATCGCTCAGCTCAAGGACCAGGCCAAGAAGGCACCGGCCGCGCGGCAGGTGCCACAATGGGTCATCGAGAAGGTCGGGGCCGGACAGGTCCCGGTGATCGGCCCGCCCAACGCCGGCAAGTCGGCGCTCATCGCCCACGTCACCCACGCGGATGTGCGCGTCGCGGATTATCCTTTTGCCACGCAGTCGCCGATACCGGCGATGATGCCGTTCGAGAACATTCAGATTCAGCTCATCGATACGCCCGCCTGGTCCGAGGACTTCGATGTCGGGTGGATCCCCGAGCTGGCTCGACGCGCCGATGCCTGCGTTCTGGTCGCCGACCTCTCCGACCCGAATGCGCCGGACGCGATCGATTTCATCCTCAAGGCGATGGAGGAGCGCGATGTCGTGCTCATCGGCACGGTGCCCGACGAACGCCAGGGTTTCGAGGTCTGCGTCCCGACGCTGTTGGCCGGAAACAAGCTGGACGCGCCCGGTGTGGAGGCGACGCTGGAGCGGCTAAAGCAGCGCTTCGCCGGCCGCTTCCCGATCTGTGCGATCTCCGCTGAGAGCGGCCGCGGCATCGACGACTTCAAGCGCGCAGTCTACGACGTCATGCGCATCAGCCGTGTCTTCACCAAGCAGCCCGGCAAAGAACCCGATCTGGGCGAACCGTTCGTCCTACCGACCGGCAGCACGGTGCGCGACCTGGCCGCCAAGATCCACAAGGAGATCCTTGCCAACTTCCGATTCGGAAGAGTCTGGGGCGCCTCGGGCAGGTTCCAGGGTCAGCGCGTGGGCGAGGATCACGTGCTCGTGGACGGCGACATTGTAGAGCTGCATACCCGTTAAAGCGGCAAACGCCACGACGGTTGATCCGCCATGTCTCCAGTTGGAACTCGGCCCAAGCCCGAATCGAGCCCTCCGACTCGGCCCCCACGGTCGCGTTCCATCGCCGTAATCCTGCTCTCCTGCCTGGGCTGCATCGCCAGCTGCAACGGGAAAGAGCCTGCCGGTCCGCCGCCGGTGCCCTCGACCGGCTGGATCGAGGTCGTGACGTCGACGGACGGCGTCGAGCTCGACCCCGATGGCTACGTCGTGAGCGTCTTCAGCGCCGACCCGGGTGGTGGTCCCACCATCGAAAGCCGAGTTCTGAGCGTGACGGATCGCGCCGTCTTTACTCGGGAGCAACCGGGCGACTACATCGTCGAGTTGTCAGATGTCGCGCAAAACTGTGAGCTCGCCGGCCCGAGGTTGCGAGACGTGTCCGTTGCCGCCGGGGATACGACGACGACAGAATTCCAGTTCACCTGCTTTCTTTCAGCTCCCCTCAAAGGCAAGATCGTATTCAGCACCGACCGAGATGGCGGCAGGCCCGAGATCTATGCCATGGACTTCGATGGGTCCGGTCTGTTCAACCTCTCGAGGGATCCCGGCGCTAGCGACATCACTCCGGCAGTATCACACGACGGCACCCAAGTGGCTTACGCTTCGGACCGGGCTGGCAACTTCGACATCTATTACATGAATGCGAATGGCACGGGGAAGACACGATACACCGTGAGGACGACCTCCGAGCAGGCTCCCGCCTTATCGCTCGAAGATAGCCTAGCGTACCAGGAGGGCACCTCACAAAGCTCCAGAGTAATCGTAACGCGACAGATCATCAGCCTGGGTTTTCTAACCAAGTCTCCCAGCTGGTCACCCGGGGGGACGAAGATCGCGGTAGCGGACGATTTCTACTCCAATCTGGATGTCTGGCTGTACGATCTCGAAGCTTCAAGCGTCACCGATCGCTACACTCGCCTCACCTCGAACGCGGCCACTGACGACGATCCCGCCTGGTCACCCGACGGAAGCAAGATCGCCTTCGCCAGCGATCGAGACGGTAACTTCGAGATCTACTTGATTGACATCGACGGCACGAACCTCGTCCGATTGACCGACCACCCGGGAGCGGATCGAGCTCCGGCCTGGTCGGCCGACGGGAGGAGGATCGCGTTTGAGACCGATCGGGACGGGAACTTCGAGATCTACGTCATGAACGCCGACGGCACGGGCCTGCTCAACCTCACCAACCATCCTGCAAACGACCGGGATCCGGTCTGGAGCCCCTGAGCGCCTCGGCAGCGCACCGCCAGCCAGCCTGTTTCTCCGTATCGACCTCGCACGCTCGAGACCCAGCTTCTCACATCGCGCTCAGCGACTCACCCGGTTGCGGCCTGTCCGCTTGGCCCGATAGAGCGCGCGATCCGCCGCCTCGAGCACTTTTTCGACCGTCGGGAACCGGCCGCTCCGCTCCGCCACACCGATGCTCACGGTCACCGCCAGCCGCTTGCCACCACCGCGTGACCGCCTCTTGTTCTTGCCCTCGGACTTGCTCTTGCGGCGGCCGCCGCGTCTCAACGTGAACGCGTGCTTCTCGATCGCTTCGCGAAGCTGCTCGAGGTGCGGTTCCGCTTCGTCACGGTTCTTCCCCGGGAAAAGTACCGCGAACTCCTCGCCGCCGTAGCGGAACGCCCGACCCCCACCCGAGATCGCCTTCAACCGGCTCGCGACCATGCGAAGCACCTGATCGCCCACGTCGTGGCCGTGACGGTCGTTGAAGCGCTTGAAGTGATCGATGTCCACCATGGCTATGGCGTAACTCTCGCGCAGAGCCCCCAGTGCGTCTCGCATCGCGCGGCGCGCCGGCAAGGCGGTCAGGTCGTCGTAATACGCCATGCTGTACGAGCTCTCGACGACCGAGAGCACCAGGATCAGGCCGGCGGCCATGAAGAAGAGACTCGACTCGGCGCTCCCCGGTTGGGCCCGAACGGCCAGGAAGGTCGCGAGCGTCGCCCAACCGAAGCTCCGCTCCACCACTTTGGCCCGCCGGATCCCCGCGACAACGCACCCCGCCAATCCGACGAGTGTGGCGATCACCACGGGCTGCGGCACGCCGGCCGCGCCCAGGAAACCGACATCCAAGAGCACACGCCTAACAAGGCCGGTGACGAGCGGCTCGCGGGTGGCGAGAAGGTACGCCGTCGCGCCGGCCACCAGCACCACGCCGCCGACATGAGCCAGACCGCGCAACGTGAAAACGCCGCGATCACGAGCCAGAGCCAGCATGGCCATCACCAGCGGAAGCAGGAAGGCGGCCGCGGCATGTACGGGAAGAACCTCGGCAGCTCCTGCGATCTGGAGCGCGCGCTCGACCAGCCCGATCGCCAGGATCGCCGCGACGACGCGACTGCGGTGGAACCGCCAGGCAAGCAGAATCGCCGCAGCGAAGATGACGTACGGGTAACCCGTTGTCATCGCGGGGATCAAACCCGTATCGCCGGCTAGGCGAAGCACGGCGACGGCGGCCAGGATGACCAAGCCGCCGGGGGCCACCCACGATAAGACTCGCCTCAAGCGCGTAGAGTTCAAGAACGTCTCGCTAACCGACGGTGCACATCATGACGACGGCCGAGCCCATTCAACTTTCATTGAAGAGACCGGGCTGCTCGTTTGTGGCATCGGAATAGACGAGCCGGAAGTCATCGAGCACCCGCGCGCTCTCGTTCAACGTGTGAACATCCGATCTCGTCGGCCCAAGCACATGAACCACCTCATGGCCACGCGCCACCAGCGCGTCCGAGATCAGCTGGCGGTGGCAGCGCCATGGCGTCGCCTCGGCGCACATGATAGCCACGGTGCGCTCTGACGCCAGTCCGATCAGCCGGCTCAGGGCCTCCCGGAACTCGGGAGAATCCATGTGGTCGGCGTAAGCCCGAAAACCTACGGATCGCCAGGCTGTGTGTTGTGACTCGGGTCGCGGTTTGCGGAAGCCGCCCATGTCGGGCTCGTGGCTGTACTCTATCTCGGACTCGAGCAGGGCACGCGAGAGCGCCTCCTGAGCGAACTGTGGATGTCGCCGCGATCCGGGGAACCGGCGGACGTCGACCAGATGCTCGACGCCGTGCTCGCGCAGCAGCTCGAGGAACTCGGCCCACGGCCGGGTCGAGTGGCCGATCGTGAAGATGCGAGACATGCGCCTAGGCCGTCACCGCCCCGCGGAACCGGGCGATGGCGAGCGAGAGCACGCCCGCGGCGATCGCGGTGAGCGCGGCGTACTGAGGCCAGAGTTGGGCCAGGCCCGTGCCTTTGAGAAATATGGCTCGCACGATCTCTAAGAAATGTCGAACCGGGTTCAGGACCGTGAGCCACTGAAAGACTTCTGGCATGCTGCTGATCGGATAGAAGAAGCCGGAAAGGATGATCGCCGGCAGCAGAAACAGGAACATGGTCATGATGGCTTCCTGCTGCGTTCGCGACATCGTCGAGATGAGAAGACCGAACGAGAGCCCCGATACGATATAGAGCAAGGCTGCCGGCAACAGCGCAAAGAACGACCCGCGCATTGGGATACCGAACCAGAGGATCGCGACGGCCGTGATCAGGGCCAGGTCGACGAGCCCGATCAGAGTGACCGGCAGCGTCTTGCCCAGCATCAGCTCGGTCGCCGACAGCGGGCTCACGTTGAGCTGGTCGAGCGTGCCCATCTCCCGCTCCCGCACCACCGCCAGCGCCGTCAGCAACAGTGACATAAGCAGAATCAGGATGCCGATCACAGCCGGCACGTTGTAGACCCGGCTCTCCAGCTCGGGGTTGAACCAGGCGCGGGCCCGGAGATCGATACCGCCCTCGACAAACGCGCCCGCGCCACGCGCCCGATCGAGGGCGAAGCGGCGGATGATGCGCTGAGCGTATCCCTGCGCCACCGTGCCGCTGTTCGAGTTCGTCCCGTCCACCACCACCTGCACCACCCCACGCCCCGCCGCCACGTCACGCGCGAACCCCACCGGAACGTCGATCCCCAACAGCGCGTCTCCGTGATCGAGCGCCCGTACGAGGTCGGCGGGCCTGTCCGTCGTCTCTTCGATCCTGAAGTAGCCGGTGGAACGGAAGGCATCGATCATCTCGCGAGCCGGGGCGGATCCGTCGCGGTCCACGACGATCGTCGCCGTGTTCCGTATGTCGGTGTTGACGGCATAACCAAACACGACCAGCTGGATGAGCGGCGAGATGAAGACGATGCGCTTCATGCGAGGATCGCGGAAGATCTGCCGCAACTCCTTCTTCAGCATCTCGCGGACGCGTAGCAACGACACGGTCGCTAACCCAGCTCCTTCCTGAACGCCCGGATCGCCAGCGCCAGGCCGGTCACCGCGAAGATGATCATCGCCAGCCCCTCGACCCAAAGCACGGCCGGGCCGACGCCCTTGAGAATGATGCCACGAGTCACGGTGATGTAGTAGCGCGCCGGCACGGCGTAGGTGATCGCCTTCAACGGCGTGGGCATCGTATCGATCGAGAAGATGAAATCCGACAACAGCAGGGCTGGCAGGTAAGTGGCCAGGATGGCGACCTGGGTGGCCAGAACCTGCGACTTGATTGCGGCCGAGATGAACATGCCCAGGCTGAGCGCACCCAGCAGAAACAGAAATGTGAGGCCCGCCAGCAGCAACAGGTTGCCGCGAAAAGGGACGCCGAAGATGAAGAAGCCGGCAGCGAGGGCGAGCGCCACGTCGAACAGGCCGATCACGACATAAGGAAACAGCTTGCCCAGCACGACCTCGAGCCGATGCACCGGGGTCGCGGCCAGCTGCTCCATCGTGCCGCGCTCCCACTCCCGGGCGATGGTCAGCGCGGTCAGCATGGCCGCGATGATCGACATGATCACCGCCACCAGGCCGGGGACGATCATGTTCCGGCTCTCGAGGGTCTCGTTGAACCAGATACGCGTCTCCGCCTCGACCGGAAGCCGAAAGTCGCGGCCCGGCACGACCGCCTCCGCCGAGAAGCGGGCGACGATGGCTTCGGCGTAGTTCTGCGCGATGGTCGCTGTGTTCGCGTCGGACCCGTCGAGCAAGACCTGCACCGGCGCCGGCCGCATCGCCGCCAAGTCGGCGGCGAAATCCGGCGGGATCACCAGCACCAGCTTCACCTTGCCGGCATCGAGCAGGTTCTCGATGTCGCCGTAGCGCGAGAGGTGAGCGCGCAGGTCGAAATAGCCCGAACTGAGGAAGGCATCGACGAGCGCGCGGCTCTCCTCGCTGCCGCTTTGATCCAGAACGGCCATCTCGATGTTCTTGATGTCGAAGCTGATCGCGTAGCCAAAGAACAGCAGGAGCGCCAGGGGCAAGAGGAACGCCAAGGTCAAGCTGCGGGGGTCACGGCGAAGCTGAACCGCCTCTTTGCGGCTCATCGCCCAGAATCGCGCCAGGTTCATTCCGCCGCCGCCCCTCCCGAACGGTGGACCAGGGCGACGAACACATCCTCGAGCGAGGGCGCGATGGGGTGAAGAGACTCGACCGTGTGGCCCGCGCCCTGGAGCCGCTTCGGAACGTCGCGCTGAGCGGCCGCGACGTCTTCGACCATCACGTGCATCGCCCGACCGAACATCGTCACCTCGAGAACGCCCGGCGCACCCCTCACCACCTCGACCGCCCGCGGCACGTCGTCGGCCAGCACCTCGAGGATCGGCTCGCGGATCGCCGCCTTCAGCGCCGACGGCCGATCGAGCGCCACGAGCCGGCCCCGGTTCATCACCGCCAGCCGGCCGCAGTACTCCGCCTCTTCCATGTAATGCGTGCTGACGAAAACCGTCGTCCTGGCCGCAGCGAACCCGTAGATCAGATCCCAGAAACTGCGCCGCGCGATCGGATCGACACCCGACGTCGGCTCATCGAGAAACAGGATCGGCGGCTCGTGTAGCACCGCGCACCCCAGCGCCAACCGCTGCTTGAAGCCCAGCGGCAGCTCGCCGGTCAGCCGCCCCTGCCGATCCGCCAACCCGGCCATCTCCAGCACGAAGTCGCGGCGTTGGGCCAGCCGCGTGCCGCCGACTCCGTAGAGGCCCGCGAACAGCTGGATGTTCTCCAGCACCGTGAGGTCAGGGTAGAGCGAAAAGAGCTGTGACATGTAGCCGATGCGCGACTTCACCCGCTCCACCTCGGTCACCACGTCATAGCCCGCCACGCGCGCCGCGCCGGAGGTCGGCCGCAGCAGCCCGTTGAGCATTTTGATCGTCGTGGTCTTCCCCGCCCCGTTAGGGCCCAGAAAACCGAAGATCTCGCCCTCGGCCACCTCGAAGCTCACCTGATCCACCGCCGTGAACGCACCGAACTTGCGTGTGAGCGAGCTGACCTCCACGGCCGCGCCCATCACCGGGTCTCCTGATCGATGACGAGATCGATGAACACGTCTTCCAGAGACGCCTCGACGACACGCTGGTCCAGCAACTCGATACCGGCTTCCCGCAGGTGCTGCCGCGCCGAGGACCAGGCAGTACTCTCCAGGGCGTTCGCTTCTTCGCCCACCCCCGCTTTCCCAAGCGTGACATGCAGCCACTCGCCGAACAGCACCGCCTGTCGCACCGCTGCCTCCGCGCGCAGCACGTCTCGCGCCTTGCGTGGTTGGTCGGCGCGAAGCGCCAAAACCTGCCCCTGCAGCCGTTGCCGCAGCGCGCTGGGCCGGTCGACGACCACCTCGCGACCCCGGTGCAGCATGGCGACCCGGTCGCAGCGCTCCGCTTCGTCCAGATAAGCCGTCGAAACGATCGCGGTCACACCGCGGGCCACCATCTCGTGCACGATCAGCCAGAGGTCGCGCCGCGATATCGGGTCGACTCCGAACGTCGGCTCGTCCAGCAGCAACACCCGGGGCTCGTGTATGAGCGCGCAACACAAAGACAGCTTCTGTTTCATCCCGCCCGAGAGCTGGCCCGCCAGCCGGCCTTCGAACGGCCCGAGCCCCGAGAACGAATAGAGCCGCTCGAGCCGGGCTGGCCTCTGTCCCCGCGGGACCCGATAAAGGTCCGCGTAGAAGTCGATGTTCTCGCGGACCGTCAGGTCGGTGTACAAGCCAAAGCGCTGCGACATGTAGGCGATGTGGCGTTTCACGCCCTCCGGGTCGCGTGTGACGCTCACACCCGCGACGACCGCATCGCCCGACGTCGGGCGAAGCACGGCTCCGAGCATGCGGAGCGTCGTCGTCTTGCCGGCACCGTCCGGACCGACGATGCCGAACAGCTCGCCGCGGCCGACCGATAATGTCAGCCCATCGACGGCGACCCGATCGTCGAACCGGCGCGTCAGCCCGTCCAGCCTGACGGTGTCGTCGGTCATGACGGCGGCCCCGGACCGCTAAGAGTCGCGCGACCCGACGCTCAGCCGCACGTCGGCCGCCAGACCCGGCTTCAAGTCGAAACCGGGGTCGCCCGTGATCTGCACCTTCACCCGGTACACCAGCTTCACCCGCTCCTCCGTGGTCTGGACGTTGCGCGGCGTGAACTCCGCCTCGCTGGCGATAAAGACGACCTGACCTTCATAGACGCGCTCGGGGTCGGCGTCCGCCGTGATCTCCGCCCTCTGACCGAGCGTCAGCCTCCCCACCTCATCCTCGCGGACGTAGATGCGGATCCAGCGATCGTCCGGGTTCATCACCGTAACGACCGGCGCGCCCGCCTGAACGCTCTCGCCGGGCTCGCGGTGGCGCAGGCTGACGACGCCGACGAAGGGCGCCCGGACGACCGCGTAGGTGAGGGCGGCCTCGATCTGCGCCTCCGTCGCCTCGGCCTGGGCCAGGGCTGCGCGTTGAGCCGCGATCCGCTCCTGCCGCGGTCCGGTCCGCAGGATCTGCAACGCCTCCTCGGCACGCTGGTACTCGGCCATGGCGACCTCGAGCGCCGTCTCGTGCTTGTCCAGAAGCTCGCGGCTCACCGCACCCCCATCGAACAGGCTCCTCGTCCGCTCGACGTCGCGCCGCGCGTCGCTCAGACGTTGCTCGGCGGCACGGAGCGCTGCGCGTCCCTGAGCCACTTCCTCCGGCCGGAAGCCCCGTTCTAGCTCAGCCAACAAAGCACGAGCGGCGTCCACCTGCGCCTGGGCGGCCCGGCGCCGGGCGAGCAGCTCGGCGCGATCGAGCCAGGCCAGCTCGGCCCCGCTCTCCACCCTGTCGCCTTCGCGAACGGCGATCTTCTCTATGCGACCCGGCACCTGAAACCCGAGGTCGGCTTCGGTCGCCTCGACGGTGCCTGAAGCTTCGATCGCCGTCGCGCCGTCGGAGCGCAGCAGCGCGAGCGTGATCGCCGTCCCGGCGACGGCAACGACGACGACGATGATGATGGCGACGCGTCGGATGTTCTTCATCGCGCGATCTCCAGGTTCTCAGTGAGCCAGGCCGTATCGAGCACACCGACGACGCGGACCAGCTCGACCCGGGCGGCGATATGCCGGTGCCGTGCTTCGATCAGCGCCGACCTCACCCGCAATAGCTCCGCCTCCGAACTGAGATAGTCCGTCTGCGTCCCGGCCCCAGCTTCCAGCAACAGGTTCTCGATCCGCACGACCTCCGCCTGGTGCTCGACCGCCCGCGACACCGCCTCGACCAGCGCGCGCGCTTCGCGCTCCGCGTTCAACGCCACGTCGACCGCCTCCTCGACTCTCAGCTGCGCGAGCCGTAACTCTTCGTCGGCCCGCCGCTCTCGAGCCCGCGCCGCGCCAACGGCGCTGAGCCGCGCACCGCCCGTGAACAGCGGATACGAGAGGCTGACCCCGGCTTGCCACTCCATCGCACCGCCACCTCCCGCCGTGCTGCCGAACCCGAGATAGGAGCCGACGAGATCCAACCGCGGCAGCCAGCCGGCCCGGGCCAGACGGCTCCCCGCCTCGGCGGCCAGCACCAGCTGCCGCGCCCGTTCCAGCTCGGGGCTGGCCGTCCGGCCTCGGGCGAGCAGCGCTTCTCGCTCTGTTTCCGCGTCCGGGTCCACCAAGCGCAAGGGCAGCAGCGCGAAGCTCTGGGCTTCTTCGAGCGACACTCCGATCAGACGCGCCAGATCGCGCTCCGCTAGATCCAGACGCGCCCCGGTCTCGACCCGCTCCGCCTCGGCGACCGCGAGCGCGGCGTCTACGCGCAACAGCTCCACCCGGGCAGCACGCCCCTGGGCAAGAAGGTCCTCGACGCGCCGGCGCTCGGCTGCCAACGCCACGATGCGCCGATCCTGCGCCGCCAGAACACCGCGCGCCGTGAGCACCTCCAGGTACGCCCGGGTGACCCGAGCGATGAGATCCATCTCGGCGCTCCGCCGGCCCGCGACCGAGCCGGCGGCCTCGGCCCGGGCACCGCCGATTCGGGCGCCCCGCGCGCCGCCATCGAACAGCGTCCAGGCAAGCGTCACGTCCCCGCGGATCAGCGTCTCATCGAACTCCGGACGTTGAGTGATGTCGAAGCGGTGCAACGGCGCCACGAGCATCGGCTCCTCGAATCTCGTCAGCGATACGCCCGTGCTGAGGCTCGGCCAGCGGACCGCCGTCGCCTCCCCCACCGCGGCGGCCGCCGCCTCCTCACCGGCCCGGGCCGAAAGAAGGCTGGGATACGTCTCCTGCGCCCGGGCGATGGCTTCGGCGAGGGTAAGGCGGCGACCTGCCAAGTCATCTTGCGCCTCGAGCGATCGCGCCGCGCCCATCATGCCGAATGCGGCCAGCACGCCGACGTTGACGATCTTCGTCAAAAGAACTCGTGATCTCATTCCTGTTGCTCCTCATGCCGCGCCAGACCGGCCCGCACGAAGCTCACGACGCTCTCCACCAAACGGGATCGCGTCTCCGGATCCGTCTGGTCGATCGCGGCGCCCGCGTGCAGCGCTCGCCGCGCCATGGTGAGCCAGATCGGCTGCGCTCCGACGCTGAGCGCCATCAGCCGCGGGTCACCCGCTCGGATCGACCCCTCCTCCTGACCCTCGCGGATGAGCGAGCTCAAGATCTCGAGGTTCCCTCGAATCGTGCGGAGCGCGGAATCGGGCATCGGACGCGAGCTGGCGAGCTGCTGCATCATCAGCTGCGGCAGGGCGGGGTTCTCTTCCAGGTAACCGAAGAAGGCGCGCACCACGGCCTCGATCCGCGCGAGCGCCGGTCCCGGTTGGGCCGCCGCCTCGGCCAGCCGCTGGTTGGACGGGCCGGCCGCCTGGGCGAACACGGCCTCGTAGAGCGCCTGCTTGGAGCCGAAGTGGTAGGTGATGGCGCCCAGGTTGGCGCCGGCGCGGGCGGTGATGGCGCGTACGGAGGCGCCGTCGTAGCCGTGTCGGGCGAAAAGCTCGAGTGCGGCGGCGGTGAGAGCGGCCGCGGTAGGGGGCGTTTCTTCATACGTATGTTTGATTCCCACGCCCCTAGTATACCCCCTTCAAACTGTCCGTCAATCCTCTCTTCCGCCCACCCCTCCCACTCCCCAAACCTCCCTCTCAATTACCCGACCCGCCCGGCCCTGTCCCTTTGCCGCCGCCACCCGCGCTATCCTATCTTTCGCGCGACGGCTTCGTGCCTTTCTCAGCAGCGACCTTTGCGCCGAGGTGACCCCGTGACCCGCCCGCTCTGCTTCGTCCTCATGCCGTTCGGCAAGAAGCCTGATCCCGCCGGCTCGCTCATCGACTTCGATGCCGTTTATCGCGATTTGATCCGGCTGGCCATTGAGGACGCCGATCTGGAGGCGGTACGCGCCGACGAAGAGATTGTCGGCGGCGTCATCCATCAGGCGATGTTCGAGCGGCTGTTGCTGTGCGAGTACGCGGTGGCGGATTTGACGACGGCGAACGCCAACGTCTTCTACGAGCTGGGGGTTCGCCACACCGCCCGCCCCTGGAGCACGGTGCTCATCTTCTCGGAGAACACGCGGCTGCCGTTCGACGTGGCGCCTCTGCGCGCCCTTCCCTACCGGCTCACCGCCACCGGCACGCCGGCCGACGTGGACGAGACTCGCAAGGCCTTGGCCGGAAAGCTGCGTGATGCGCGACAGGCGGTAACCGACAGCCCGCTGTTCCAGCTGCTTGACGGTCTGAAGCCGCCGGACATCGCGCGTCTCAGGACCGACGTGTTCCGCGATCGCGTTCGCTACTCGAGCGAAGCGAAGGAGCGGCTGGCCGTGGCCAAGAAGAAAGACAAGGAGACGCTCGATCGGGAGAAAAAGGAGATCAACGAGGAAAAGAGGAAGGAGCTGTCGGGCCCCAAGGAGCTACAGGCCGTCCAAAAGACGCTGGGGACGATCAGCGACACGGAGGCCGGCGTCGTGATCGATCTGTTTCTCTCATATCGCGACGTCGAGGGTTGGGAGGAGATGATCGCCCTCGTCGACGAGATGTCCGCGCCGCTGGCGGAGACCGTGATGGTTCAGGAGCAGCTGGCCTTCGCGCTCAATCGCGCCGGCCGTGGCGAGGAAGCCGAGCGCGTGCTGCTGAAGCTACTCGAGCGGCGCGGGCCCAGCAGCGAAACTTACGGTCTGCTCGGTCGCGTCTACAAGGACCGGTGGAAGGCGGCGCTGGAGGCGGGCGAGGGGCGTCTCGCCCGCGGCTTCCTGGACAAGGCGATCGACGCCTATGTTCGCGGCTTCGAGGCGGATTGGCGCGACGCCTATCCCGGCATCAACGCGGTCACGCTGATGGAGATTCGAGACCCGCCAGACCCCCGGCGCGAAAAGATTCTCCCTGTCGTCGCTTACAGCACGGAGCGACGCGTGGCCACCGGCGAACCAGACTACTGGGATTACGCGACGCTTCTCGAACTGGCGGTCCTGGCGAACGACCGTGAGGCCGCCGAAAAGGCGACAGACAAAGCACTCGCGGAGTCGCCTCACGGCTGGCAGATGAAATCGACCGCCGGTAACCTGGAGTTGATTCGCAACGCCCGCCAGAAACGAGGTGAAACCGTGGACTGGGCGGACGACATCGAGCGCGATCTGCGCGGTTCTGCAGCCGACTAGGCCCCTCACGGAATCGCCTGGAACACTGACGTGTCTGCGATCGCTAGAACCGCGGCTCTGATCGAAGCGGGGCTCGCCCATGACGAGCGTACGGGCGAGACCGCCGCGCATTTGTCCGAGAGAGCGCGTGCCGTAGGTCTCGGGCTGAGCGACGCCGAGATCCAGCGCACGGTTGCCTTCATCCGGTCGTACGTGCAGCACATTCCGGTTCTGCTGCACTCCTGCCAGCGGGCGGCCGCAGCGGCCGGGATCGAGGATCAGGTCGCGGCCATCCTGGCGACGATCGAGCGGAACTTCGCCCCACCGGGCACGGCGGTCGAAGAGCAGCCGCTGCTTCAGCTGATCGACGAGGCGTTTTTTGCCTATCGTCTGCTGCAGCGTCTATCCGACGCCGTCGCGGCGCGAACCGGTCGCCGACTCATCTCGCTGGACCTCGGCCCGGCGAACGCTGTCGCGCGAGAGCTTTTTGGACCCGAGCTGGCGGCGTCGATCGAAGCCGCGGTCGAGACCACGCTGGAGGCGCCGGCGCTGCAGCAGGCCTGCGATACGATATGCGCCGCCTACGCCGAGCTGGAATACATTGCCCCGCCACCCGCGCTCCTCGCGCTCACCGGCCCGGTCTGGAGCGTGGACGATATCCGAGGCCACCGCGAGGCGCGTCTGGCGCCGGTCCGCCTGTTCGAGACACTCAGCGGCGAGCGGACTTCGGCGGCGCCGCCCCCGCTCGAGGCTGCGGAACCGCCGGCGGCCGCGGCGCCATCGCCGGCAAGCGACGAATCCGTCGAGCGCGAGCGTCAGCGGCGGCTGGAGCTGGATCGACTGCGTCGGGAAGCGCCGCCGCCTGAGCGCGACCTGCTGCGCTCACGCGAGCCTCTTCCTCCCGTCGCAACAGAACCGGAAGCGACGCCGCCACACGCGAGCCGAAGCGGCTGTCTTGGCGCTCTGTTCTTCCCGCTGTCGAATGCAGGCGACGCTTTCCACTCCGCCGGCGAGCTGGACGCCGGCGACTCAGACAGCGGCGGTGGCCCGGGTGCCGGAGGATCCACTCCGGCTGACGAAGTCGACGTCAGCGTGTTCGCCCCGGCGCAGGTAAGTCCAAGCCAGCGATTTCTGATACAGGCCTACGCGCACCTGCCCGAAGGTGCCGCCGAGGCGGCCGAGATGGCCGCGGAATTCGACGCCGAAGCGAGTCGGCGCGGCACCACCCTGCTGTGGACCGAGATCCGCCGCGGCTCGTTTCTCAGCTTCGAGCTGAAGCTTCCCGAGGCCACGATCGATGACACCGTCCAGGACCTGCGCTGGCGGGGGCGGACGGCGTCGGTGAGTTTCGGGGTCCGGGCACCGTCCGAACCGAATCTGACCCTGATTGGCAAGCTCTTGATCTCGCAGGACGGCGATCCCATCGGGAAGATCAACTTCAAGATCGAGGTGAAGCCCGCAGCGGTCACAGAGGACTCATCGGTTACGCCAACCGGAACCGCAAAGCGCTTTCGCTACGCCTTTGTCTCTTACGCATCGCAGGATCGAGCCGAGGTCCTCAAGCGGGTGCAGATGTTGAAGCTACTCAAATACGAGTTCTTCCAGGACATCTTGAGTCTGGCTCCCGGTGACCGTTGGGAGCGTGAGCTGTATCGCGCCATCGACCGCTCCGACGTCTTCTTTCTGTTCTGGTCCAGCGCGGCACGTGATTCGGAGTGGATTGGGCGCGAGATCGACTATGCGGTCACGAGGAAGAACGGCCATGAGGAAAACCCACCCGAGATCTTGCCGGTGATCATCGAGGGGCCTCCGGCGCCGCCGCCACCGGAGCAGCTCGCCGATCTGCAATTCAGCGACACGATCGTTTATCTGATGCCGCGGCTCAAAGTCGAGGTCGGACCCGATGGGTGGCTCCGCTGTCCTCAATGCGGCAAGCGATTCGCCACACACGGCGAGACCTGGAACGGCAGGCGGCATCTCACGTGCGGAGCCGAGCTCGAGCTGATCGAGGCGGCACCGCCAGCCTAGAGACGGCAACCCACAATGCAAACGCAAGTACTCCGTCAACAGATCGCCCGGGCCATCGCGCACGAACAGTTCTCGGGCAGCGCCGCGCAGATGCTCCGACAGGCCGCCGCTCAACACGGGCATCGGCCGCCGCCATCGGAGATCGCCGGCACCGTCGGGTTTATCCGCGACTACATCGAGAACGTTCCCGACCTGCTCGACGCGTGCGCCGTCGCCGCCAACCAGGTCGGTATCTCGCATTACGCGATGCCGATTCTCGAGGCGGCCCAGCAGTACTTCGTCTCGCCGCTCGATATCATCTTCGATCACTTCGGGCTGATCGGCCTGATGGACGATGCGTATTTCGCGCAACGGCTTCTGCAATCGATCTCGGATTCCTACCGGCTCTGGACGGGCCGCCCGCTCTTGCCGCTGGACCTGGGCCCCGCAAACGCCGTCATCCGCCAACTTATCGGGGAGCCCCAGGCCAGCCAGCTCGACGCGGCCATCGACGCGACGCTGGAGCGGGCCAGCGTCCAGCGCGCCTTTCGAGGCCTGACGAGCTACGCGAAAACACTGCCGGTGACCGCCGGCGATTGGGACAGCGAGGCCGTGCGCGAGCTGCTCGAAGGGTCGACGGGCCTGGGCATATCAGAGCCGGACGAAGAAGAGACGACCGCCGAATCGGATATCCTGCGACCGGAATCGATGGAGATCGAGGACACCGCTCCCCCGACCGAATCGAACGAGCTGACGGCCGGCTACGAGATGTTGCTCAAGCTGTTCAACGAGAAGGTCCGGGCCGGGGAGTTCACGCCGGAGCGCAAGGAGGCGCTGGAGCCGATCCTCGAGGAGTTGGGAGAGGTCATGAAGGAGAAACCCGACGACCTCTCTGATATGATGAGCAGAGTCGCGCGCGTGCGGGAGCTGATGGGCCGCATGACGACCGCGGTGGACCGGCCGACGTACGAGGGTGAAGCGCCACCGGGCGGCTCGCGGGCCGAGCGGGTCGATCGGCTCTTGGCCGGCGTCAAGCGCTTCCTATTCATCGAGGGGGGACGCGCGCACAAGGCGGAGGACGAGCACAAGACCGTGGAGAACCTGTTCGTCCGCGTGGCCCAAGCCGGAACGAGCCTGCGCCAGGCCGGCGCCGACGACGACGCGGTCATCGCGCTCGAGCGCGAGTCGCTTCGCAAGCTCGCCCTCGACGCGCGCGACTATGCCATGCGCCATCACCTCACCCTGGCCAATCCCATCTGGCCGGCGCCGCCGGTCTCACAAGACGCCAACGCGATCTTTTTCTCGGGTGGGACGGACGTGCAGCGGCTCGCGGCCGAGGTGTGCGGCGCCCGTAGCCTCGAGCTGGTTTCGGGCGGCACGAAGCGGAACTACGCACAGGAACGGTGGGACGGACTGCGCCGGTGCAACGTCGCGGTTTTCGATTTCACTTCTGCCGAGGCGACCGAATTAGCCGCCGTATGCTACGAGCTTGGTATCGGGCTCGCGCTTGGACGTTCCATCGTGATCGTCGCGCCTGGCCAGGGCCGCCTTCCCTTCGACGTCGATGTCGTGCCGGTTCGCCTCGCCGGCGACGGTGAAGATGTCCGGCGTCTGAGCGACGCGCTCGACGAGGCGCTGTACGGGCAGCAGAGAGGCGGCGGCGACTCGTCGATCGCAGAGACGATCGCCTATGCCCGGCGCGTTCTGGGCGGTGACGAGGCGAGCTGGGAGGCCAAGCACACGATCGGCTTGCTCGGTGAGGCGGCGGACGATCCACTCAAGGTCCGCTATCTCATCGACAACCTGCTGGGCTTCTCCGGGCCCGAGGCACCGGCGCCGCTGCGACCCGCCTGGCCGGGAAGCTACCCAGAGCCCGGCGCGCGCCGGTGCTTTCACGTGATGCCATTCGGGATGGACTGGTCGGACGAGGTTATGGATCTCACCCGCAAAGCCTGTGAGGCGGCTGGCGTCGATTACGTCCGCGGTGACGCCGTGAAGAATCCGCGGATCATCCGCTCGATCTGGGACGAGCTTTGCCGGGCATCACGTGTGGTCGTGGACCTGACGGGCTTCAACGCGAACGTGGCGCTGGAGCTGGGGATCGCCCACTGCCTGGGTCGTGACACGTTGATCGTCGGGCAGGAGGACACCGTGGACCGGCTGTTCCCTGCCCTGGCCAAACTGCGGGTCCAGCCGTACAGCTTGCGGGGGTCGGGCCCGAATCTGCGCGACGTGCTGGGCGGGTTCTTGTCCTGAGCCACGCCCGGGCTAGCCGCCGGGCGGCTCCGGCGCCTGGGCGGCCTGCACCTGGGTCATCACCTCGACCCACTGCCGGTGCTCGCGCGAGAGCAAGCCCTCGACCTCGCCCACGTACTCCTCCAGCGCGGTGCGGTACTCCGCCTCGGCCAGCTTCGCCGACGGCGCCTTGTAAGCCCTGAGATATTCGAGATCGTGGAACGTGTTCTCGAATCGCTGGTGGTTGCGCTCGTGCTCGTACAGGGCCCGGGTCGCGGCGACGGCGGCGGCGAGCGCCGGCACCAGCGCCGCCACCGAGCTCCAGAGAACCGCTGGCCCCACCCCCTCCCAGTTCGACGCCGAGACGCCCGAGGCGACAGCGGCGACGAACATCAGGATCCCGCTGATGAGGAGGAGCGTGTCGTCACGGCGGCCGTGCCAGCCGGCCTGGCGCCGATAGTACTTCAGCTGGTCCTCGACGCGCTCCTGTTCGTAGAAGCGCAGGAAGTCGCGGTCGCGCTCAGCCATCGCTCTGTCCCTCCCGGGCCGCCCGTTCGATATCGACCAGACGGCGCCGCAGCGCGACCTCGGGGTCTTCCGCATTGCCGTAGTCGCCCAACTGGCCGATGAACATCAGGCGTTCGCCGCGAAGCGTCTCCGCCAGCCAGCGACTGCGTAGCCAGCGACGTTGCCACTTGAGACCCTTGGAGACAAAGGCGACGGAACCGAGACCGGCGGTGAGGACCAGCTCGACGAAGCTGTAGGCGTTCGCTCCCGTCACGCTCGCCGCCAGCCCCAAGGCGACCGCGAGAACGCTGCCGTAGATCACCGCCAGCTCGGCACGGCGAAACTTGCGCTGGTACTCGAGCGCTTTCCGATCCGCATCCTCGAACGCCGGCACCAGGATGCGATCCGCCGTCTCGATCTCCGCCCGCAGCGATGGGTGGCGCTCCGCCGCGCTAGTCTCGAGCGCCGCCATCGGCGCCTAAAGCTCCATGTGGCGCTCGAGGTCGAGCGGCGAGATGTAGAGCCGGAACGTCTCGT